>DXHY01000010.1 GCA_019113175.1 Candidatus Eisenbergiella stercoravium | reverse complement strand
CTAAACACAGTATAAAGATATTCTCCTTTATCCCCATTCACAATTTCAACAGTGGTAAGTTCCTCTAACGCCAAACTCATTGCACTCCCAAACGTTCCTCTCACCCAAAGCCCGGATTTTTCGGCTTTTTCCCAAAAGCAATTTACTTCGATTCCGCCATTTTCAAATGGAATTTTATCAAACACGGATTTTATAAAATTTTTGCACCATTCGATTTTTATTTCTTTTTTCATATTTCCTTCTTTCTCCCGGCTTTACCCGGCCGGGACGGGATTCTTATTATTTTTCAGCATTTATTCTGTCGGTAAGAATATCAAAACACTGTTCCAGATATTCTGTAACATCATCCCATATACGATAGTTTGTAGTCATTTTCTTAACCTGTTTGAAAAGCTCCCAACTATCACATTTCCCAAGCTTTTCAAACGTTTGTTCAGTAATGACTATATATGGAACAAATTCATTCCCATATAAATTCTGAACAAAATCCTTTTTGGTTGTGGTTTTCATTGCAACACTTGTTATATTTTTGCTCTTCCTGAAATGTCCGATTGCCGCATATACCTTCATGTTGTTTCCTCCGGTGTTTTCTTGATGATTATCATTATAAACCAAAAATAGTTTAATGTCAATAGAAAAATAAACTTTTTTTGGATTATTTTATTGACATAAAAGATATGAACCATTACAATAAAGAAAAAGGAGGGTTACTATGCTTGAATATAAAATAAATGTAATCGAGACATTAAAGGAGTCCGGCTATAACAGCACGAGAATTCTGAAGGAAAATCTTCTTAGCCAGTCTGCAATGCAAAAGCTGAGAAAAGGAGAAATGGTCGGAATTAAGACTCTGGAACAGCTTTGCGAATTGCTTGATATGCAGCCGGGCAACATTATTAAGTATACAGAAAATAAACCAAAAAAAGATTAAAATACTGTTGACAATAAACCAAAAAAGGACTATAATAATAATTGTCAAGAGGGAAACCGATTGACAATAACCCGGAAGGGAGAAAGGAGAACAAATGGAAGCCATGAACATGAGCGAGACGGCCAGGTTAATTTTAGACCTGAGAGCCAGAGGGTGGAACGATACAGAGATTGTAAATCATATCCTCTATATCGTGACCGGAGAAGATGCCTATAAGGCAAAAGAAAAGGCCGACTAAGTAGCCGGCCAAAACACAAAGGGGGCGGAGCAAAACCCGCCCCTCACAAAAAAAGAATAGCATAGAAAGGGAGAAAAAACAATGAAGAAAACAATTGATTTGCTGAATGAAGCTATGGAACTGGGCTTTGATCGTGAAGCGGCGCTGGAAAGCATTGACGCCTCTCTGGATAATGAGGTGGGATTTGAAAACAGAAAGCCTCTCATGGAAGAGGAAATCAGCGAGGAGCTGTACGAAAGCATTCTCGAAGGATTCCGGGAGGAGGCCGAGGCATGAAAGGCGTCAAACTTGTAGGGCACATGGACATGGCTCAATTCAAGATCCATCCCTGGGTGGGAGGAATGGAAAGAACATATCCTCTGCCGCCATATTCCACAGTGATCGGGATGGTGCATTCACTGTGCGGATGGAAAGGGTATCATCCCATGATGGTTTCGGTCTCGGGGAGGGGAATCCCGAACAGGGATGAGTTTGTCATGCGCTGGAAGGGAGGAATGTACTCCAGCACAGAAACAGGCGAATTTGCAGAACGTTTCCCGGTCCGTGTACGTGACGGCGAGGGATTCCGCGGATATGTTCGGCAGCCTGCGGTGATGGAATACATCGCAGATCTGGATCTCCGCCTTCACATTCTCCCGCTCGATCAATCTGAGGTGGAAGAAATTGTTTCTGCATTAAGATACCCGAAGCGGTTTCCGTCTCTGGGAAGGTATGAGGATCTCATACGGATTGACGGCGTTCAAGAAACGGAAATATCTGGAACAGAAAGCGAAGCGTTTCTGGATATGCCGGCCTATGTTCCCTGGCGTTCAGGGATGAAGGGAACAGTGTACAGAATTCATAAAACATACACCGTTGACCGGAAGCGCCGGAGACGGTTTGAAGATGTCCCTGTGATTGTAGTTGATCCAGAAATGGTGACTGCAAAAACAGATGAAGACGGATGCCCTGTGTTTTTAGCATAGACATTCCCAGATTCACATGATATAATAGCACCAGAGTGGAATGTAAAATTAATTGTTATATATTCCCTTAACAGTTCCATATTGGAATGTAAAGTTAGTTATTGTTTATCCACCATTAATAGCTCCATACTGGAATGTAAAGTTAATTATTGTTTATTTCCCTTTAATAGTTCCATATTGGAATGTAAAATTAACTATTATTTATCTTCCCTTAATAGTTCCATACTGGAAGTAGAAAGCCCCGGGTGACCGGAGCTTTTTCGCTTGTGTGCAGTGATAATTATAGCCCGATATATCGTAAAAATAGACAGAAATTTAGACAGAAAATATACAAAACTGATCGTCTGTGATATACTGTGTGAAGCAGGAAAGCCCGGAATATCAAGAAAAGAGCGGTAGCCGTAGCCCTGAACAAAAATCACGATTACCTTGCCAAGGTCGAGACCGCGGGTTCGAGCCCCGTCTATCGCTCTCTGATTTAAAGAAGAAGTCCAGTAAATACGGGGCTTCTTCTTTTCTTTTGTCACAGGAAAGTGATTACAGACTGATTACAAGGGGAATACAGATGGCTTCCGGACTGCAGGGGAGATTCTTAAATATTTCTGAAGTACGTTCCTTTTTCCGGTTGTATTGTGGTATACTGAAACACATATTGAAATGATGAAATGAGGCAACCGCAATGATGCCGGGCTGGACAATAAGCAGTCTGTACAGCCGGAGAGGCTCCCGGAAAGGAGCATGATACATGGGAAAAAAGACAGAAAACGAAATGGAGCAGATTCAGAAGGGGCTGGAGCAGTTCCTGGAGCGGGAGGTGGATGGAGTCAGGGAGAATTCCCGGTCTGAGGAAGAGGAAAAGCTCCGGTCACTGGATGCTGAGGATGGCGAACAGGAGCCGGATCCTTTCTGGGAGGAAGAGGATTCCCAGCGGGAGGAGGATTTTCTTCCGGAGGAAGAGGATTTTCAACAGGAAGAGGAGGATTTCTCCCCGGATGAAGAGGAGGATTTTCTCCGGGATGAAGAGGACGATTTCCGGCCGGAAGACGGGAAGAAAGCTTTCGCGAAAAGGGAAAGGACTGCCCGCAGGGCGGCGGAGGATGGGAGCATGGGAAAGCGCAGAGAACGGAAAGAGGAAAAGAAGGGCGGCAGAGCCGGAATACATGATTCAGAAAAAAAGAAGAAAAAGCATTCCGGCCTGAAAAAGCTCCTTGTGGTTATTCTGGTCCTGCTGGCGCTGTTTTTTGGTGGGCTGTATCTGGCAGTGGGATTCGTATATGACCGGATGAATTATGCGGAGGGCGAAAGCAGGCCGCTGAAGGAGGACGGTGTGACGAGTGTGCTGCTGATCGGAAGCGATTCGAGAACGTCGGGAACAGAAGGGCGGTCTGACGCCATGATCCTGATCACCATCAGCGACCGGACGAGAACGGTACACATGACCTCGCTGCTGCGCGACATGTATGTGGAGATCCCCGGGCATGAAGGAAACCGGCTGAATGCGGCTTATGCTTATGGTGGTCCGGAGCTCCTGATGGAGACGATCAATCAGAATTTCGGAACGGAGGTTTACCATTATGCGGTGGTGAATTTTGAGGCCTTTGCCAATCTGGTGGATGCCGTGGGAGGCGTAGAGCTGGAACTGACCAATGAAGAGGTGCAGTGGGTAAACGCCTATCTGAATGAGTATAACGAGCTGAGGGGCGTACCGATGGAAACGGATTATCTGGATACCTCACTTTCGGGAAATATTCATCTGAACGGCGCGCAGGCGCTGGCTTACTGCAGGAACCGGTATATCGGAACGGACTTCGCACGGACGCAGAGACAGAGAAATGTGCTTTCTGCCGTGTTCCGGAAGCTTCCGGCAGCTGTGCTGACCAATCCGGACGGGCTGATTAACGGCCTGTTCCCGAATCTGACCACCAATCTGACGCAGGGAGAGTGCATGCAGCTTGCACTGATGGCCGCAAAGCTCATGACCTATGACATCGTGCAGGACAGCCTGCCGCTGGATGGGACCTATTCTAACGCGTCGATCCGGGGAATGTCAGTGCTTCAGGTGGATTTTGACCAGAACAGGGCATATCTCAGAAGGGAAATATACGGAGAGAAATAAATTTGCCGCTGCCGTCATACCATGTTATACTGGGTATGGGCAGCGGCTTTTTTTGTTCAATAGCAATTTCAGTTCCTATTGAATAAAAAAGACATTGATGCGCACTCAGCGCGCACACTTTTTTGAAGGGCAGGAGGAATGGCAAAGGGGCTGCGCTGTTTGCATTGCGGGGGAAAGGAAGGGAAGGATATGAAGCTTGTTTTTATCGGAGCGGATCATGAAGTGACAGGGAGCTGTCATTATCTGGAGGCTGCGGGAGTGCACATGCTGGTGGATAAGGGCATGGAGCAGGGAATTAATCCCTTTGAGAATGCTCCGCTTCCCGTGCCGGAGGCGCAGATCGATTATGTCTTTCTGACCCATGCCCATGTGGATCATTCGGGCATGCTGCCGCAGCTGTATGCGAGAGGGTTCCGCGGGCAGATTTTCGCAACGCGGGCGACGGCACAGCTCTGTGATATCATGCTTCGTGACTGCGCGCACATCCAGCAGCAGGAGGCGGAATGGAAGAGCAGGAAGGCGAAGCGGCACGCGGGAGCGGAGGTGTATGAGCCGCCTTATACGATGAAGGATGCGGAAGGGGCCATTTCTCTGCTGGTGCCCTGCGATTATCAGAAGGAAATTGAGGTCTGCGAGGGGGTGCGGATCCGGTTTACGGATATCGGACACCTGCTTGGCTCCTCCAGCATTGAGATATGGCTGAAGGAGAACGGGATTGAGAGGAAGCTGTGCTTTTCCGGAGATGTGGGAAATCTCAATCAGCCGCTCATACGCAATCCGCAGAAGACGGAGAGGGCGGATTATGTGATCATGGAATCCACCTATGGGGACCGGCTGCATGAGGCCGCCCGCCCGGACTATGTGAAGGACCTGGCGGGTCTGATTCAGGAGACCTTCGACCGGGGAGGAAACGTGGTGATCCCTTCCTTCGCGGTTGGCAGAACCCAGGAGGTGCTGTATATTCTCCGGAAGATTAAGGAAGATAATCTGGTGACGGGGCACGGTGTTTTTCCGGTCTATGTGGACAGTCCACTGGCGGTGGAAGCGACTGAGATTTTTGAGCGCAATGTATATGAGTGCTTTGACGAAGAGGCGATGGAGCTGGTGCGGCAGGGAATCAATCCGCTTTCCTTCCCGGGCCTGAAGCTTTCCATCACCAGCGACGAGTCAAAGGCCATCAATTTTGACGAGACGCCGAAGGTGATCGTATCCGCGTCAGGCATGTGTGAGGCGGGACGGATCCGGCACCATCTGAAGCATAATCTCTGGCGGCCGGAATGCACGATCCTGTTCGTGGGCTATCAGTCCGTCGGCACTCTGGGAAGAAAGATTCTGGAGGGCGCAGAGGAAGTGAAGCTGTTCGGAGAGACGGTGGACGTGAGAGCGGCCATCGTGGCCTTTAAGGGGATGAGCGGACATGCGGATAAGAAGGGGCTGATCGACTGGCTGTCCGGCTTTGAGGAGAAGCCGCTCCGTGTCTTTATCGTACATGGGGAGGATTCAGTCTGCACTGCCTTTGCCGGGGAATTGAGCAGGGAGCATGGCTACCGGACGTACGCGCCCTACAGCGGCACCCGGTTTGACCTGATCAACAATGCCTTTGAATACGAGGCGGAGCCGGTATGGAGGGAAAAGACAGCAAAGGCTCCGGCGGCGAAGAACAGCGTATACGCAAGGCTGGAGGCGGCGGGAGCGCGTCTGCTCGTGGTCATCCGGGACGCGAAGGGAATGGCAAACAAGGATCTGGCCCGGTTCGCGGATCAGATCAACGCGCTCTGCGATAAATGGAAATTATAACCCGGAGGACGGCACGGATGAAAGCTCGTGCCAAAGAATGGCTGATGCCATTCTTTTCGGGATTTTGGGGCCGCCTGCGGCGGCGTGGAGGAAATATGAGTCTGGCAGACATTACTTTTATCAATATGTGTAAGGACATCCTGGAAAACGGAACGAGTACGGAGGGGGAGAAGGTCCGGCCGAAGTGGCCGGACGGAACTCCCGCCTATACGATCAAGAAATTCGGGGTGGTGAACCGATATGATCTTTCAAAGGAATTTCCGATTCTGACGCTGCGGCGGACCGCCTTAAAGAGCGCAACGGATGAGATGCTCTGGATCTGGCAGAAAAAGTCCAACAACATCCATGACCTGCACAGCCATATCTGGGATGAGTGGGCGGATGAGGACGGCTCCATCGGAAAGGCCTACGGGTACCAGCTCGGTGTGAAGCATCAATATAAGGAGGGGATGATGGATCAGGTGGACAGGGTGCTCTATGATCTGAAGCACAATCCCTTCAGCCGGCGGATTCTGACGAATATCTATGTGCATCAGGATCTGCATGAGATGAATCTCTATCCCTGTGCCTACAGCATGACCTTCAATGTGACGCAGAAGAAGGGGGAGAGGAGGCTTACGCTGAACGCGATTCTGAACCAGAGGTCTCAGGACGTGCTCGCGGCGAATAACTGGAATGTGGTGCAGTATGCGGTGCTGGTCCACATGATCGCTCAGGTGTGTGATATGAATGTGGGTGAGCTGGTGCATGTGATCGCGGATGCGCACATTTATGACAGGCATATTCCGATCATTAAGGAGCTGATTGAAAGAACGCCCTATCCGGCACCGAAGTTCTGGCTGAACCCGGAGGTGAAGGATTTCTATCAGTTTACCCGAAACGATGTGCGGGTGGACGATTATGTGACGGGAGAGCAGATCCGGGACATCCCGATCGCAATTTAGGACAGAGCGGGAAAACGGCGGAAAAACAGGAAGGAAACGTACGAAAATGAATATGATAGTAGCTGTAGATGAAAACTGGGCGATTGGCTGCCGGGGCGATCTGCTGGTGCGGATCCCCGCGGATCACAAGATGTTCCGTCAGGAGACGCTTGGAAAGGTGGTGGTTCTCGGAAGGAAAACCATGGATACCTTTCCCGGGGGACTTCCGCTTGCCGGCCGGACAAACATCGTTCTGACCAGAAATCCGGATTACCGGGTGAAGGATGCCGTGGTGGTGCATTCGGTGGAGGAGCTCCTTGAGGAGCTGAAAAAATACGCGGATGAGAGCATCTATGTGATCGGCGGGGAGAGCGTTTACCGGCAGCTTCTTCCCTGCTGCGACACCGTTCATGTGACGAAGATTGACCGTGTTTATGAAGCGGACGCGTATTTCCCTGATCTGGATGCGGATGAGGAATGGGAGATCGCTGCGGAAAGTGATGAGATGAGCTATTTCGACACCACCTATCATTTCCTGAAGTATGTCAGGAAAACGCGGCAGAACTGAGGCATAAGGGAAAACAGACATAAAGCGGGGACAGCGCAATGATTAAAAGGTATATGACGGATCGAAACATCATTCATGAGGTAGATGAATTCCAGCCAGGCATCTGGGTGGCTCTGACCGCCCCTACGGCAGAGGAATGCAGCCTGGTGGCCCGGACCTATGAGATCGACCCGGCGGATGTGAGAGCAGCTCTGGATGATGAGGAAAGCTCGCGTGTGGATGTGAGCAACGATTATTCACTGATTCTGTTCGATATTCCCACCATTGAATACAGACATAAACGGGAGGCGTATACCACCATCCCGCTGGGACTGATTCTGGTGGAGGAGACGCTGATTACGGTCTGCGGGGAGGAAACACCGGTCCTGAAGGCTTTTACGGAAAATCTGGTGAAGGAATTCAGTACGAAAAAACAGGTCCGCTTTATCTACCAGATTTTCTGGCGTACCTGCCTGCTCTATCAATCCTATCTGCGCATCGTGGACCGCAGGAGAAAGGAAATCGAGGAGCATATCGGCAACGATACGGAGGACGTGGATCTGATCGATCTGCACGAGCTGGAATCCAACCTGGTGTACTTCGATACCTCCCTCCGGGCGAATAAGGTTGTGTTTGAGCGGCTGGTGCGCTACAACCGGATCAAAAAGTATCCGGAGGATCAGGAGCTTCTGGAGGATGTGGTGGTGGAAAATCAGCAGGCCATCGAGATGACCCAGATCTACCGGGATATCATCAAGGGAACCAGGGAGCTGCTTAGCTCCGTCAGCGATAACCGCCTGAATACCGCCATGAAATATCTGGCCTCCATCACCATTGTCATGGCGATTCCCACCATTATTTCTGGAATCTACGGGATGAACGTGGAGGAAAAGTGGATGCCCTTTGCCAACACGCCTTTCGGCTTCGGCATCATCTGTATGGTGATTCTCCTCATCTGCATCATCGCCATTCGTATTCTGAGGAAGAGAAAAATGCTGTGACGGCCCGGAGACGGCCCGGGCCTGTCTCCGTCAGGAAACCGGGTGAGCGTGCAATTCCGCGGGGCCGGTCTTCAGCCGGAAATTCTGCTCCTGCATGCTCCGTGCATCTCCATGCAAACAGCTCCGTGCATCTCCATGCAAAAAAATACTTTGACGCACGTGGAAATGGTGCTATAATAACAGACGATGTAAAGTAATTTAACGATGCAGCAGAATAAAGTACGGAAAGTAAGGAGTGAGCTGAATGGAAAAGAAAAATATCGACTGGGCCAATCTCGGCTTCGGTTATATGGTAACGGACAAACGTTATGTTTCCAATTATAGGAACGGAGCCTGGGATGAAGGCGTTCTGACGGATGACGCACAGGTGGTGCTGAACGAGTGCGCGGGAATCCTGCAGTATTGTCAGGAGGTCTTTGAAGGTCTGAAGGCGTATACGACGGAGGAAGGCCACATTGTCACTTTCCGTCCGGATATGAATGCGGAGCGCATGATTGACAGTGCGAAGCGTCTGGAAATGCCTCCTTTCCCCAAGGAGAGATTCCTGGATGCCATTGATCAGGTGGTTGCGGCGAACGCTGCCTGGGTTCCGCCCTACGGAAGCGGTGCGACGCTCTATATCCGCCCTTACATGTTCGCAAGCTCTCCGGTGATCGGCGTAAAACCGGCGGAGGAGTATCAGTTCCGCGTGTTCGTTACTCCTGTCGGCCCTTATTTTAAAGGAGGAGCGAAGCCCCTGACGCTGTGTGTCAGCGATTTTGACCGGGCGGCTCCTCATGGAACCGGTCATATCAAGGCTGGTCTGAACTATGCGATGAGCCTGCATGCGGGCGTGACCGCGCATGCCAACGGATTTGACGAAAACATGTTCCTGGATCCCGCCACCAGAACCTATGTAGAAGAGACGGGAGGAGCAAATTTCCTGTTCGTGGATAAAGAGGGAAAAGTAGTAATTCCCAAGTCCGGAAGCATCCTTCCTTCAATCACAAGACGTTCTCTGGTGGTTGTGGCGAGAGATATCCTCGGCATGGAGGTGGAAGAGCGTCCGGTGAAGCTGGAAGAGGTAAAGGATTTTGCCGAATGCGGTCTGTGCGGAACCGCGGCGGTAATCAGTCCGGTTGGAAAGATCGTGGACCATGGAAAGGAGATCTGTTTCCCGAGCGGCATGGACGAGATGGGGCCGGTTGTCAAAAAGCTGTACGACACCCTGACCGGAATCCAGATGGGACGGATCGAGGGACCGGAAGGCTGGGTAAGAAGGATTCTTTAATCTGCCCGGCAGAAGAATGTATTTTCGCAGACAGGAGGGAGAGCCGGAAGGAGGGCTGTTCCTCCTGTTTTGCTGTCCGCCGGCCTGCCGGAAAACAGGAATCCTCCTGTTTTTTCGGCCGTTGGCAGGCGGCATGGAAGTGTGGTATAATGAGCGCGGTGAATGTGGAAAAAGGAAGATTGAAATATGGCTGAAAAGTATGATGTAATTATTGTGGGGGCAGGTCCGGGAGGCATTTTCTGTGCGTACAGGCTGCTGGAGAAGAGAAAAGATCTGAAGGTACTTCTGATCGAAAAGGGAAGGCCTATTGAAAAGAGAGTCTGTCCGAAGCGGAAAACGGGCGTATGTGCAGGCTGTCAGCCATGCGCCATCACGACGGGTTTTGCGGGAGCGGGAGCTTTTTCAGACGGGAAGCTTTCCCTGTCCCCGGACGTGGGCGGAAATCTGCCGCAGATTCTGGGCTATGAGCGGACGAAGGAGCTGATCGGGGAATCCGATGCCATTTATCTGAAGTTCGGAGCGGACACGAAGGTATACGGCGTGGATAAGGAAAAGGAAATCAGGAAGATCCGCCGTAAGGCCATCAATGCGAACCTGAAGCTGGTGGAATGTCCGATCCGTCATCTGGGAACGGAGGAAGGCTATAAAATTTATTCCCGTCTCCAGCAGCACCTCATGGAAGAAGGCGTTTTGACGCGCTTCAATACCATGGTGAAGGAGATCCTGGTGGAGGACGGACACGTGCGGGGCGTGGTGACAGACGCGGGAGAGACCTTCCTTGCGGACGAGGTGGTCTGTGCGGTGGGCCGCGAAGGAGCGGACTGGTTCAAGGATAAATGCCATGAAATCGGTGTCGAGACGGAGCCGGGAACGGTGGATATCGGCGTGCGCGTGGAGGTGCGGGACGAGGTGATGCAGTTCCTGAATGAAAATCTCTACGAAGCCAAGCTGGTCTTCTTTACGCCCACCTTTGATGATAAGGTGCGCACCTTCTGTACGAACCCCTCCGGAGAGGTGGCGGCGGAATATTATGACGGCGGGCTTGCCGTGGTGAACGGCCACGCCTATAAGGCGCAGGAATATAAAACGGAAAATACCAATTTTGCCCTGCTGGTCTCCAAGAATTTCACCAGGCCCTTCAGCACGCCCATTGAATATGGAAAAAGAATCGCGGAGCTGTCCAACATGCTCTGCGGAGGAAAGATTCTGGTACAGACCTATGGAGATTTCAAACGGGGAAGAAGGACTACGGAGGAGCGGCTGTGCCGCAACAATCTGATCCCCACCCTGAAGGACGCGGTTCCCGGAGATCTTTCTCTGGTGCTTCCGCACCGGATCATGGTGGATATCGAGGAGATGATCCGGGCGCTGGATAAGGTGACACCCGGCATTGCAAGCGATGAGACGCTTCTGTACGGAGTGGAGGTAAAATTCTACTCCAACCGTGTGATAGTGGACCGGGATTTTGAGACGAGCATTAAGGGACTCCGCGCCATCGGAGACGGGGCCGGTGTGACCAGAGGTCTGCAGCAGGCCTCCGCGAACGGGCTGAGCGCTGCGGAGAGCATATTAAAGAGGCTTGGTGCGGCTGAATGAAGACGCTTTGAGAACGGTCCTGAAAAGGCTGAGAAAAACAGGGCAGGAAGGCGAAGGATGATCAGACAGAGAGTAAACGGAAGGAAAGCAGAGCAGGGGGCGGACAGACGGGAAAGAAGGGGCAGAGCGGCGGCATTTGTTCTTGCCGTTCTGCTTCTGCTGTCCCTGACAGGCTGTGGAAACGGAGAAACGAAGGACATCGTGCTGACGACCGGGTTCCACAGAGACGAGGTGTTCCGTCTGGCGGATACCTCCTGCAGCCTGGCAGAGGTTATGGTCTATCTGACGACGGAGCAGAATCTGTATGAATCGGTATATGGAAGCGACATCTGGAATGCGGCAGGGGAAGGGGAAACGCTGGAGGACAGGCTGAAGGAAAACGTGCTTGCAAAGCTTTCTCAGATCAAGGCGATGACCCTGCTCGCGGACAGGCGCGGTGTGACGCTCCAGGCGCAGGAGGAAAAGCAGGTGCAGGAAGCCGCCGCGGCCTGGCTGGAATCCTTAAGCGATACCGAAAGGGAAGCTCTTGGCGTGACGCAGGAACTGACGGAAGGAATGTACCGTGACTATGCTCTGGCGGATAAGGTTTACCGTGAAATAATCGGGGACATCAACCCTGAGATCAGCGACGATGAGGCGCGCACCATCACGGTACAGCATATTCTTATCCGCACTGTAACGCATAATGCGGATGGAACAACGACGCCTTTTTCAGAGGAGGAAAAGGCCCGCTGTTATCAGGAAGCGCTGAACGTGCGGGAGGAGGCTGTTTCCGGAGAGGCGTTTGAGTCCCTGATCGAGAAGTACAGCGATGCGGCAGAAAGCACGCTTTCCTTTGGAAAGGGAGAGCAGGAGACAGCCTTCGAGGAGGCGGCCTTCAACCTGGGAACGGATGAGATCAGCGCCGTGGTGGAGACATCGGAGGGGTATGAGATCATCAAATGTATCAGCACCTTTAACAGGGAGGAGACAGACCGCAATAAGGAGAAGATCGCGGAGCAGAGACGGGACGAAGTATTCGGACAGGAGTATGATGCCTTCGTGAATTCTCTGCCCCGGAATCTGAATGAGCCGCTCTGGGAATCTGTGGCCATGATCCGGGATGAAGGGATGGATACGGACAGCTTTTTCAAAATTTATGAAGAGTATTTTCATCCGGGAGAGAGGGAAACGGCTGGAGGCGTTTGACCAGAGAGGCGATGAACCGGACTGTTTCCTGACCGTTATCCCGGTCTCCATCCCGTCCGCTGCCTGCGTGCTTGAGGTAGGCGTGGAAGGACCCCTGGATGAGAAAAGTGATGAGAACCTCCCTGGCCGGATTCCCCTCATAATCCGGATAGCGCCGGAGAATCAGCTCCCGGATGCGGCTTTCCAGTTTCCCGATCAGGACGCTCCTGCGGCTGCCCGAAAACAGGATTTCCAACAGTCTGGTCTGGCCTGAGAAGGCGCTGAAAATTTCAAGAGTTGCCTGCTCCGGATCGTCAAGGAGGGTATCGGGATGGGGAATGGAGCCGATGATATTGTCGATCAGCTCGTCCTCCATCGATTCGGACAGATCGTACAGGTCCTCATAATGCTGGTAGAAGGTAGCCTTATTGATGAAGGCGGCTTCCGCCAGCTCTTTTACTGTAATTTTTTCAATGGGCTTTCTGGAACGAAGCTCGATAAAGGCATTTCTGATATTCATTCTTGTTCTCTGTACCCGGAGATCCATGATTTTTTTCCTCTTTTCCGACATTTTTGAAAAAAAGTTGAATAAGCGACCTTTCCGCTGAACTGACGGTGGCGGCAGGCGGCTAAAGTGGTTACAATAATCCTAGCAAAATAAACGACTGCAGTCAAATAAACAAAAGTCGTTAGCCGGAGGAAAAGGAGGAAGCTGTCGCCCGCCGGTGTGCATCCGGGCGGGCAGGGCAGCAAAAAAGGCCATGGACATGTATGGATTTTATACCGGAAAAATTTTTGACGCATATGAATATCTGGGCTGCAGGCCCGGAAAGACAGGGGCGGTGTTTCGGACGTTTGCCCCGGCTGCGGAACGGATTTCGGTAATCGGTTCCTTCAATGACTGGGAAGAGACACCCATGGAGAAGATTTACGACGGGAATTTCTGGGAATGCCGGATTCCCGAAGCGAAAGCAGGGGATATGTATAAATACCGGATCTGGAGAAGGGACGGAAGCTTCCGGGATCATTGTGATCCGTATGGCTTTGGCATGGAGCTGAGGCCGCATAATGCCAGCTTCATCCGGGATATGTCGGCTTATCATTTTCATGATTCCGGATGGATGAAAAGAAGGAACGACTGTAAGGAGGGGCCTCTGAACATTTATGAAATTCATGCCGGTTCCTGGAGGCGGCCCGCATCCGGGAAGGAATGCGCATCCGAAAAGAATGAGGGCGGAGAGGCGGAATGGTACCGCTATGACGAGCTGGCGGAGCTTCTGATTCCTTATCTGAAGGAGTGCGGCTATAATTATGTGGAGCTGATGCCGCTGGGAGAGCATCCCTGCGATGAATCCTGGGGCTATCAGCAGACCGGCTTTTTCAGCCCCACCTCCCGTTACGGTACGGCAGACGATCTGAAGAAAATGGTGGATCTGTTCCATCAGAACGGGATCGGCCTGATTCTGGATTTCGTTCCGGTACATTTTGCGGTGGACGACTATGCCCTTGCGGAATATGACGGCACTGCCCTGTATGAATATCCGCACCGGGATGTGGGAAACAGTGAATGGGGAAGCAGAAATTTCATGCATTCCCGCGGAGAGGTGAGAAGCTTTCTGCAGTCCTGCGCGGATTACTGGCTGAGGGAGTATCATTTTGACGGCCTGCGCATGGATGCGATCAGCAACATGATCTACTGGCAGGGGCAGCCGGAGCGGGGAGTGAATCAGAATGCGGTGGAATTTCTCAGGTACATGAACAGGGGACTGAAGGAAAGGCATTCAGGAATTCTGCTGGCAGCGGAGGATTCCACCAGCTTTCCCGGCGTGACGAAAAGGGCTGAGGAAGGCGGCCTGGGATTCGATTATAAGTGGGATATGGGATGGATGAACGATACCCTGGACTATTTCCGCACGGATCCCCAATATCGGAGCCGGGATTATCATAAGCTGACCTTTTCGATGATGTATTATTATGAAGAAAATTATCTTCTGCCGTTTTCCCATGATGAGGTGGTACACGGGAAGGCGACCATCATCCAGAAGATGAACGGAGATTATGAGAAAAAATTCCCCCAGGCACGGGCGTTATATATGTATATGTACGCCCATCCGGGGAAGAAGCTGAATTTCATGGGAAATGAACTGGCTCATTTTCGGGAGTGGGACGAGAAACGGCAGCTGGACTGGGAACTGCTTTCATTTCCGCTTCACGATGGATTTCATGAATTCATGAAGGAGCTGAACCGGATCTATCTGGAAACGCCGGCCCTGTGGGCGGGGGATTATGACAGAGATGGATTCGCATGGGCGGACTGTCATGAAGAGGAGAAGTGCGTGTATGCCTTCCTGCGCACGGATGGCAGGCAGGAGCTGCTGGCGATATTCAATTTTTCGGATAGGGAGCAGAGGGCCTTCCGTCTTCCTTTGACGGCAGACGGCCGGGAGAAGGCCGGGGCCGGATCAGAGGAGACCGGGGATCATCAGAAGAAGGCAGTGAATGCGGGAAGGCCGGAAGAGAGCGGAACGGCCCGGAACGGGGAGCGCTGTTACGAGCTCTGCCTTTCCAGTGACTGGGATATTTACGGAGGAACAGGGGAGGCCGGAAAAGAAAGGGGAAAGCGCATTCGTACAGAGAACGGGATACTCGTAATCGATCTTCCTGCCTTCGGCGCGCTGTATCTGATGAGGATTGCATGAACGGTATGAAATATTGAAACAATTGCCGTGCAAAAGAAAAACTCCGGGTAAAATGATCTGACATTTTATCTGGAGTTTTTCGGCGGCTATGCGCCTTGCGGCGCGCAGCTGCTTATTTATCTGTTTTGCCTGACTTATGCTTTTTTTCTCATGCTACACCCGTATTGGAGGAAGCGGAAGAACCTTCCAGCGTCAGGGAGACGGTCTTTTCCGCATAGCTTCCGTTCGTAATGCTCTGTACGGTGAGACTTACGGTCTGGCCTGCGCTGTAATATTGAAGAAGATTCTGCAGACCGGATACATCCGTCACGGTCCTTCCGTCAAGAGCGGTGATCACATCGCCTCTGCGAAGGCCTGCGCTTTCAGCAGCGCTTCCGGCAGTGACACCGGATACGTAGACGCCGGCAGGGATGCCGTAGGCTTCCGTTACGCTGGCAGGAACCGTCGCTGCGGTGATGCCCAGGCTGCCGCGGCTCGCTTCATTCACACGGACCAGTGTGCTTTCATTCATCAGCGTACTGATGATGGAGGAAGCTCTGGTGATCGGGATGGCGTAGCCCATGCCTTCCACTTCCGTGCTGGCAAGCTTGGCGGAGTTAATGCCGATGACCTCACCGCGCATATTTACCAGCGCGCCGCCGGAGTTGCCGGGATTGATGGCTGCATCCGTCTGGATATAGGAAGCGGCGGTGCTGCCGGAGCCTTTATCCGCTGCAGTGGTCAGTGTCCGGTTAGTGGCGCTCACAATGCCCGTGGTAACAGACTGGCCATAGCCGAGTGCGTTGCCGATGGCAACCACCTGCTCACCCACCCGGAGCGAATCGGAATTGCCCAGTGTAGCCGGCCTGATCCGGGACATGGTATCCGCTGAAATGCTGGAAAGCGGTACTGCGATGACAGCCAGATCGTTGGCAGAATCGGTTCCTTTTATGTTGGCCTCGTAAGCCTGATTATCTATGAAGGAAACGGTCAGGGAATCGGCCCCCTCCACCACATGGTTGTTGGTGGCGATCAGAAGCTCCGTATCATTCTGTCCGAGAATGATACCGGATCCCACGCTTTCCGTCTCCTGCATCTGAGGCTGTCCGCCGTAGTAGCCGAACATGCTGAAATAATTCTGTACCTCCTGCACAGAGCGGTTCGTGATAGAGACGATGGAAGGCATCACCGCTTCAGCCACATCTGCCACGCTCATGGAATCGGAAGCGGTAGAAGAAGAGGTCTGAAGCACCTGTCCATTTCCGGAATCAGAAGACTGCAACGTTCCCGCTGCAGAGCCTTCCAAAGCGGCGGTGTCTGCCGCTGCGCTTTCGGTCTGAGCTGCCGTATACCCGCTCAGGCAGTTAACGCCCTGAAAGGCGCCTGCCGCAATACCGCCGAAAAGAACGGCGCTCAGTGTGATTGCGCCGATCCTCTTTGCGGTGCGTCCGGCCCTGCCGGAGTGTTTTTTCTTCTTCGGCTGCTTCGGAGCCTGTGTATGAAGGCCGTTGTTTTCATCGCTCATGTTCTGATTTTCATGATACATATTATACATATTGGAATCATAGTTGTTAAAATATTCTGACATCATTGAGATCTCCTTTCTCTGATGATAAGCTGCTTTCCGGAAAACGGGGAGAAGCTTTTTTCTCTTCTGGTCTCCCTCGTTTCTATGCTTTGAAGTATAGCGGTAATTTGTGATGAAAAAGTTTCGATTGTGAGGAGAAATGGTGAAGAAAATGAAAGGAAATTGTGAAGATCTCAGATAAAAGGAATGCGGCCCTTCTGTTTTAATGCGGGAAACTGCGTGCCTTCTGCCTGCGGTATTCTCTGGGGCTGACACCGAAGAATTCCCGGAAGGCTTTCGAGAAATAGCTGATATTTTCAAAGCCGCAGGAATCAGCCGTTTCCAGAATGGACAGATCGGTCTGCGTCAGAAGCTCCGCGCTCCTGCGCAGCCGGAACGTGTTCAGGTATCTGACGGGGGACTGATGCAGATAGCGCTGGAAAAGTTCGCTGCAGCTGCTCCTGCACAGATGCCCTGCGTCGGCGATGTCCTGCAGATAAATTTTCTCCGGATAGCGTTGCTGAATAAAACGCAGCATATCCTTCAGGGCGGCAAGCTGCCGGGAAGCATGCTCTTTTTGCGGCTCCCTTTCATGGCAGGCATGGGAAAAAAGAAGATCCCAGACGGCAAAACCGAGGGACTGAAGGGCCAGAAGCGGGTAAGGATCGGCCAGCTTTTTGTCCATCCTGCAGAGCTGCTCCATGATTTCCGCCTGCCAGGGAACATTCCTGCGCAGGATCAGAAAGCTGAAGGGAGAAAAATCCCTGAGCGGGGCAACGTATTCCTCTTCCAGAACATGGTTGGAACTAAACAGCAGCGGGTGCAGAAGGACACAGAGGAAGCTGCATTCCTTCCGGGCATCGGAAAAACCATAGTGCATCTGCCGGCTGGCAACAACCAGTCCTTCGCCGGAACGCAGAGTAAAAATCTCCCCGTTGACGTTGTACTGCATTTCTCCGGAGAAGATGACGATGAATTCCAGATCCTCATGCCAGTGGCTGGTGAAGGAATAACCGGGATAGCCGGAGAGCGTACCTTTTCTGATATATAAGGGAACCCCCGGAAAGTTGTAATTGACCTCCTCCAGACGATCCTTACGGAGAATGGAGATATTTCCATCTGAAGTTTCTATCTGCCTGACCATACTGGACATCCCCGATTCCTCCTGCGTGAAAAATAATGTAGTCTGTCCGGAAAATAATTATAATATTACAGAAGATAATGGAAGAAATCAATGGAAGAATGTGATATTTTTAAAAAAAGCAGATGAGAAGGGGGAATGGCGGAAAGATGAAAACAGGCTCTGAAGAAAAGGCGGTGCTTTCAGAAAAAACAGAACCTTCGGAAAAATCGGAATTTTTCCACAAGCTGATGCGGCTGGTGCTGCCGATTGCATTGCAGCAGTTCCTTCTTGCCTGCGTCTCTGCGGCGGATGCGCTGATGCTCGGATATCTGGATCAGGACGCCATGTCGGCGGTGTCGCTGGCGGGACAGGTGACGTTTGTGTTCAATCTCTTTGTGACGGCCCTGACCATCGGCGGCAGCATGTTCGCGGCGCAGTTCTGGGGAAAAGAGGAAAAGGGCGCGGTGGAGGAAATACTGGGGCTGATCCTTCGGATCTCCCTGGCGGTATCTGCCGTCTTTTCGGCGGCTTCGTTCCTGTTTCCGGGGATTCTCATGAGATTTTTTACGGATGAATCGACGCTGATCGGGTACGGGGTTCAGTATCTGAGGCTTGTCAGCCCTTCCTATCTCCTTTGCGGTATATCGCAGATGTATCTCTGCATCATGAAAAACAGCGGCAGAGCTTTGCAGAGTACGGTGATCAGCGGTACGATGGAGGCGGCGGATATTGTGCTGAATCTGATCCTGATCTATGGACTTTTGGAAATGCCCAGGATGGGTGTGGCGGGAGCGGCACTTTCCACCGTCCTGACGAAGGGAGGAGAGCTTGTCTGGGCTTTGGCGGACAGCCGGCCGCCGGGCAGGATCCGGCTGCGGACAAAATATCTGCTGCATCCGGCTGCTGATCTGAAAAGAAAATTCTGGAAATATACCGCCCCGGTGCTCGGAAACGAGCTGGTATGGGGCTGCGGCTTTTCCATGTATTCCGTAATCATGGGGCATCTGGGCAGCGATGCGGTGGCTGCCAATTCGGTGGCCGGTGTGGTGAAAAACCTTGTGGTCTGCTTCTGCCTCGGGATCGGCACCGGCGGCGGTATCCTTGTGGGAAATGAGCTGGGAGCAGGGGCGCTGGAGAGGGCCAGAAGGTATGGGGACAGGCTCTGTCATTTTGCCATTCTCGCAGGAGCAATCTCAGGAGGCGTGATTGCGCTGCTGATCCCGGCGGTCCGTGCGATGCACCTGCTTTCGCCGCAGGCCCAGGGATATCTGGATGTAATGCTTCTCATGTGTACTTATTATATGGTGGGAAAGTCTGTGAACAGCACGGTGATCGCCGGTATTTTCTGCGCGGGAGGTGATTCCCGGTTCGGCTTTTTCTGCGATACCGTGGTCATGTGGCTCATAGCGGTTCCGGCAGGGCTGATTGCGGCCTTTCTCCTTGAACTGCCGGTGGCGGCGGTTTTCTGTATCATCAATCTGGACGAGATGCTCAAGCTTCCGGCGGTTTACCGGCATTATAAAAAATATCTCTGGGTAAAGGATTTAACCGTCAGAGAAGCACAGGAGCAATAATAATTTTGCATGTCTGAATGGATAGGACTTGGGAATGGAGGTAAAAATGGACAAGGATAAAATGTCAATGGCGGAACGCAGAGCGAAGGGACTTCTCTGGGTGGATACCGGAGAAAACATCGAACAGCAGAAGTTTGCCAGAGGCCTCTGCCAGGATTATAACCGGACGAGAGCGGAGGAAACAGAGAAAAGAGTGGAAATTCTGCAAAAATTATTTGCTTTCTGCGGGGATAACGTCTGGATTGAGCCCCCTCTCACGCTCGCAATGGGAAATACCGTTTCCATAGGAAAAGGCACATATATGAATTCCAACGTTACCCTTGTGGATGACTATGAAATCAGCATAGGAGAAAACGTGCTGATCGCGCCGAATGTCACCATCTGCACCACAAATCATCCCATGCATTATCAGGCAAGACTCCACGGGGAAATGTACTGCAGGAAGGTTGTCATTGAGGATTATGTGTGGATCGGGAGCAATGCGGTGATCTGTCCGGGCGTGACGGTTGGCAGAGGGGCGGTGATTGGCGCGGGAAGCGTTGTTACGAAGGATGTTCCGCCGATGTGCTTTGCGGCAGGCGTTCCCTGCAGGGTGATCCGGGAGATTACGGAGGAAGATATGGAGGAATTTGCACCGATTCCCCTGGCACAGGATTGATTCCTCTGGAACAGGATTGGAACGGTTGAAGTCATGGCTGAAATCGGTTATGATAGAAAAAAGGGATGCGGTTTCAGTACCGTCTGTCGATGGAGAAAGGAGAGGTCATGATTCAAACGATATCTGATGTGAAATCAGTTCTTATTCCGATATTTGAGCGTTATGACATTTCGCGCGCTGTTCTTTTCGGTTCTGTTGCAAAGGGTACGGCAACAAAGAAAAGTGATCTTGATCTTCTGGTTGACAGCAGATTACGAGGATTGAAATTTGTCGGCTTCATGGAAGCGATTCGACAGGCTGTTGGAATGCCGGTAGATGTGTTTGATGTGTCTCATATAGAGCAGGGATCGCTGATTGATCAGGAAATCCGGTCCAGTGGGGTGGTTATATATGAGAGGTGAAATTGTAGTTCAAAAAATGGCAGGATATGTGGAGAAAATTATTGCCTATTGTGAGGATTGTACTTACGAAAGCTTTGCGGCAGACAGTAAACTGGTAGAAGCGTGTGTGTTTAATCTCAGCCAGATAGGGGAGCTGTGTCGTGAGACGGAAGATGCTTTTATTTCGAAACATCCGGAGATCCCGTGGCGGGAAATGTATGGATTAAGGAACCGAATTGTTCATGATTATGAAGGTGTTAATCTGATGCTGGTTTGGGAGATTATCAGCGAAGACCTTCCAGAATTGGGAAAAATTTTAAAAACGATTTCCTGACATCAGCAGGACAGAAAGATACCATTTGTTATTAGCACTCATTTTAAATGAGTGCTAATTTTCTATTGACATTTCTTATTTCCGGAAGTAAACTAAGTATCAAAGTCGGAAACAACTGTTTCCTGGGAACGGTTGTTTTCCATAAAAAGAGAAAGGAACGTGATTGATATGGCAGAGAGACATGGAAGTCTGTCCATTAACAGCGAAAATATTTTTCCCATTATTAAGAAGTGGCTGTATTCGGACCACGACATTTTCTACAGGGAGCTGATCTCCAACGGCTGCGACGCCATCACCAAGAGAAAGAAGCTGGATGTGATGGGAGAGAGCCATCTTCCGGAGGATTATAATCCGAAGATCCAGGTGATCGTCAATCCAGAGGAAAAGACCTTAAAGTTCATCGATAACGGACTCGGCATGACAGCGGACGAGGTAGAGGAGTATATTAACCAGATCGCCTTTTCCGGTGCGGCTGACTTCATAGAGAAATATAAGGATAAATCTGATGACAACCAGATCATTGGTCATTTCGGTCTGGGCTTCTATTCCGCGTTCATGGTGGCGGATGAAGTACACATCGATACCCTTTCCTATAAGGAAGGCGCAACTCCGGTTCACTGGGAGTGCGACGGCGGCACAGAATTTTCCATGACGGACGGCACCTGGGATCAGGTGGGAACGCAGATTACTCTGTTCCTGAATGAGGACTGCCTGCAGTTCTGCAATGAGTATAAGGCGGAAGAGGTCATTCAGAAATACTGTTCCTTCATGCCTGTAGAGATCTGGCTGTCCAGAGAGAACACGCCGGAAACTCAGACCATCAATGAGGACGAGAAGCTGGATACGGATGTGGTTCTGGAGACAATCCAGCCGGAGAAGAAGGAAAAGAAGGAAGAGAAAAAGGACGGCGAGGATGAGGGCGAAAAGGAAGAGGAAAAGCCTGAACCCGTCCGCCTGAAAATTAAAAAACGTCCTGTCCTCATGAACGACATTCATCCGCTGTGGACGAAGAATCCCAGCGAGTGCACGAAGGATGACTACATTGAATTTTACAGAAAGGTGTTCCACGATTATAAGGAGCCTCTGTTCTGGATTCACCTGAACATGGATTATCCGTTCAATCTGAAGGGCATTCTGTACTTCCCGAAGATCAACATGGAGTACGAATCCATTGAGGGCGTGATCAAGCTGTACAACAATCAGGTATTCATCGCGGATAATATCAAGGAAGTCATTCCCGAATTCCTGATGCTCTTAAAGGGCGTGATCGACTGTCCGGATCTGCCGCTGAACGTTTCCAGAAGTGCGCTGCAGAATGACGGCTTCGTGAAGAAGATTTCCGTCTACATCACCAAGAAGGTGGCGGACAAGCTTTCCGGCCTGTGCAAGACCTCCCGTGAGGAATATGAGAAATACTGGGATGACATCAGCCCGTTCGTGAAATACGGCTGCCTGAAGGACGACAAGTTCTGCCAGAAGATGACGGACTACATTCTGTTCAAGGATCTGGACGGCAAATACAAGACCCTTCCCGACTGCCTGGAGGTTGGAAAGTCCGACCCGGATGAAAAGGACGAGACGGCCGTGGATGAAAAAGGCGAGAAGGTAGACGCCGAGGTTGTAGATGATAAGGCCGATGAAGCGAAGGCAGAGGATAAGGAAGAAGAAAAGAAGGAAAAGGTCATCTACTATGTGACCGACTTAAAGCAGCAGAGCCAGTATGTAAACATGTTCAAACAGGAAGGCTTGAGCGCTGTGGTTCTTCCCGATCAGATCGACCAGCCTTTCATCAATCAGCTTGAGATGAAGAATGAAGGAATCCGCTTCCGCAGGATTGATGCGGACATCACCGATTCCTTTAAGAATGAGACCTCCGAAGAGGACCAGAAGGAGCTGGATGCTCAGTCCGAGGCGATGCAGAAGCTGGTTCGTGAGGCGCTTGGAAACGACAAGCTCACCGTAAAGGTGGAGAAGCTGAAAAATGACAAGGTGTCCTCCGTCCTCACCATTTCCGAGGAAACCAGAAGAATGCAGGACATGATGCGGATGTACGCCGCAAACGGTATGGATATGGGAATGTTCGGCGGCGGAGAAGGAGAGACCCTGGTGCTGAACGCTAATCATCCGCTGGTAAAATATGTGATCGAGCATAAGGATGAGGCGGATAATGCCAATGAGAAGCTGATCTGCGAGCAGCTCTATGACCTTGCGAAGCTGCAGAACGGTCCGCTGGATGCGGAAGCCATGACCCGGTTCGTGACCCGTTCCAATGAGATCATGGAAGTGCTGACGAAATAAGGTGACAGAAAATGGGAAAAATACCGACCAGAGAGGAAGCCTGGGAGCTTCTGACCAGATACAATCAGGACGCGTTTCACCTGCAGCATGCCGAAACGGTGGAAGGAATCATGAGATATTTCGCCAGAAAGCTGGGCTATGAGCAGGAAGAGGATTTCTGGGGTATTGTGGGACTTCTGCACGACCTGGATTTTGAAAAATATCCGGATGAACACTGTGTGAAATCCCAGGAAATCATGCGGGAAGAAGGGCTCGACGAGTCTCTGATCCACGCGACGGCGAGCCATGGCTACGGCCTGGTGGTGGATGTGAAGCCGGAGAAGGAAATGGAGAAGGTGCTCTTCGCCGTGGATGAGCTGAGCGGCCTGATCTGGGCGGCCGCCTTGGTACGTCCTTCAAAGAGCGTACAGGATCTGGAGCTGAAATCCGTGAAGAAGAAGTTTAAGGATAAGCGGTTCGCGGCGGGCTGCTCCCGGGATGTGATCGAGAAGGGAGCGGAAATGCTGGGCTGGAGCCTGGACGATTTGATTTCGGAAACCATTCTTGCGATGAGAAGCTTTGAGAAAAATACCGCGCCGGTTGGCGCAGATACAACCGAATAAATTTAATGATGACGGGCATACTAACTTCCATACAGTCTTTACATTTCGACTTCTACAGCACATAATAAGAAGTATGAATGTAAACGATGATCTGGAGGTGATACAGTGGATCAAATCTGGAAGCAACTGAAGACTCTTGCGGAAACAGGTGATGGATTTATCCGCACTTCTCAGGTAGAAGAGGCTGGTATCAGCCGTCCCATGCTGAAAAAATACGTGGACAGGGGCAAACTTGAGCGGGTACGCAAAGGAATCTACGTCCTGTCGGACGGATTTACGGATGAGTATGTCCTGCTTCAGGCACAAAGTTCAAAAGCGTTATTTTCCTATGGTACGGCACTCTTTCTCTGGGGAATGTCTGACAGGACTCCTCACATCATAGATGTCACTGTACCCCACGGTACTAACATGACTGTGGTGCGTCGAGACAACCCGAATCTTCGTTGCCATTATGTGCAGCCGGAACTATATGAGCTTGGTATCACGGAGACAAGGTCTCCTTAGGGAGGTATGGTTCGTTTGTATGACCGTGAACGTTGTATCTGTGATCTGGTGCGGGATAAAGAGCAGATTGAGATGCAACTTTATTCCCAGGCGATAAACGACTACTTTCGGACAAAGCCCAACAGCCGGAAGTTGCTCAAATACAGCAAAGCCTTCAGAATAGAAGAAAAGATAAGAACTTATATGGAGGTGTTGCTATGAAAACACCTGAGCAGCTCAAAGGAGCTGTCAGAAATATTGCCTCAAAGCAAAAACTTCGTCCGCAGGAAGTATTACAGATGTATCTGTTTGAAAGAATATTGGAGCGTCTGGCAAACTCCGACTATCGAAATAACTTTATTCTGAAAGGCGGTCTTCTGATCTCATCCATGCTTGGAATCAGTGAGCGCACCACGATGGATATGGATGCGACGGTTCGGGGGATACCAATGGAGGAAGGTGAAATCGTATCGGTAGTGAAGGAGATCCTTTCTGTGAATGTGGATGATGGAATCGAATTTATCTTTAGATCCATTGAGCCGATCCGGGAAGATGACGCCTATAGCAATTTTCGTGTTCATCTTATGGCGCAATATGGAAAGATCAATGCTCCCATGAGGATCGACATCACGACCGGAGATGCCATCACACCGGCGGCTGTTCAGTATTCATGAAGTCCGCCGTCTTACATACCGCAGGTAAGCGGGATTCACTTGATGAGATTAAAGACTGGAGGGATATACTGCACGATATACGGGAAGAGCCTGCCCTGTATCGTCTCTGGGAGAACTACGCAAAGGAAAACAGCTATGCCAGTGCTCTGACATTTGCAGAGGTACTGGATACAGCAGAAGAAATCGCAACCCTTCTGGAGTTATAATATTGACTGTCAAAGCTGAATGCATAGAAATTCCTCACTGCGAACAGGGCAGTGAGGAATTTTTAGCTTTTTACAACAGTTTATTTTTTTAGTCAACACAGGATATCGCTTAAGATGCGGTAAAATTTTTCCCTGTCAACGGTTCTTGCCCGGATGAAAAACGCAGACGGCCGCCAGCGGATCATGCAGGGTCAGCCCATGAATTCCAGTTGTAATATGGATCGGGTATAGGCTCTGATTTGATTATGAATACAAGAGTTCGCTGCAGATTCCCATAAGTGCCTCCCTTTCTTCCGCTGTGAGGCGGAGCTGTCTGTACGGAAAGTATAGCGCACCTGAGAAAATTTTGCCATCTCCGAAGCCGCAAAGCCACAGTCCCAGAAAAGACAGGGGCGTGCGGGCGTTCAGTCCGGCTCCGCAATCCGGGAAACGCCCACATAGATGCGGGAGATCTGGTACCAGGTGGGATAGTCCGTAACACCCGTTGCGGGCAGATCGAAGACCTGCTGGAAGGCGCGCACGGCGTTTGCGGTCTGCTGGCCGTAGATGCCGTCCGGGTTGACGTAGGGAAGGGCGGGATAGTTCTGGCGGATGCGGTTCAGCTGCTCCTGAAGCTGGTAGACCTTCTGGCCTCTGGAGCCGATGGTGAGATCATAGCCGGGCCAGGAAGAAGGAATGCCGCTGATTGCCTCCGCTGTATTGATGTACATGTCGCTTCCGTAATAATAATGGATGATGTCGATGGCGCTGTAGCCCTCGTCTCCGAGAAATTTGGAGCCCCACTGGCTTAGGCCGGAGCAGGTCACACGCTTCCCGTCGCAGTAGCTGGTGAGGATGGGCTGGCGAACGCCAGGACGGGACAGGAAATTGGCAAAGATCGTATCCACCAGCAGATTGATGTTTTCATAGATGTTTCTGCCGTAAATCCATTTCTGATCGTAGGCCGTTGAGGATGTGATGGTGAAATTGTAGCCCTGGCTGCGGTACCATTCCGTGTAAACCCGGTTCAGCGTGAAGGACATGATGGCGAGGGTATTTGCATAGAGGGT
This sequence comes from Candidatus Eisenbergiella stercoravium, assembly GCA_019113175.1. Classification (GTDB taxonomy): domain Bacteria; phylum Bacillota; class Clostridia; order Lachnospirales; family Lachnospiraceae; genus Eisenbergiella; species Eisenbergiella stercoravium. Next base: position 33,062 of record DXHY01000010.1, on the reverse strand, counting down.
ATTTTCAGGCCAGGTGGCGTAGATTTCCGATGAAACCACATTTTTGATGTAGTCCGCATACCGGACATAGTAGTTTGGGGCTGTGGAATCGGAGGGTACACCATCGTGAACCACAACATATTCCGGAATGACCACACGGCTCAGAACGATCTCACCGGTTTCATCCATGGGCTTGATTTCAGCCTCCGGGATCTTGGGAGGATAGTCTCCATAGAGCGTGTGGTCCGGGATGAAGATATCCTCCTCACGTCCCGGCTCCTGTTCCGGAATCATGGAGATGGGCTGCAGGGAGGTGACGTCGGGAAGGACTTCAGAAGCTTCCACAACGACGGGCTCATATCCGGGAGCCTCCACGGAGATGTCGTATTCGGAGTAGGGACGTACCTCAGACGGCTCCATGCTGTATTCCAACGCGGGGGCGGGAAGCTCCACCAGGGGAGTCTGTCCGGAATCGTCCGTGGTCAGCCTTTCAATGATGGAGCCGGGCTGTCCGGTAATGGAGATGGTTACGGTGGCTCCTGCCACCGGAATCTGTCCCAGGCTGGAGGTAAGGCTGATTTTCAGGCCCCCTGCATAGGGGCTGTCGATGGTCTGGGCAGCATGCATTCTTTTTGCCATAATACGAAGATAACCTCATGGATTTGCTTACGATTATGGTATGCAGCCCGGTTGGAAAAGGTTCCGGCATGGAACGGAACCTTCCTATAACAAAACCTTCCGGCTTTCAGCGGGAAAAACGGGAAAACAGTCCTCTTTTCTCATGAGGCTCGCTGCTGACGGAGAGCAGGCGGTAACCGGTGGGATCAATGGCCCCATGCAGCGCTTCCTCCGTTATATCGGTTTCGCTCAGGATCACCGTTTCCCCTTTTGAGTGTGAGGAAGTGACCTTTTTGACCGGAAACGCGCGGCGGATGGCGTCGTTGATGTGGCTTTCGCACATGCCGCACATCATGCCGTCGATTTTAAGCGTGATTTTCTGCATGATATCCTCCATTCTCAGGCGCCGGGTGAGGTTTGGCTGAAACAGCGGATGGATTCCGAAAAAATGTGTCAGCCGGAAAGACGCCTGTTACTGATGTTAGTATATACTAACTTATGCAAAAAAGCAATGGCCGGAAGCCTTCTTTTCAGGAGCTTCCGGCCATTTCCGGGGCCGGGCATTTATGGGCTGGCGAATCGGCGCAGGCACGCCCGAATTGCCGTACAGCCAGCTTTACCGGCCGTTCATCAGTCCAGATTCAGCTGCCGGCGCATGATGTATTCCGTCAGAATGTAGGAAATCACGGCGCAGATAACAGAACCTGCCATGGATATGAGGAGGATTTCCCGCATATAGGCACCGAAGTAGGACGGGATTCCGCTTGCGGTATTCACCATGTCCTGAGAAAGAACCAGCCTCGTCAGGGAGGGCGTCATCAGGAGGGTGCTCACCGTCTGAATCAGCATGGTAAAGCCGATGTAGCAGAGGATGGATGCCATTACCTTATGCTTTGAGAAAAGCTGCCCCAGCGAAATTGCCGCGTAAGCGACCAGCACGCTGCTGAAGGCGGAAACCAGGGAAAGCAGCACGTAAAAAAGGAGAAACGCCACAGGTCCCATGCCGAAAATCTGCGGGAAATATTCCGTGAGCGCGGGGATTATGACTGACATATCCACCAGCACCATGGCGGGAAGGCCGAACAGCAGGATGCAGCAGATCGCCCAGAGCGCCAGGAGAGAGAGCACAAACACCCACAGGGCGGCGACCAGCAGCTTGGCGAGAATGAGCTGTCTGGGCGTAACCGGAAGCGTGTGCATCAGATATCCCTCGTCCGTATACAGATTCCGGTAAAAGCGGATTGCGATATAGATGGTCACCACCGTGCTGATGCAGCTGATGATCAGACAGTAGAGCATCATGATCACAAATGCGCCCGCGTTGACGGAATTTTCATCCGCAGGAGGTTCCATCTGCCGGAAGCAGATAAAGCATACCAGTGTGAGAAAGAGAATGACGAGGAAGGAAATGACGGGAATGCGCCAGGTTTCCCTCCATTCATGACGGATTAAGCGGCTTAACATGCGAACACCTCCCTGAAATAGCCGTCTACGGATTTCCCGTAGCGGGAACGGATATCCTCCACCGAGGACTGCAGCATAAGCTGCCCGTTCTTTAAAAATATCACGTCATCCAGCACGGTCTCGATGTCCGAAATCAGGTGGGTGGACAGCAGGATGCTGGCGTTTTCGTTGTAGTTGGATATGATGGTCTTCAGGATATAGTCCCTTGCTGCCGGATCCACGCCCGCAATGGGCTCATCCAGAATATACAGATCGGCATTCCGGCTCATGACGAAAATGAGCTGCACCTTTTCCTTGGTGCCCTTGGAAAGGGATTTCATGGATGCGTTTCCGTCGATGTGCAGGGCCTCCAGCATGGACATCGCTTTTTTCGGGTCAAAATCCTCATAAAAATCATTGAAGTAGTCCATCAGCTCGGAAACTCTCCGGCTGCTGGTCATGTAGCTTCGTTCCGGCAGATAGGAAACATGCTTTTTGGTCTCTACGCCGGGAGTGTTTCCATCGATCAGGATGGAACCGGAGTTAGGGGTCAGCAGACCGCAGAGAAGCTTGATCAGTGTGGTCTTGCCGCTGCCGTTGGGGCCGAGCAGGCCGATGATGCGTCCTCTTGGAATGGTGAGATTCAGAGGATAAAGCGCGGTGAAGCGGCCGTAATTTTTTGTGAGATTGGTGATGGTAACCAGTTCATTCATGCCTGTGCGCTCCTTTCTGTTTCCTCCGTCTGTTTCTCATCCTCAAGAATCCGGATGATGTCCTGCGTCTCATAGCCCAGTCCTCTCATTCTGTTCAGGAAGCTGTGGATTTCTTCTTTTGCGAGACTGGTGCGAATCTGTGCAATCATCTGCGTATCCTCCGTCACAAATCTGCCGCTGGTCCTTCTGGTAATGATCAGGCCGCTGCGTTCCAGCTCCGCAAAGGCCTTCTGCATTGTGTTCGGGTTCACGCTCGCCTCGGCGGCAAGCTCCCTGACGCTGGGAAGCTTGTCACCCGGCGCGTAACAGCCCGATACGATCTGCCGCTGGATGCGCTCCAGCAGCTGTGCGTATATGGGTCGGTCAGAGTCCAGGTTCCATGCCATTGTATCAGTCCTTTCTATAAAAATAAGGCTCCGCAGTTATGCGGGACGCGCAGTCAGCCTGCGGCTGACTGCCTGTATTATTATAATAATACAATAATCCAAAACCTGTTCGTTGTCAAGAGGGAAATGATAAAACGGCGGGGAAGCAGAAATGATAAAACGGCGGGGAAGCAGAGATGATAAAACGGCGGGGAAGCAGAGATGATAAAACGGTGGGGGAGCAGCCGGTAATGTAAAAAAAGTGTGCGCATGAAATGGTATGTATCATGCGCACACTCGCGCCGGGTATGATTGCCGTTCAGCCGAGAAGTTCTGTGAGACAGGAAAGAAGACGGTCATTCTGTTCGGGAAGAAGGAGGCAGAAGCGGAAAAAATCTCCGTTCAGCCCCGGAAAATCGGAGCAGTCCCGGATCATCATTCCCTTTCTTATGGCGGCTTCAAACAGAACATGGGCGTTTATACCCTTTTTCAGGCTGCGGCAGAGGATGAAATTGGCGAAGCAGGGATAGGTTTTGACGGCAAGGCCGGAGAGCGCCTGCCGGATGCGCTGCCTCTCGGAGGAAATCAGGGAACGCGTTTCTTCTATATATATTGTATCCGAGAACAGGAACTGTCCTGCCAGATCAGCAAGGGAGCTGACGGTCCAGGGATCCTTGCGGGAAAGGATTCCTTCCCGGAGCGCTTCATCTGAGGTGACGGCATAGCCGAGCCGCAGTCCCGGAGCGGCCCAGAATTTGGAAATTCCACGCAGGACGACGAGGCAGGAGAATTCCCCCGCAAGCGGGATGGCGGAGATGGCTTCCACATCCGGGGCAAATTCCGCGTAGGTTTCATCCACCATCACATGGACGCCCGCTTCCTGACAGAAGGAAAGAAGCTCCCGAAGACCGGAAACGTCCAGGGCTCCGGAGGTGGGATTGTTGGGATTGCACAGAATGAGCATCCGGATGGACGGAGTCTCTTCCAGACGACGGATGAGCTCTGAGGTATCCGGCCGGAAGTCCAATTCCTCTGAAAGGGCGAAATAATCCGGAACACAGCCCACAAGCCGAAGCTCCCTTTCATATTCGGAATAGGAGGGAGAAACCAGCAGCGCCCGTTTGGGAGAAAGCGCCCGGATGCAGGCGGTGATCAGCTCCGTGGAGCCGTTGCCGCACAGCACATGTTCCGCGTCCGCCTTCGTGTAGGCCGCAATCGCTTTCCTCAGTTCCGTATATTCCCGGTCCGGGTAGGAGGAGAGCACATCCAGGCGGGGAGCCAGATACTCTTTCAGCCGGGGAGAAAGCCCGAGAGGATTGACATTGGAGCCGAAGCCCGTGATTTTTTCCTTCGGAATGCCGTAAAGCTGTTCAATTTTTTCAAGATCACTTCCGTGAAACGGAGTATTTTCTGCCATAGAAGGCTCCTTTCCGGGACGATGCCGAAAGCGGGCGGCACCATCTTCCCTTTCAACGGACCGGAGGCTCACAACGTGTTGCGGAATCCCGGCCGGTGATGTTATACTGTATATTGATATTAATGCTTTTGAAATGGAAATGCAAGGCTGCCGGTCATCGTACGGCTGGTAATATGCAAGGGAGATGAGGGCCATGACGGATATGAGGGAGCACATAGCATTGGACGGATGGGAGGAAAAACGGGGCCCTCTGTCTCTTCCTGGAAAGCAGCTTGAGCTTGAGCTGAGCCGGGAGGAGATCCGGGAGGGTTTTTTTGAGGTGGTTTCACAGGATGGAAAGCCTGCAGCCGGCTATGTGCTCTGTCTGGAGGAGCGTATGGAGTGCCTTACCCCGTCCTTTTCAGGCGTGTCGGAAAGCATCGCCTACCGGTTTGATGCAGGCGGCATGCGGGAGGGGGATGAGCGCTCCGGAAAATTCGTAATCCTTTCCGAATGTGGGGAATATGAGCTTCCCTTTCATGTGAAAATTCAGGGCAGCGGGCGCTTCTCTTCCCGGAATGCTTCCGGACTGCAGGATGGGGAGACTGGAAGGGAGAAGGAGCCTTCCGGACTTTTCCCGTTTGTGCGGCTTGCAAGAGAGAGCCAGGCGGAGGCGGTAAAGCTGTTTTATTCCTCCGATTTCGTGAAGCTTCTTTCCGGAAGCGACAGAAAATACCGGAGTCTGTACAAAGGACTTTCCCGCACTCCGGGAAACGGGCAGAATATGGAGGAATTTCTGGTATCTGCCGGGAAAAAGCCGCCTGTGGAATACCTGTTCCCGGCAGGCGAGCTGGTGGTCAATGCTTCCGGCTCAAGGAAGAGCGAGCCGCAGCTTTGCGAAACATTTGTGCTGAGAAAAAATGGCTGGGGCTATACCAGGCTGATGGTAGAAGCGGAGGGAGACTTTTTGTCCCTGGAGAAAAAGGTCCTGACGGAGGAGGATTTTCTGGGAAACCAGTGCAGCCTTCCCGTGTTCGTGACTCCGGCAAGACTGCATGGAGGGAAAAATTACGGCAGACTCCGTTTTCGGACCCGGTGCGGAGCCCTGCGGACACAGGACGGTCGTGAGACTGACTGCCTGGAGGTCACGGTCGCTGTGCTCACGGAAAGGCCATCCACATCTCAAAACGGAGGCAGGCGCAGGGAATGGAAACGGATGACGGTGGAGCTGGTAAAGCTGTACCAGGAGCTTCGGATGAAGAAGCTGAACGCGGCGCAGTGGCGGGCGCGGACTGCTGAAGTGGTGGAGCGCCTGCGCAGACTGGATGAGAAATCCATTCCGGTCAGGCTGTATCAGGCTCATCTTCTGATTACGGAGGAGCGCTTTGAGGAAGCGGGAAAGATTCTGAAGCAGGTGGTGGTAGCTCCACGTGTGGACGGTGCGGAGGTGTACTGCTATTATCTGTACCTGTCCAGTCTCTATCAGAGGGATGAGGGATATACTGCCAGAGTCGCTGCAAATGTGGAAGAGGCGCACCGGGCCAACAGGGGAAGCTGGCAGATCGCATGGCTGATGCTTTTCCTTTCTCCACAGCTTCAGAGAAGCGCGTCGCGTAAATGGATGTTTCTGGAGGATCAGTTCGAACACGGAACCATCAGTCCCGTACTGTATCTGGAGGCGGTGCAGCTTCTGAACTTCAGTCCGACACTGATCATGAAGCTGGGGCCATTCGAACGGCAGGTCCTTCACTATGGAGCGCGCCAGGGTATCATTTCCGCGGATCTGGCCGGCCATCTGGCTTATCTGGCGGAAAAGGAAAAATATTTTGATGACGCGCTGTTCGATACGCTGCGCCGCTGTCAGGAAAAAACGCCTTCTGCGGCTCTTCTGCAGGCGGCATGCGCTCTGCTGATCAAGGGAAACAAAACCGGACCTGAGTGGGTGGAATGGTACCGGGCGGGAGTGGAGCAGGATCTGCGTGTGACCCGACTGTATGAATATTTCATGGCTTCTCTTGATCTGGAGCAGGAGACGGAGATCCCGAGAATGGCACTGATGTACTTTGCCTATCAGAGCAACCTGGATCAGGATCACCTCGCTTACCTTTATGCCTATGTGCAGAAGCACCGGGAGGAGTTCCCTGAACTCTATCAGACCTATCGGGGACAGATGGAACGCTTTGTCCTGCAGCAGCTTTACCGGGGAAGAATGAGCAGAGATCTGGCTTATCTGTATCAGAATGTGCTGGAAGAAAGGCTCCTGACGAAGGATAACTGCCGGGCTCTGGCCCGGGTGGCGTTTCTGCAGCAGCTGGACTGCGAAGGGGAGGATATCCGGCAGGCAGTAGTGATCCACGACAGGCTGCGCGGCGAACAGATCTGGCCGGTGGAAAACGGCCGTGCATGGGTGGAAATCTATGACCGGGACTGTGAAATCCTGCTGGAGGATGAAGAACATAACCGCTATTCGGCAGGACGGGCTCATAAGCTGACCCGGCTGATGAATCCAGCGCAGTGTATGAAGCTGGCAGGGCCTTATTCAGAAAATGTGCTTGGCTGCGATCTCTATTTTTGTGAATTTCGGAAGGGAAAGATTCACGTCACCAGAAACAACGCCTCCCGTCTGCGGGCGCTGGCGGCACGGCAGGAGATTCTGCCGGCTTTCGCAAGAGCAATCCGTATGGCTCTGCTGCGATATTATTATGAGCATGAGGAGATGGAGGAGATGGATCTGCTCCTGCAGGAGCTGGAGCGGCCTCAGACGGAAAGTCCTGACGTTTATGAAACTGTGGGCTTCCTGGTACTCCGTTCCTTCTATGATAAAGCATATGAGTGGCTGGCCGGGCTGGATCTGGAAAGGGAGCCGGCAGAGATTCTGCTGCGCCTGTCCAGCAGGCTTCTGGAAGGCGGGCAGTATGAGGAAGAGGAGCGTATGACGGCAATTGCCGGCAGCGCCTTTTTCCGGGGAAAATATGACAGCCATGTTCTGTCCTGGCTGGCGGAGCATTTTGAAGGAAGGATGGAGGAGCTGCTGCAGATCAGGAGGGCGGCAGAGGATTTTGCGGTGGATACCTACCGGCTGACAGAACGGATCCTGATTCAGCTTCTTTTCACCGGAGACAATGTACTGAAACGAACTGCTCTGCTCCGGCGCTACGTGTGCGAGGGCGGAAGAGCGGATCTGGAGGAGGCTTTTCTGCATCGTGCCAGCGGCCTTTTTCTGATGGAAGGGGAGGAAATGGACGCTTATGTGCTGAAGGACATCGCGCGGCTGGAGACAGGCGGAGATGAGCTTACAGATATGTGTGCGCTGGCATTCCTGGAATATTATTCCAGACATCGGGATGAGAGAAACGCGGAAACGGATGAAACGATCCGGAAAATGGGGGAACGGCTGCTTGCAGAAGGGATGAAGCTTCCCCTGTTTCAGGAATATGCGGATCTGCTGGATGGCGCGGAGATGCTGCTGGACAGGACCATAGTGGTGTATAAGGGAAGACGGGAGCATCCGGTTTCCATCCATTACCGGGTATCCGCCCCCTCTGCGTCCGGGGCGGGAAGCGGCCCCATGCAGACCATGGAAATGCAGCATGTGTATGCGGGCATTTATTCAGCGCAGTTTGTGCTTTTTGCCGGGGAGAGCCTGCAGTATTACATAGTGGAAACCTTTGCCGACAAGCCTCAGGAGAAGCTGGATGAGGGAGAGCTGAAAGCCTCAGGAAGCCTGCTGGTGAAGGGGACGAGGTACGGCCTGCTGAACGATGTGCTCTCCGGCTGGCTGATGGGAGAAAAAGAGGATGCGCAGGAGCTTCTGGAACAGTATCTGTATACGGACTGGATGACGGAGGGGCTGTTCCTTCCGGAAGAATCCGCACAGGAGCAGAAAGACAGCTGAAAAGAGCATGAAGAAGGGCATTGATGCGGAGCGCGCAGGAGTTCGTGCGGGTGCGCGGGGGTATGCTCCAAAGAGCCCTGGGAGAGAAGAATATGTTTCTGGGAAATTCGGAAAAAAAGGGAATAAGCGGAGGAATTCTCGGGGTGGATATGGATGACAGATTTGCCCAGATCAGCTTTTGGCTGCCGGGCGGCCAGAAGCCGGAGACCCTTTCCGTTGAAGCGGAGGAAGAGGATTCCATGATTCCTGCCGTCTTATGCCTCAGGTCAGACCGGGATGTATGGACCTGCGGAAGAGAGGCGCTTCTGACAGCAGAGCGGGGAGAAGGTGTACTGGTGGATCATCTCCTTTCCAGAGCGATTCAGGGAGAACGGGTTGAAATAGGGGGAGAATTTTTTGAGGCGACAGCCCTTCTCGCACTGTTCATCAAAAGAAGCCTTTCTCTGCCTGGAGGCGGGCGGAGTCCCATCCGGCCTGAAAAAGCGGATTTTTTCATGTTCACCTTTGAACGGGTGGACAGACAGACACTGGAAATGGTGGAACGGGTCGCCCTCCTGCTTTCCCTTCCGCCGGAGAAGGTTTCCTGTCAGAGCAGGGCGGAGAGCTTTCTCTATTATAATATTCATCAGCCGGAGGAGCTCTGGCGGCATCTGTGCCTGATCTGTGATTTCGGAGGAAGGACGCTTAAAACATGGATGTTTGAGGCGTATCATAACACCAGGCCGGCCACCGTGACGGTGAGCGGGGAGGAGCATTCCGCTCTGACGAGAGACATTCCGGAGAAACGGGAATACGAACTGCAGGCGCCTTCCGGAGAAAAGGCGGAGGAAATGGACGAGAGCTTTCTTTCCTGTTTCCGAAAGCTGTCTGCCGGGAAAATTATCGATACCGTCTATCTGATAGGAGATGGCTTCGAGGGAGACTGGTACCCGAAAACTCTTTCTGTTTTGTGCCAGAACCGCCGTGTATTCCGGGGAAATAATCTGTACAGCAAGGGAGCCTGCTATGGAGGCGGATACAAGTCCGGGCAGAAAATCTGGCAGAAGGCAGGCAGGGAATATGTCTATCTTGGCAGCGATATGCTGAAGGTGAATCTTGGACTGGAGGCAGTAAGAAGGGGAGAGGATGTCTGTTTTTCCCTCCTGGACGCGGGAATGAACTGGTTTGATGCCAGAGGGGAATGCGATTTTATGCTTGACCGGGATCATGCCTTTTCTCTCCGGCTGTCTTCGGTGAGCGGCAAAAGGGCGAGACAGATTGTGGTGACGCTGTCCGGCGTGCCGGACAGACCGCCCGGAACAACCAGAATCCACCTGACAGTATCCTGTCCGGATGCAGAGACGGTGAAGCTTCGGATGGAGGACAGGGGCTTCGGAGATTTCTATCCCTCCTCCGGCCTGGCCTGGGAGGAGAGTTTTTCGCTGACGCAGGCGCTGGAAGAGCGGCGGGGAAACAGCTGACACTGTTCCTTACGGCGGGCCTTTGATGCGGCCTTTGGCCGCTGAAAAAAGCGGGGAAATGGCTTATGAGCAGATCAATTTTATGTCTTGGACAGTATGCGAAAATTCCATATACATTTGAAAGAACGAAAACCCGGGTTTTCTGTCTGGAAGAGCTCTTGTTTTTCCTGAAAGAGAACGCGGGACTTGTGGATGCCTCTTTTTTCACCAGAGAGCTGGCGGACTGGATCGGAGAGCAGTGCGGACTGCCGGAGCTTGCGGTCCGGCTGCGCGCTCTTCTGAAAGGGAAGGAAAAGCCGGAGGTGATCGTCCCGCAGCTTCTGGAATATGCGGGAAGCTTCAGCAAACAGGAAATTCAGGAGACCGGACAGCTCATCCGGCTGAGTGCCGATGTATCGCTGCCGGAGAAGCGGAAGGCCAGGGCGGATTATTTTCTGGAAAACCGCAGGTATGCCATGGCAATACGGGAATACCGCAGGATTCTGGCGGAAGAGGAAAAACGGATTCCATCCTTTGACGGAAAGCTGTATCACAACCTGGGTGTGGCGCAGGCCGGTCTGTTTCTGTTCAAAAAGGCGGCGGATTCCTTTGAAAGGGCGTACCGTCTCGGTGGACAGCAGGAAAGCCTGCTTGCCTTTCTGGCTGCAAAACGGATGCGCCTTTCTGAACAGGAGTATCTGGCCTTCCTGACGGAGCATGGAGAATATTATGAGGCTTCTCTGAAGCTGGAGGAAAGGGTGACGGAAAGAAAGGAAGCCTGGACGGACGCCCGCAATGCTTCCCGCATCGCTTCCATCCGGAGCGCTTTTTTTGCAGGAGAGGAGGATCAGTGCGGCCGCCTGATGCGTCAGGAGACCGGACGGCTCATGGAGGAATACCGGAACTATGTGGAAGGAGAATAAAGAAAGAAAAAAATAAAAATGTTGTAATTCCAACATACAGGAAGCGCTTTTCTTTTTATACTGTAAGCATATACATGAAACAACAGTCAAAAAGCCGTCTGAGGCGGCGCAAATTACAGATTCAGATCAGGAGGAAGATTTATGATCCGTAAGATCATCCATATTGATGAAGAAAAGTGTAACGGCTGCGGACTGTGCGCGGCGGCCTGCCATGAGGGCGCAATCGGCATGGTGGATGGAAAGGCAAGACTGATGCGGGACGATTACTGCGACGGACTGGGAGACTGTCTGCCCGCCTGTCCCACGGGAGCCATCAGCTTTGTGGAGCGGGAGGCTGCAGCCTATGATGAGGCCGCGGTTCTGGAAAATAAAAAGAAGAAGATGCAGGCAGAAGGAATGAAGCTTTCCGGCGGCTGCCCGGGAAGCCGTGCCAGAACGCTGGAAAGAGCGCAGGGCGGGGCGGCAGCTCAGAATGGCGCGCCCGGTTCGTCCCAAAGCGGAGCGGATGGCGCTGCCCGGTCCGGCGGCTTCGCCCCGATGGAAGCGATGCCTTCTCAGCTCGGTCAGTGGCCGGTGCAGATCAAGCTGGCTCCGGTCAACGCTTCATATTTTAAGGGAGCCAATCTGCTGGTTGCGGCGGACTGTACTGCCTATGCCTATGGCAGCTTCCACCAGGATTTTATCCGGGGACGTGTGACGCTCATCGGCTGTCCCAAGCTGGATATGGTGGACTATACCGAAAAGCTGGAGCAGATCATCCGGGAAAATGAAATCCGTTCTCTGACCGTGGTGCGCATGGAGGTTCCCTGCTGCGGCGGGATAGAGCATGCGGCGGTGACGGCGCTGAAAAACAGCGGGAAATTCATTCCCTGGCAGGTGGTCACCATTTCCACCGACGGAAGGATTCTGGATCGGTGAGATGAATGATGCAGGCGTCATGCCCGGCAGAATGTCCGGATTTTCCGGCCGTTTTGTCGGGTTCTGTCGTTTATGGCCCGTATGGAATCCCTATTTTTGGCATTATGTAGAAATTTTAACAGCCCGGATGTGAATTCTTGATTTCTAATTGACAGTGCGTTATACTGATTCTGCGAATGTCTTTCCTTTGGTCATAAGGAATGGACACAGGACAGCTTTCACAGATGAAGAGAAAGGACAGGTATCGAATGGAAAAACTGGAACAGCTCTACGAAGGCAAGGCAAAGAAGGTATTTAAGACGGATGATCCCGACGTGCTGATCGTGGATTACAAGGATGATGCGACAGCGTTCAACGGAGAGAAGAAGGGAACCATCGTCGGGAAAGGCGTCATCAACAATAAGATGAGTAATCGTGTGGACCAGCTTCTGGAGAAGGAAGGGGTTCCGACTCATTATATTGAGGAGCTTTCTGACCGGGAAACGGCCGTGAAGAAGGTGGAGATCGTTCCGCTCGAGGTCATCATCCGCAATGTGGCTGCAGGAAGCTTTTCCAAGAGACTGGGAGTGCCGGAGGGAACGCCCTTCGATGAGCCCACCATCGAGTTCAGCTATAAAAACGACGAACTGGGTGATCCGCTGATCAATTCCTATTTTGCGGTTGCCATGAAGCTCGCCACCTGGGAAGAGATTGAGACGATCAAGAAGTACGCGTTCAAGGTAAACGAAGTGCTGAAGGCATATTTCCTTCAGGCAGACATCAAGCTCATCGACTTCAAGATCGAATTCGGGCGTTACCATGGACAGATCATCCTGGCAGATGAGATCAGCCCGGATACCTGCCGTCTGTGGGATGTGCATACAAATGAAAAGCTGGATAAGGACCGCTTCCGCCGTGATCTCGGCAATGTGGAAGAAGCCTACAATGAAGTATTCCACAGACTGGGCCTGTAAAAAATGGTTAATGATGACCGCCGCGGGGGCCCCGCGGCGGTTTGTATTTCGGCGGCTGTCGGGCCGTTAAGAAAAAACAGGACGGAAGAATTGCCGGCGGGATTCTTCTCACAAGACTTGAATGGGGCCTTCGGCCGCCTGGAAAGGAAAATATGACGGAAAAATTCTATACGGAGAGGGAAGGGAACGGACTGAAGGAGGAATGCGGCGTCTTCGGCATGTATGATTTTGACGGAAAAGACGTGGCGGGGACGATCTATTACGGCCTTCTTGCCCTGCAGCACAGGGGACAGGAAAGCTGCGGCATCGCGGTGAGCGATACGGCGGGGCCGAAGGGGAAGGTGGCTTCCGTGAAGGAAATGGGACTGGTGAACGAAGCGTTCCATGCGGAAAACATCGGCAGGCTGAAAGGGGACATCGGCGTTGGACATGTGCGCTATTCCACGGCGGGAAGCAGCACCAGGGAAAACGCACAGCCTCTGGTGCTGAACTATGTAAAGGGAACTCTGGCGCTGGCCCATAACGGGAATCTGGTGAACGCTCCTCAGCTTCGCAGGGAGCTGGAATACACGGGAGCAATTTTTCAGACCACCATCGATTCGGAGGTGATCGCCTATCACATCGCAAGGGAAAGACTGAACTGCGGCTCCGCGGAAGAGGCGGTCAGCCGGGCTATGAAAAAGATTCAGGGCGCCTATTCGCTGGTGATCATGTCTCCCAGAAAGCTGATCGGGGCAAGAGATCCCTTCGGCTTCCGGCCGCTCTGCATCGGAAAGAGGGACAATGCCTATATTCTCGCATCGGAGACCTGCGCTCTGGATACGATAGGCGCGCAGTTCGTCCGGGACGTGCTGCCGGGCGAGGTGGTGACGATCACGCCGGAGAAGGGAATCGTTTCCGATACCAGCCTCTGCCTGCCGGAAAAGGATCATGCCAGATGCGTGTTTGAGTACATCTATTTTTCCCGCCCGGACAGTTATTTTGACGGTGTGAGCGTATATCAGGCGCGGATTCAGGCGGGCCGTTTCCTTGCCATGGATTTCCCGGTGGACGCGGATCTGGTGGTCGGCGTGCCGGAATCCGGAAACTGCGCTGCGATGGGATACGCCCTGCAGTCGGGGATTCCTTATGGAACTGCCTTTGTAAAAAATGCATATATCGGCCGGACCTTCATCAAGCCGGGACAGAAGAACCGGGAAAACAGCGTCCAGGTCAAGCTGAACGTGCTGAGGGATGCGGTACAGGGAAAACGGATCATCATGATCGACGACTCCATCGTTCGCGGCACCACCTCTGACCGGATCGTGCGCATGCTGCGGGAGGCGGGCGCGAAGGAGGTTCACATGCGCGTCAGCTCCCCTCCGTTTTTGTGGCCCTGCTACTTCGGTACGGATGTGCCGGCCAGGGAGCAGCTCATTGCATACAACAGGAGCATCGAGGAGATCCGGGAGATCATCGGAGCGGACTCCCTGGCCTATCTGCGCACGGAGCGGCTGGAGGAGATGGCAGGAGGCCTCGGAATCTGCAAGGGCTGTTTTACCGGAAAATATCCCATGGATCCGCCCAGGGAGGATATCCGCGGAGAATTTGACCGGTAAACAGGCCAGAGGCATGTAAATGTGTAAAGAATAAGAAAGGAAAACGGACTATGAGCAATACGGACAGATATGTGAGCCCGCTTTCGGAGCGGTATGCGAGTAAGGAAATGCAGTACCTTTTTTCACCTGACAAGAAGTTCCGCACCTGGAGAAGGCTGTGGATTGCGCTGGCCGAGACGGAGAAGGAGCTGGGACTTCCCATCACGGATGAGCAGATCGAAGAGCTTAAAGAGCATGCGGACGACATCAACTATGACGTGGCGAAGGCACGTGAAAAGGAAGTGCGCCACGACGTGATGAGCCATGTTTATGCCTATGGCGTGCAGTGCCCGAAGGCAAAGGGCATCATCCATCTGGGAGCCACTTCCTGCTACGTGGGAGACAATACGGATATCATCATCATGACGGAGGCCCTGCGGCTGGTGAAGAAAAAACTGGTGAACGTGCTTTCCGAGCTTTCCGCCTTCGCGGACCGTTACAAGGATCTGCCCACGCTGGCATTCACCCACTTCCAGCCTGCCCAGCCCACCACGGTGGGAAAGCGCGCCACCCTGTGGATGCAGGAGTTTTACCTGGATCTGGAGGATCTGGATTATGTGATCTCCACCATGAAGCTTCTGGGCTCCAAGGGAACTACCGGAACCCAGGCGTCCTTCCTGGAGCTGTTTGACGGCGATATGGAGAAGGTGAACGCGCTGGATCCCATGATCGCGCAGAAAATGGGCTTTTCCGCCTGCTATCCGGTTTCCGGACAGACCTATTCCCGCAAGGTGGACACCAGAGTGCTGAACGTGCTCGCGGGCATCGCGGCGAGCGCAACCAAGATGTCCAATGACATCCGCCTGCTGCAGCATCTGAAGGAAGTAGAAGAGCCTTTTGAAAAGAGCCAGATCGGTTCTTCCGCCATGGCCTACAAGAGAAATCCCATGCGCAGCGAGAGAATCGCCTCCCTGTCCCGTTATGTGATCACCGACGCCCTCAATCCGGCGATCACCTCCGCCACACAGTGGTTTGAGAGAACACTGGATGATTCCGCCAACAAGCGCCTGAGCATTCCCGAGGGCTTCCTCGCCATTGACGGCATTCTGGATCTCTGCCTGAATGTGGTGGACGGCCTGGTGGTATATCCGAAGGTGATCGAGAAGCATCTGATGAGCGAGCTGCCCTTCATGGCGACGGAGAACATCATGATGGATGCGGTGAAAAAAGGCGGCGACCGTCAGGAGCTGCATGAGCGGATCCGCGAGCTCTCCATGGAGGCCGGAAAGCGCGTTAAGGAAGAGGGACTGGACAACAACCTGCTGTCCCTGATCGCGCAGGAGCCCATGTTCATGACGAACGAGGAGGAGCTTGCTGCGACCATGGATCCTTCCCGTTATGTGGGCTGCGCCCCCGAACAGGTAACCCGCTTCTTAAAGGATGTGATCGGGCCTGTGCTGGAAGAGAATAAGGAGCTTCTGGGCGTGAAGGCGGAGATTAACGTCTGATTTTTCATTGTTTTATCTGCTTCGCAGACAGGAGTCAGAACAAAATATGACCATCGTCGATACCGAAGAAAAGGGTGCCTCCGATTCCATTTGCAAAGGCGCTGACACTTTAAGCCGGCTTTTAACAAGAACATAAATTTTACTTATTTTTAATATAATAAATATTGATTTTACTTATGACGTACGATAGTATATAATCATAAAGTAAAAGACAGGGAAAGCGGGTTTTTTACACAATACGGGTAGAAAATCCGCTTTTAAAGTTTTACGATGCCGCCGGAGGCGGCAGAAGAAGTGGATTGTTCTGACGTGCAATCCCACATGATTTGAATGCCGCCTGCGGCGGCAGGAAAGGCGGATGAAAACTGCCGTTTTCATCCTGGAAATTGCACCGATGTGCAATTTCTCATGATTTGGATGCCGCCTACGGCGGCAGGAAAGGGTAAGGAAGAAATGGTAAAAGCGGTTGTTGGAGCAAACTGGGGAGACGAAGGAAAGGGCAAGATCACGGATATGCTTGCCCGTGAGGCCGATATCGTCATCCGTTTTCAGGGTGGAGCGAACGCGGGACATACGATCGTGAACGATTACGGAAAGTTCGCGCTGCATACGCTTCCGTCCGGCGTATTTTACGGACATACCACCAGCATTATCGGAAACGGTGTTGCGCTCAATATTCCGATTCTGGTGAATGAGATCAAATCCATCACGGACAGAGGCGTGCCTGAACCGAAGATTCTGGTGTCCGACCGGGCGCAGGTGGTGATGCCCTATCACATCCTGTTTGACCAGTATGAGGAGGAGAGACTGGGCGGAAAGTCCTTTGGCTCCACCAAATCCGGCATCGCGCCGTTTTATTCGGATAAATATGCCAAGATCGGCTTCCAGGTCTGCGAGCTGTTTGATGAAGAAGGACTCAGGGATAAGCTGGAGAGCGTATGCGCCACCAAGAACGTGCTGCTGGAGCACCTGTATCATAAGCCGCTGCTTGATGTGGATGAGTTGTACAACACGATGATGGAATATAAGGAAATGATCGCGCCCTATGTGTGCGATACCTCCCGTTTTCTGGATGAGGCGCTGAAGGAAGGAAAGAACATTCTGCTGGAGGGACAGCTGGGCACTCTGAAGGATCCGGACCACGGCATCTATCCCATGGTGACCTCTTCCTCTACCCTGGCGGCATACGGCGCGGTGGGAGCGGGAATTCCGCCCTATGAGATTAAACAGGTGGTTACGGTATGTAAGGCCTATTCCTCCGCGGTCGGTGCGGGAGCTTTCGTATCCGAGATTTTCGGAGAGGAAGCGGATGAGCTGAGACACCGTGGCGGAGACGGCGGTGAATACGGTGCGACAACAGGACGGCCGCGCCGCATGGGATGGTTTGACTGTGTGGCTTCCAGATACGGCTGCCGCCTGCAGGGAACCACGGATGTGGCATTCACGGTGCTGGATGTGCTCGGCTATCTGGATGAGATTCCTGTCTGCGTGGGCTATGAGGTGGACGGAGAGGTGACGGAGGAGTTCCCCGTAACCTGGAAGCTGGAGAAGGCAAAGCCGGTATTTACGAAGCTGCCCGGATGGAAGTGCGAGATCCGCGGTATTAAGAAGTATGAGGACCTCCCGGAGAACTGCCGGAAATACGTGGAGTTCGTGGAGCAGCACATCGGCTATCCCATCACCATGATCAGCAACGGACCGGGAAGGGATGACATCATCTACCGGGAAAGTCCATTAAAAAGATAAGAGGAAAGCATGGTTCAGAATCTGGAATATTACAAGGTATTCTGTCATGTGGCACGCTGCGGTTCCATCACCCTGGCGGCGCGGGAGCTTTCCATCAGCCAGCCTGCCGTGAGCCAGTCCATCCGGCTTCTGGAAACGTCTGTGGGCGCGAAGCTGTTCGTACGCAGTTCCAAGGGCGTGAAGCTCACACAGGAAGGAGAGCTGCTGTACGACTATGTGGAGAAAGGCTACGGGCAGATCGAGCTGGGAGAGAGAAAACTGAAGCAGATGATGAATCTGGAGCTGGGAGAAATTCACATCGGAGCGTCTGACATGACGCTCCGCTTTTTCCTTCTGCCCTATCTGGAACGTTTTCATGAGCTGTGCCCGAAAATCCGGATCGTCGTGAGCAACGCTCCTACGCCGGAAACTCTCGCCTCCCTCAGAAACGGAAAAATCGATTTCGGCGTGGTGAGCACGCCCTTTGACAGCGAAGGGATGCAGGTGGAAGAGGTGCGGGAAATCGAGGATATTTTCGTGGCTGGCAGACGTTTCATCCAGTACAAAAACAGGATGCTGGACTTAAAGGAACTGGAAAGCCTGCCCCTCATCCTTCTTGAAAAAAACACCAGCACCCGCAGCTGTATGGATCATTTTCTCGCTGAAAACAGGGTGGAGGTGGCCCCGGAGTTCGAGCTTGCCACCAGCGACATGATCGTGCAGTTTGCGCTCCGTTCCCTTGGCGTGGGGAACGTGGTGCGGGATTTTGCGGAACAGGAGCTGGCGGACGGGACTCTGTTTGAGCTTCGCTTCAACAAAATGATTCCCAAACGCCATTTCTGCGTGGTGACGGCGGACAGAGGAGAGCCCACAGCGGCGGCGAAAAGAATGCTGGAGCTGATCCGCACAAGGGATCTGCCGGAAAGGAACGGAAATGATACATACGATTATTTTTGACATTGGAAACGTGCTGACGGTGTTCGGCTGGAAAAATTTTCTGAAAAGCTTCGGTTTTGACGCTGAAACGGAAGAACGGGTGGCGAAGGCCACCATGGACAATCCGTTCTGGAATGAATTCGACAGAGGACAGCTTAGCGATGATGAGATGCTCGCCGGATTCATCCGCAACGACCCATCCGTGGAAAAGGAGATCCGGCAGATTTTTGCAAATCTGCACGGCATCCTGACGAAGGCGGACTACGCCATTCCCTGGATCAAAGAGCTGAAGGCGAAGGGATATCAGGTGCTGGTGCTCTCCAATTTTTCCGACAAGGTGGCGAGGGAGAATCCGGACGCGCTGGATTTTCTGGAATACGTGGACGGAGGCATCCTCTCTTATCGGGACGGCGTGATCAAGCCCGATCCTGCGATTTACCGCCTGTTGCTGGACCGCTACAGCCTGAACCCGGAGGAATGCGTTTTCCTGGATGACATTCAGAAGAATCTGGACGCGGCGAAGGCGTTCGGAATCCATACGATCCTGTTTCATAATGTGGAGCAGGCGAAGGAGGAGCTGCGCGCGCTGGGGGTGGGGTGAGTTATCGGTTCTCTTCCTTTTCCTCTTTCCTTTCCTTTATCTGCTTATACAGCCAGATATAGATCCAAAGCAGGATGGGCAGGCCGATGGTGGCCACCAGACAGGCCTGGAAAAGTCTGTCCCAGCCCGGAAAATCCAGAAGCGCTACGATAAGAGTGGCAACATACATCCCCACCAGAAGCACGATGCAGATCATCGCTGCAACCTGCTTCGGGGATATTTTTTTATCTTTCTTTTCTTTCATGATTCTCTCCATTCCGGAGCATTAAAAAGCTCCGTTCTGCCGCCTGCGGGCGGCTTTTTTTCAACTTTTTTCAGGCAGGAAGGCTGACGGAAAGACACGGGGCGGCTGCCTGCTGCTGCGGCCCGCTTATTCCCAAAAGCCTCCGGATCAGTCGATCAGTCGTCCACGTCGAAGGCCTCCAGCCTGCTTTTCTTCGGAATCGGTCTGCTGTCTCCGTGCCGGACGAACAGCATGGTGAAAAAGGCGATGACAACGAAAAAGGCTGCATAGGGGAACAGAATGAAGTACCCCACATGCTCCAGCAGGAAGCCGGACAGGATCGGTGTGACGATCTGTGCAGCCATGGAAAAGGTGTAATAGAAGCCCGTAAATTTTCCAATGTCACTTCCCCTGCTCATTTCCACCACCATGGGATAGGAATTGACGTTGATGGCGGCCCAGGCCACGCCCACCAGGGCGAACAGGCCGTTGATCCATACATGATATTCCTTCACGGTCGCGCCGATGGCGAACATGGAGGCCAGCAGAACGACGCCGCCCAGAATCGTCTTTTTTCTCCCCACCCTGGAGGCGATGGAACCAACCGGAATATAGGAAATAATTGCAGCTGCCGTGGCGATCAGCAGACAGTTGGCGAAGCCGCCGCCCTGAATCCCCCAGTAAATCTGCGCGTACCGGGAAAAAGCTGTGGTGACCGCGTTATAACCCATGAACCAGCAGGCCACTGAGATCAGGATGAGGACAAGACTTCTTCGAACCGCGGGATCCAGAGCGGTTTTTTCAGGAATTGTCTGAGCCTGCTCAGTCAGATTATGCCCTGCTGTGCTCCGGCCTGTGGATGTGGAAGAGGATGAGGCGTTCGCTCCGTCTGCTTCGGAAAGTCCGGAATCAATTTTTTCCCGTTCTTCCCGCAGCGGATTTTCCCGTATCTTCCATAATAAAAGGAGAACGGAAAGCGCCATCACTGCCGCCACGATGAGAAAGATGGGGAAATAATCCGGCTTTCCCTCTTTGGGAACGAGGGCGGAAATCAGGATCAGGGAGATCACGCCTCCCACTGCTCCCATCAGGTTGATGATGGCATTGGCCTTTGAACGAAGCGGCTTCGGCGTCACATCAGGCATCAGGGATACCGCCGGGGAACGGTAGCTGCCCATGGCGATGAGGGTTACAAGCAGAGCCGTCACAAACAGGGCGAGAGATCCGATGTTGTCCGCAAAAGGAAGAAACAGCATGGCGATGACAGCGGCGGCGGTTCCGCACAGGATGAAGGGCATCCGCCGGCCAATCCGCGTGTGCACCCGGTCGGAAAGGCTGCCGAACAGCGGAAGCATGAACACTGCGAGCACGTTATCGATGGCCATGATGCCGCCGGAAATGGTATCGCTGACCTGGAAGGTGTTTTTCAGAATCAGCGGAATCAGACTGTCGTAGAGCTGCCAGAAGGCGCTGATGGACAGAAAGGCAAGGCCGACCAGAATCGTCCGTCTGGTATTCAGTTTCATAGGAAAAAATCCCCTTTCTTTCATTTTCTCTTCCATGATAGCCCATATGTCCGGAAAGGGCAATGAGTTTTTTGATGAGGAAATAACTGGTAATCTATTGGAATATAGTATACTTTTTTCTGAGAACTGTCGAAAAATGGGTAGAGCGGCCGGAACAGGAGGCAGAAGAACATGACGGTGTGCCAGAACATGCATAAAAACGGCAGAGGCGGGCATTCCAATAACAAAGATAAAATTGCCGCCGAAGCGGCAAAGGAAAAGAGGCGGATGAAATCCAAAGGATTTCATCCTGGGAATTGTCCTTACGGCCAATTCCTCAGATTATAATGCCGCTGAAGCGACGGAGAAAAGAGGCGGATGAAATCCAAAGGATTTCATCCTGGGAATTGTCCTTGCGGCCAATTCCTCAGATTATAATGCCGCTGAAGCGGCAGGGAAAAGAGGTAGATATGGAGCATTTTATGGGCGAGATGCAGCTGAAGCAGTTCCAGCGCAGGCTTGAAGAGGAGGAAAAAAGCGGGAGGACGATAGAAAAGTACAGCCGGGATCTTCGTGCTTTCCGCCGATACCTTGGAGAGTCGGACAGGGTGGATAAGGCGACCGTGATACGCTATAAGGAAAATCTTATGAATCGCTATGCGGTCAGCAGCGTGAACTCCATGCTCGCCGCGCTGAACCGTTTTTTCAAGGAACAGGGATGGTATGATTGTGTGGTAAAGCTGGTGCGGGTACAGCGGGAGAGCTTCCGCAGGCAGGAGAAGGAGCTTTCCAGAGAGGAATACTTCCGTCTGGTGGAAGCGGCCGAGAAGCGGGGAAAGAAGAGATTGAGCTATCTGATGCAGACGCTCTGTGCTACCGGAATCCGGATCAGCGAGCTGCCATTCATCACGGTGGAGGCAGCAAAACGGGGGAGTGCGGTGGTACGGCTGAAGGGAAAGACGCGGACGGTGCTTCTTCCTGCCGCACTGTGTGCAAGTCTTCTTGACTATGCCATGCAGAGGGGGATTTTCACAGGAAGCATCTTTGTGACCAGAAGCGGCCGGCCGATGGACCGAAGTAACGTCCTGCATGAGATGAAGAGCCTGAGTGGAGAGGCGGGAGTGGAAAAGAGCCGGATCTTCCCTCATAACCTGAGACATCTGTTTGCATGCACGTATTACGAGATGGAGAAAGATATCACGCATCTGGCGGATCTGCTCGGCCATTCAAGCATTAACACGACGAGAATCTATACGATGTGGAGCGGCAGGAAGCAGGCGGAGCAGATCGAGCGCCTGGGCCTTCTCTGGATTGACGTGGCGGACGAAAAAAAGACCGCATAATGTTTATTATGCGGTAACCGGTAAGTACATATCGCTGAACTTAAAACCAATTATACCCGTAATATCGGGGGATGTCAATCTCCTTTCGGAAGGAAATCAGCGTCAAATCGTTAGAAAATGATGAAATCAATACGGAAAAACGAAAATCAATCCAGAGACTAAAAGATAAGAGAAGGGGACAGGAAAATCAGCGCATGCAAACGGGACCATAGAGGCAATATACCTCAATGGTCTTTTTTGTTATGTCCAAATATTCCTGCTTCGGGCTTTTGGGGCTGCTGCTGAAGGCTCCGAAAGCCCGAAGCCCTCTTTGCGGCGGCTTCCAGCGTGGATAAGAACCGCATAATAAACATTATGAGGTATGGAGGTGTGCAGATAGTTGAAGAGGGACAGGCCCCTCTGCTCTTTGTTCGGACTGGGGCGGGAGAAAGGAGGCAGACATTTTAGAAGGAAACCGCCCGGAAGGGCAGGATGAAGAAAGTAACCATATTATTTTAAGAAAAGAATGGAGAAAGGAAAAATGCGGAGAAATGTGAAAAAAGCGGCGGCGTTTTTGCTCGCATTTGCGCTGATATTTTCCATGGCTGGAAGCGGCCGGGTGATAGTATCCGCGCAACAGTCCACAGAAATGGCAGAAACATTGGAAACGGCGAAGACGCAGGAAACGCCTTCGACGCAGAGTAGTATGCCTTCCACGGACGAAAGCATGGAGAACTCACAGAATACCTCAGAGGATAGTGTGGAGTCTCCCAGTGAACCGGAAGGTGGAACAGCTGGCATCGATACGGAGAAAGATGAGAACGGGACAGATTCGAAAGATCCTTCCAACCCGACGACGCCTTCTACGGTCCCTTCGGAGGAGGAACCTTCTTCTGAAGTGTCCTCTTCCGAAGAACCTTCCACAGAAGAGTCCTCTACTGAAGCATCTTCTACGGAAGCATCTTCTACGGAAGCATCTTCTACGGAAGAATCTTCGTCAGAAGTCTCTTCTACGCCGGAAACGGATGGAGAAGAGGAGATGCCGGTAGAGACGGAAACAGAAACTGAAACAGGGACAGATGAGGACAGTCAGCCGGTTTCTGGAAATGATGTTCCCGAGGAGAGCGCTTCTGAGGGAAGTGTTTCCGGAAACAGTGTTTCTGGGAATGGAATTGCAAGTAATGGAATCGCTTTGCTGGCAATCCGTGGACCTATAGAAGTACAAGTTGGCAGCAGCATTGTGCTGACCGGTTCGAATGGATGGAACCACAGCTGGAGCTGGGAGAGTAATGATGGCGGTGCAGTCGGTTTCGATAATACGAATGAAAGATCGGTTACAGTGACCGGAGTGGCGGAAGGAACTGTTAGAATTACACACAAATATAATAGAAGTTATTTTGGAGGACGGCAACAGAGTGAAAGTTATGATGTCACAGTAACGGCTGCCGGAGAAGCAACATACAATCTGTACATGTATACCCTGATTCCCGGAGTGGAAGAAGGATCCAGCGAAAATCCGGATCTTGTCTGGAATGGAATGGGAGTTGGAAGCATTTCCGGAGTGAGTTCCCCGGCTTCGCTTTCAGTGGATAGAATTGTAGATAATGGATATGGAAGCAGCGGAGCTGATATTGAGTACAATGAAGGACAATATCCGAATATTACTGTCGATGGTGTAACTTATCAGTATGCGCGGACAGAAGAACAGGAAAGTCAGGAAGGCTATTATACAATCAGCTGGATGCGCGTTATTGTTGCAAACGGAGCGAATGCGGGAAATAATGGGCACAATGAAACGGTTGCGTCAGGGACGAATACCTATCATCTGGACGGCGTGCTGATATTGAATGAAAAAAACAAGTATACGGTAAATTTTGCGCTGAAGGACGCAGGAGAAACGGCGTTCAGCATTGTGGAGCCGGAAAAATACAGCAGGCGTGTCGATGAAGGATTTGAGGCGGATCTCCTTTCTCGTCCTGACGTAGCGGATTCGACCACTTACCCGTCAGAAAAAATAGTGAATGGAATAACATATACATTCGATGGCTGGTATAAAGATGAGGCATGTACAGAGAGAGTCGACTGGGAGACGGAGACAATTACAAAGAACACAACCTATTATGCACGTTATGTTCCCTCGGCACAGACCATTACGGTAACGAAAGATGTGACAGGCGGGCTGGGTGACATTCAGAAAGACTTCACTTTTTCTTACAGCTATATGGATGCCTCAGGAAGTCTGCAAGAAGGTTCATTTAACCTGAGGGATGGAGGAAGTGAGAAAATTTCCGGTATCCCGGTTGGGGCTGAACTTACCTTAATAGAAGAGAATGCCGGAGGGTATAGCGTTTCGGCAACCTATGGAAATGTAACAATAGATGCTCGCGAGGATAAAAGCAGCAATATAAAGACTTTGAAAATAACAATTGACAAAAATAATGAAGAAATCACGGTGATCAACGATAAGGAAGTTACACCGGATACCGGCATCCTTCTGGACTCCACCCCGCATGCTCTGGCTTTGATCCTGATTACAGGCTGCGCGGCTGCCTTCATCATCGGCAGGAGGAAAAGACATTTCAGCTGAAAGGACAGACAGCAATGACAGGCAGGCGCATGAATGGGGCAAAAAAGCGGAAACGTGACAGGAAAGCAAAACGTTTACAACATGAAAATGCCCCGAAAAGAAATTTTGATACGGAACCGGTAAATCGGGAGCATGAGAAGCTGATCCAATGGCTGGATACGGTAAAATTCCGAAAAGTCCTTTTCGGAGGAGTGGACGAGGTGCAGCTCTGGAAAAAGCTGGAGGAGCTGGACAGGCTTTACGAATCTGCCCTTGTCGCGGAACGGGCGCGTTATGACGCTCTGCTGGAGGAGCAGACGATGGCTGTTGATGCCGGGACTTTTACATATGAAGAAGAGCCGGAAATATCGGATGATTCAGGGCAGAATGGCCGGACGGCAGACAGTGGCTTAATGCCGGGCGGAGAGGAGTGAGGCGATGCGGGATGATATCGTGCAGAGTGCTTCACAGGTGATTCGAAGCCGGAGAAATGCCGCGGAGATCAGGAACGGGTACATCAGCCTGCTTATACGCATCATTGTTTTGGCACTGATCGGATGGCTGCTTTTTACACAGGTTTTTCTGATTGCCCAGGCTTCCGGCAATGATATGTTTCCGGCGGTAAAGGACGGAGATCTTCTCATCGGCTTCCGATTGCAGAGGGATTATCAGAAGGATGATGTTGTGGTTTATGAAAGGAACGGGAGGCTGTGTGTGGGCCGGATTATCGGCCGGGAGACGGATGTGATTACGCTGGATGACAGCGGGACGCTTCTGGTCAACGGCACCGCTCAGGGCGGGGAGATCCTTTTCCCCACCTATGCGAAGGAGAGGCTGGAATACCCTTACACCGTTCCGGAAGGTACTGTGTTCATACTGGGAGACTACCGGACACAGGCTGAAGACAGCCGGGATTTCGGCTGTGTTGTAATGGAGGATGTGAAAGCGAAGGTGATCACCATTCTCCGCAGAAGGGAGCTGTAGCTCCTGACTAACATGTATAAGCCGCCTTCGGACGCTTATAGGAATAAAAATTTTTTAGGAGGAATCAGAAACATGAAGGTAAGAAAAAAAGTATTGGCCTTGCTACTTGCCGCAGTTACTACGCTCAGCATGGGCGTTACGGCGTTTGCAACCGGAGGAACTGGAGAAACTACTTATACAGATCAGACTACGGTTACTATCAAAAAGGAATATGTGGCTGCAAATGCTGACACAACCTCTCCGGCGGAAACGTTTACGCTGGTGCAGGTCGGTGATGGTAAAGTGACAGACGGTGATGCTGCTTCTGCACCTGCCCTTGGTACGATTACGGGCGCTGCTTTTGAGGCAGGAGATGCATCAACGGACGGAACAGTAAAGAATATTACAATAACGCTTCCTGCATATGATCGGGTAGGCGTATATGAATATACCCTTCAGGAAGTTGCGGGTACAACTGCCGGTGTTACCTATTATGGAAATACAATCAGGCTGGTGGTAACAGTTATGCAGGGGGCAGACGGAAAAATCCGTGTTGCAGGTGTGCATACAGAAACAGAGGGCGAAAAAAAATCTGACACATTTACGAACACATATTCCGCAGGAACCCTGAACGTGTCCAAGACAGTTGAAGGCAACATGGGCGACCATGACAAATATTTTACATTTACTGTTACTCTGACCGGAGAAGAGGGAAAGACTTATGCTGAGTCTTACGCCGTTACGGGTGGCAGTAATCAAAGTAACCCTCAGACTATTACTATCGGCACCCCTGCTACGTTTTACCTCAAAGATGGCGAAACTATCAGCATTGCCAATCTGCCTTACAATGTAAGCTATGCGGTTACTGAAGCGGAAGCGAATACGAATGGCTACACAACTACGCCAGATGGCGATACCGGCACCATCAATGCAGTATCTCAGACTGCATCTTTCACGAACTCCAAAACCGGTGAAGTAGACACCGGCATTACCCTCGACACTCTTCCCTACATTCTGGTATTCGGCCTTGTGATGATCGCGGCCGTTGTCATGATCGTAAGAAGACGCAGAGTTGAGGACTAAGAAACATACGGAACAAAACTGATATCAGGGATATCTGTTCCGGTATTCCACCAGGCTTCCGGGATTCATTCCGGAAGCCTGCAGGATGCTCTGACAGGAGGGAGGCGGCTGTATGAATGCTTCAAAGATGTTTTTAAGGGCGGCTGATTCCCTCGTGAGTGCAGCTGTGATCCTGTTTCTGGCAATAGCGGGACTCTATTCCGCTTATGCCCTGTGGGATAACGCGCAGGTGTACGCTGCAGTGGACAACGTGCAGTCCGAACTGCTGGCGCTGAAACCGAAAGTGGATGCGGCAGAGGAGGAAGGCGCGTCCTTTGAGGAACTGCTTGCCATTAATTCCGATGTATGCGCATGGCTTACGCTGGACAATACGGAGATCGATTACCCTGTCCTGCAGGGTGAAGATAATCTTTCCTATATAAATACGGACGTATATGGAAATTTTGCGCTTGCCGGAAGTATTTTTCTGGATTCCCGATGTGATAATACCTTTCATGAAAATTATTCCCTGCTGTATGGCCACCATATGGACAACAGCAAGATGTTCGGAGATCTTGATCTGTATGAGGATCAGACATTTTTTGATGAGAATACGACGGGCATGCTGATTCTGCCCGATCGGGCTTATGGACTGGAAATCTTTGCATTTCTGCGGGTGCCGGCCTCGGAGGACGCCATTTTTTCTCCGCAGCAGTGGGCGGCGGACACCGGAGGGCTTCTGGATTTTGTTCGGGAAGAGGCGGAACACATCCATCAGGATACGATGGAGAAGATTGGAACCTCGGAGGATTGTTTCCAGATCCTTGCAATGTCCACATGCTCTTCGGAGTATACGGACGCGCGAACCATCCTTCTGGCGGTGATGAAACCCTATTCGCTTCAGAACTGAGATGCAGAGAAGGCTGTGTATGCCGGCGGCGGTTCGGCAGGCACAGGAAGGAGGTGTATAACAATGCGAAAGAAGCTGATGAAGATGGGAAAAATGCTGCTGCTTACGCTGGTGAGCATAGGACTTTTGCTTCCTGTGCAGGCAAGCGCCGCAGAATATCAATGTACGGCGTCAGTACCGGTAGAGGTCAGGCAGGAGGGCAGCGATATTCCCGGAGGAAATGAATATACTGTAAAGATCCGTGCGCTGGACGGCGCGCCAATGCCGATGGGACAGGAGGAAGAAGGTAATCCTGTGGTTGTAGACAACGTGCGGATCACGGATGCAGGAAAAGCGGAGATCGGTCCCATCATCTACTCCCATCCCGGCGTCTACCGGTATGAGGTCTGGCAGGAGGCGGAGACAAAGGCACATTTTACTTATGATGAGACGGTGTATACGGTTACGGTATCTGTGACCAATACAGACGACGGTGGACTGACATCCCTGGTAACGGCAAGAAAGAACGGGGAAGAGGACAAAACGGAGATCGTCTTTGTAAACCGCTACAATAAACCTGCGGATCCCGCGAATCCGGATGATGGCGGAAATGACGGTGGAGATACGGAAGATGACCCGGCCGTTGTACCTGCAGCGGTGATTCCGCCTGCACAGACTCCGCCCGCACAGACTCCGTCAGATCCCGGGACATCATCTCAGACGGCATCTCAGACAGGCAGCGGTCCTCAGACCGGAGACAGCGCGGACATCACGTTATGGCTGACCACTGCAGTTCTTGGTGCGCTGGTGATCGTGGTGATGGTCTGCCGGAAAAAGCATGAGAACGGTCTGAAGGAAGGCTGAGCCATCAGGCCCCTGTTTACGGAAAGAAAAGCTGCAGGACAATCTGTACGATCATGGGCTGTCATCAGGAGCGGAGAGGAACGCAACTGAGGACAGCTCATTTTTAAAGGAAAAATATGGAGAAGAACGAAGGAATCAGAAAGAAGAAAAGAGGAGGCGGCAGAACTGCAGCCGATCTGACGGGAAGACGTTTCGGCCGCCTGACTGCGGAATACCCTACCACCCGCAGAGACCACAAGGGCTCGGTCTACTGGCACTGCCGCTGTGACTGCGGCGGGGAAGCCGAGGCTACGGAGGACGGCCTGGTATTCGGAAACAATTTAAGCTGCGGCTGCCTGAAGCGGGAAAACCAGCAGAAGGTATCGGAACAGCTCCACCGGATCGACGGAACCTGTGTGGAATGGCTGGAGAAAAGAAAGAGCCGGAAGGACAACACCAGCGGCTTCCGTGGCGTATACCGGATGAAAAACGGACGATACCGCGTGACCATCGGCTTTAAAGGAGACCGTTTTTATCTGGGAACCTACACGAGCATGGAAGAAGCGATTCAGGTGCGCAGGGAAGCGGAAAGCGAGATCCACGATGCATTTGTGGAAAAATACCACAGATGGGAGGAGAGGACGGCAAAGGACCCGGAATGGGGAAAAACAAATCCGCTTGTGTTCCATGTGGAAAAGGAGCCCGGTGGAGGCTACCGGGTAGTGAGCAGTCCGGAGCTGCCGGATATTGACGCTCCGAAGGCAGAATAGACCGGAAAGCAGAATATGAACAGATAAATCATAAAAAAAGCCTTCCGGCAGAAGGAGGAAATTTCCCTTCTGCCGGAAGACTTTTTATATGAGAAGACCTTTATATGAAGCAGAATCCGGGCAGAGTCATCAGTTATTCCGATTCATATTCGCCCTCTTACGCTTCGTGGGATCCAGAATCTTTTTCCGGATGCGCAGGGACTTGGGGGTAACCTCAAGCAGCTCGTCCGTTTCGATGAAGTCAAGCGCCTGCTCCAGGCTCAGGATCCGGGGCGGGGTGAGGCGGAGCGCCTCGTCGGCGCTGGAGGAACGGGTGTTGGTGAGCTGTTTTTTCTTGCACACGTTTACCTCAATATCCTCGCCTCGTCCGCTCTGGCCGATGACCATTCCCGCATAGACCCGTTCGCCGGGACCGATGAACAGAGTGCCCCGCTCCTGGGCGTTGTACAGACCATAGGTGACGGATTCGCCGGTTTCATAGGCGATGAGCGAGCCCTGCTTGCGGTACTGGATATCTCCCTTGTAGGGGGCGTAGCCAGCGAAAGCGGTGTTCATGATACCGTTTCCTCTGGTATCCGTCAGAAAGTCGCCGCGGTAGCCGATCAGGCCGCGGGACGGAATGTTGAACTCCAGGCGGGTGTAGCCGCCGTTTGACGCGCTCATGTTGACGAGCTCACCCTTTCTCTGGGAAAGCTTTTCGATGACGGTTCCTGCGTATTCCTCCGGCACATCGATATAAGCGGTCTCCATGGGCTCCAGACGTTTTCCGTTTTCATCCGTTTTGTACAGAACTTCCGCCTTGCTGACGGCGAATTCATAGCCCTCGCGGCGCATGTTTTCAATCAGGACGGACAGGTGCAGCTCGCCGCGGCCGGAAACCTTGAAGGTTTCCGTGGAATCCGTTTCCTCCACGCGCAGGGATACGTCCGTGTTCAGCTCCCGGAACAGACGGTCTCTGAGGTGGCGGCTGGTCACGAACTTTCCTTCCTGTCCGGCAAAGGGAGAATCGTTCACGATAAAATCCATGGCGATGGTGGGTTCGGAAATCTTCTGGAACGGGATCGGAACCGGATTTTCCGGGGAACAGAGGGTATCTCCGATATGGATATCCGCAATGCCGGAGATGGCCACGATGGAGCCGATGGAAGCCTGCTTTACCTCTACCTTGTTCAGCCCGTCAAATTCATAGAGGCGGCTGATGCGGACGCGTTTCTGCTTGTCCGGCTCATGGTGATTGACGATCACCACGTCCTGTCCTTCTGAAATGACGCCGTTATCCACCTTTCCGACACCGATCCGTCCCACATATTCATTGTAATCGATGGTGCTGATGAGCACCTGGGTTCCGGCGTCCGGATCGCCTTCCGGGGCGGGAATATAGTCCAGAATGGTATCCAGCAGAGGCTTCATATCTTTATTCTTAACGGTCAGCTGCAGAGTAGCGCTTCCGTTCTTGGCAGAAGCGAATACGAAGGGGCAGTCCAGCTGTTCGTCGCTTGCGTCCAGATCCATGAACAGCTCCAGCACCTCGTCCACCACCGCATTGGGGCGGGCCTCCGGACGGTCGATTTTATTGACGCAGACGATGACGGGAAGCTGCAGCTCCAGCGCCTTTCTCAGAACGAACTTGGTCTGGGGCATGGGGCCTTCAAAGGCGTCCACCACAAGGATGACGCCGTTTACCATCTTCAGAACACGCTCCACCTCGCCGCCGAAATCTGCGTGGCCGGGAGTGTCTACGATGTTGATTTTTACGTCCTTATAGGTGATTGCCGTGTTCTTGGAAAGGATGGTGATGCCGCGTTCACGCTCGATGGCGTTGGAATCCATGACACGTTCCACAACCTCCTGATTGGCGCGGAATACACCGCTCTGCTTCAAAAGCTCATCCACCAGCGTGGTCTTTCCGTGGTCAACATGGGCGATGATCGCAACGTTTCTCACATCTTCTCGTTTCTGCTTCATAGATTTTCCTCTCACTTCCTGAAAACCGGCGCTGTACGCGGCCATGATCGCGCGGCGCCATACGATCTGAAAAAATATATTTTACAATTTATAACTGCTCAAACTAAATAAGTATAGCATCTGGTCAGGCAACTTGCAACACTTCGGGGAAAAATGGATGAAAATAGGCATTTCTGTCGAAAGAACCGGGAAACGGACGATCCCTGTTTGTTCTGAAAGCCGGAATACTGCCATAAACTGTTAATACATACAGGAAAAAATTCTTAAGTGCGGCCCGGCATACCGGCGCCCGAGAAGGGAGAACAGAAAATGACAGATAAGGTAATTGAAAACAACCAGGTAATCATCATGGGAAAGGTAATCGGAGATTTCACGTTCAGCCATGAAATCTTCGGAGAAGGCTTTTACATGCTGGACGTGGAAGTGGCGAGACTCAGCGAGTCCTGTGATATTATCCCGCTGATGATTTCGGAACGGCTCATCGATGTGGAGCAGGATTATAAGGGTGCTTACGTTTGTGTGTCGGGACAGTTCCGTTCGTACAACCGCCATGAGGAAAAGAAAAACCGGCTCATCCTTTCCGTTTTCGTGCGGGAAATTGAATTCATCGATGAACTGGAGGAAAGCTCCAAAACCAATCAGATTTATCTGGACGGCTATATCTGCAAGGAGCCGGTTTACCGGAAAACGCCGCTGGGCAGAGAGATTGCGGATGTGCTTCTTGCGGTGAACCGCCCGTATGGAAAGTCGGATTATATTCCCTGTATCTGCTGGGGCAGAAACGCCCGTTTCGCCGGAGGCTTCAGCGTAGGTGACCGCTGCGAGATCTGGGGACGGATCCAGAGCCGTGAATATATGAAGAAAATTTCTGAGGACCAGCTGGAAAAAAGAATCGCCTACGAGGTATCTGTCAGCAAGCTGGAACTCATAGAGGAATAAGTTACAGTTCACTCCGCGTCATTCGCAAAGCCGCGCTTCGCGCTTTCCGCTGCTTCGCAGCTACGAGAAATCGTCTTTGGCGATTTCTTGCTCATAAAATGGCGCTCCCTTCGTCCGCTCAGAGCCAGTCATCTGTTCGTGCGAGCACGACATCTGACTGGTGCTGGCGGACGAGTGAACTGTAACAGGAATAAAATCGTTTCAGGAAATCGCGAAAGCGATTTCTTGCTTATCAACGTCACATATGGTATTATGTTAAACGTAGAAAAGCATGGAAGGAAGAGCGTCCGCATGCAGGCGGACGCGGCAGCGGCAGCATGAAGCCGCAGGGGATACGTAAGGAATGCGGCCCGGCCGCAAAATACGTGAGAGAGGCAAGGAAGATGGCAGAAGGAAAAGTATATATCTATGGCGGGACCGGACACGGAAAGTCTCCCGCTGCACTGGGCTGCGGCCTGATTGCGGCGGCGAAGGGCGCTCATGTGGTGATCATCCAGTTCCTGCGCGGAAAGGGTCTGACGGAGGACAGTTATGCCCGCAGGCTGGAGCCGGAGATCAAACTGTTCCGGTTTGAAAAGTCGGACGTGGAATTCGGATCCCTTCCGAAGGAGAAGCAGGAGGACGAAGTCAAGAATATCCGCAACGGTCTGAACTATGCCAAGAAGGTCCTGAACACGGGGGAATGCGACATGCTCATCCTGGATGAGGTTCTTGGGCTGATCGGCAACGGAATCATCACCGTAGATGATCTGAAAAATGTACTGAGCGCCAGAGACGACGAGACCGATATCATCATGACGGGAATTCCCATCAATGACGAAATCTGCGCGCTTGCGGATTACGTGACGGAGATCCGGACAGTAAAGTGAATAAGGAAAAAGAGAGGAGAATGGCAGGTCCGTTCTCCTTTTCGTTTGCGTTGACAGGAACTGTTCCCCGTGCTATGATAATTTTCAGATAGAGGTTGCGTGATTCAAAAGTAGCTTTTCAGATGTGACAGGCACAGAGGAAGAAAAGGGAAAGGGA
>DXHY01000089.1 GCA_019113175.1 Candidatus Eisenbergiella stercoravium | reverse complement strand
GGAACGGGGAGAAAGATGGCTGTCGTTAGTCATCTTTTTCTCTTTTTTGAGGATAAATTTCAGGGGCAGGCGTGACTCGCATGAGTCACACCTGCCCCTGTTTGGAACTATCTATTTCCCGACAGCCCCGTACAAAAATGTATCATAGCAATTAATATTTGAAAGGCTTCATCTCCTCAATCGGAAACGTCACCCTCCAGTCTCCCTCAACCAATTCCGAACAGGTGCTGAAATATCCCCAGGCAGACCATCCCTCCGTGATCATTTCCGGTTCCACCTCAAAAAAATATTCCTGATAGCTGCCGGATTGCTCTTCATCCCAGAAGGCCACGCTTCCAAAGCAGGGAACGTCATTTCCCTGTCCATCCTTAAGGAAAACATAACCATGATTATCCGTATTCAGGATATCCTTATAATGTACCTGAATATGAAGCCTGCCGTCCACCCATCCATATGCGGTGACCGTCACTCCGTCAACCGGGGAAAAGGACTGGGCTGCATCCGGCTCCAGGAGGCCCTTGCGCTGTTCCTCTTCCACTTTTTCCATATTCCCGCCGCTTCCCCGGATGGGTACATCCGACTGAAGCTCCGTTTTTTCCTCCATCCGGCTCAGGTTGATCTCCGGCAGTTTCTGCTCCACTTTCTGTTTTCCGGTGAGAAATTCCGAAACGCTGAACGTGAGCTTCCGGCCCTCGATTTTCTCTCCGTTCATATACTTTACCTGAATCAGAAAAACCGCCTTTCCGCTCTCCGGATCATAATCCACCAGAGAACAGGTGCCAGAACTGTCTCTGGAAGAATGTATGGAATAGCTGTCAAACAGATCCACTGTTTCATCGATGCGTTCCCCTGCAAGATCCTGCATGGAAAGATAGATTTCTACCGTATCCGCATGCACATACACAGCTTCCACCTCCATCCGGATTCCATTGTCCTCACAGGAAACCTGAACCGGTGTGAGATGTTTTGCGGTTTCCGGATAGAGGGCATAAAGGATCTCATAGGCCGGCATGCTTCCCGCCGCCACAGCTGCAATCAGAGAAAAGGCAGAAAAAAACAGCGCTCCTGCCAGACATGCTGCCGCAATACGCCCCCGCCTCGGGAAGCTGTATGGAAAGCTGAACGGAAGCCAGCGCTTCCATCTGCATAAAAAGCTGCGCTGCAGCCAACGCCTTCTTCTCGTCGCCCTCCCCTGCCCTCCGATTGTCTTTCCCGCTTCCTGGATATAGCTGTCCTCTATGGCGCTGACTGCTGCTTCGATATCCCGGATATTCATAAGCTCCCCCTTTCCGCCAGTTTCAGATATTGTTTCAACTTTTCTCTGGTCCGGTGCAGGCGCACCCTGACCGCATTCCGGGTCATATGCAGATTCTCCGCAATTTCCGAAACGGAAAGGCAGTACCAGTATCTCTGCTGAACATCACCCGGTCCCGGCTGTTCAGCGTACCCAGAAACGCGTTCAGTTCTCCCGCCAGCTCTCTGGCCAGAATTTCCTCCTCCACGCTTCTGCCGCTGTCCAGACAGTCCGCGATCTCTTCCAGGATCACGTCATACTGCCGGTTTCTTTTCTGCGCGGCGTTGAAATGGTATTTTTTCAGGGACAGATTCCTTACAATCCTGCAGATATAAGGCTGGAGCATGTCCGGCCGTTCGGGCGGAATCGCGTTCCAGACCGCCAGAAGCGCATCGTTCAGGCATTCCTCCGCATCCTCCCGGTTATTCAGGATTTTACAGGCAATGCTTCTGCACAGCCCGCCGTATTTCCGAGACAGCTCTAAAACCGCGTTTTCCGATCGTTCGAAAAAAAGCTGAATAATCAGATGATCCTCCAAATGCCTCCACCTCCCTCATCTGTATACTACGGTTTTTCCGGCGGGGATTACAGGAATTATTATTTTTTCCACTAAAAAAGGATACCCTGCCAGCCTGAAGCATATCACCCTTAAACCGGCTTTTCGGATATCCTTTTTTCATTCTCAATGATTCAGTTTTTCTTTCCTATTCCGCCACCAGCGAAGCCACCGTCTCCACATCCAGCTCCTGCTCCGGAGCGAATTCTCCGCCCGCCAGATACCGGTAAATGGAGGAAAGCAACGCTCTCGCCTCGGGATACTGCTGCAGATCCTGCAGTCCCATGGAGGAAAAAAGCAGCCTTCCTCCGCCGCAGCGGCATTCAAATAACTGGGCCATGGGCCGCAGATACGCATAACTGTCCATCTCCGTAATGATGGCCTGTATCCTCTCTGGCAGAATCACCGCGCGCTGAGATGCCATAGGCCACCACTGCCAGTCGGTGTGGCTGTCCGTGGGGAAATCCTCGAACAGAGGATGGGCGCTGTCGATGAGCTGTCCCATGCCGCCCGCCTGCTGGGCAAAGGTGCCGACCGACCAGAAATCGGTGGTAAACTGGGCCCGAATGGATTTTGGCAGCGCCTCCTTCGTGGAAGGCGGGGTCAGGTAGACACAGCCGCCCGCAGCGAGAACGCTTCTGGCCTTTTTATCAAATCGCTGTGTTTCGTACACGTTTTCCGGGCACACCAGATTTTCCGGAGAAACCGGCGGATAAACCCAGACAGGATAATGGTTCACCGCGCCGTCCACAGATACCTTCAGTGTCAGACGGGAGGGTTTTTTCACCGATTCCAGAGAAAGTTTCACATAGCCCGCTTCCGTCAGCGTTCCAGGCGGAAAGCTTCCCTCTTCCGTTTCCGCTCCGGCGATCAGCTCTCCGGTTTCTTCTGTGCCGGAGTCCTTCGCATCCGCCCACAGCGTACACTGCACTCTTCCGGAAAGCGCCGTTTTTCCATAATTGGCAATCTTCACGGGCACCGTCAGCTCTTCCGTGTTTTCCCAGGTGTAACGGGGAAGGAGCGCCAGCGGAAGCTGATCCCGGAAAAAAGCCTGAAACTTCGCGGGTTCGGCAAAGTGATACGGCTTCGGCTCCAGGTGGGAGTTCATCATGCCCACCAGCGCGGTTCCCTGTCCGGGGAAATCCTGCAGGCCAAGCAGAGAGATACCGGACAGCTCCTTTGTGCGCATCGCCGCTTCAATCTCCTCCCGATAGGCCAGGCGGGAAATCTCTCCCGTCGCCTCCACCTGTTTTTTCCACTCCTCAGCGGAGATTCCGGCTTTTTTCACCCGCTCCTGCACCAGCCGCAGGTTGGCCGGATCGGAAATCCCCTGAAAAGCCTCCAGTTCCCGGAAGTCAGGAAGCACCTCGAACTGTCCCACCTCAAAGCTGAATACGGGTCTGGCATAGACCTTTCTGATTTCAGCCATGGATTCGTCGTAATTCTGAGCTGCATCCGGGTAACGGTTGTTGATATGGCCCTGAAGCGCGCCGTCCTCTCCGCCGCCCGCATGGGTTCCGCGCAGATCATGGTCATAATATTTCTGAGAGGCGAAAAAGTCGCTCTCCGGATCCACGCCCTTATCACCGTAATGGGCGTTGGAGCTGTCAGCGTACAGCCTTGTCGGATCCAGCTTGCGGGCAAGCGCCAGCATGCTGTCCATCCGGGAATGTCCTGCCGGCCCGGCCGCCAGCTCATTTCCGAAGGTCAGCATCACAAAGGAGGGGTGATTTGCCAGAGCCAGAATCACCTGCTTCAGTTCCGTCAGATAATAGGCGTAGCTTTCCGGCGCTTCAAAGGCATGCACCGGATCCCAGTGGGACAGCTCAGGCTGCATCAGCATGCCCATCCGGTCCGCCGCGATAAATGCCGCCTCCGGCGGGCAGTGGGAATGGAAACGCATGCAGTTGATTCCATAGGAGCGGTATCGGGCAAGCACGTCCATCCATTCTTCTACCGTCATGGGCGGATGGCCGGTCTCCGGAAATTCACAGCAGTTGGCTTCACTGCGCAGAAAGATCACCCGGCCGTTTAAAGCGAGCCTTCCCCTTCCATTGTCCCCGAAGGTGCGCACGCCGAAGGCCTCCGTCCTGCTGATCAGCTCCACCTCGCTCTTTTCTTCAGAAGAAAGATAGGCAGTCAGCTCATACAGATTTCCTTCCTCCATATCCCATCGGAAAATACAGTCGGCCAGAGGCAGCTTTTCCAGCACAAACCGGGTCCGGCCGGGTTGTACGCTGATCTTTTCTTTATATCCGGCATATTCATGCTCTCCGAATTTTTCCTTTTTCAGCGCGTCGCTTTCCACCCAGAGGGTACCGCTCCAGCGCCGGTCGGAGGAAACCTCCGCCTGCACGGTCAGGGTATTGCCCTCTCTGTCCGGGTAGATCCGCAGAGCGGAGAGAAATACCGGTTCCTCCACGCGGAGCCGCAGATAGCCCAGCACGCCGTTCCAGTTGGTCTGCGTTTCATCCGTTGCCGCCGAGGAATACACGATGGCGTCGTGAGGCAGGCCAGGATAGCTGTTGTCGGACAGGAGCGTGATCTCATTGTCCCCGGTCAGAAGCCCGGTCACCTCGAACACATGCGGGGTGGAAAGGGTGCCCTCCGTAAAATGCGGCACCTCCTTTCCATCCACCAGAAGCCGCAGACACCTGGCCCGCTCCGCTTCCAGAAAAACACGCTTTCCTTTTTCCGGCGTAAAGGATATGCGCCGGGTCAGCCGCGCTTCTCCCTCAAAGGTATATTTTCTGGTAAACCGGGTGGCGATGGGCGCGTTCTCATCAAAACCTTCCTCCGCGTTTCCAAGCGCCGCGTCCGGGTGCCACTGGTTCTGTCCCAGATCCTTATGCCCGATCCGGTTTTCATCAAGCGTTCCGGGAAGCTGCATGGAATAAACCTTCCCGTCTCCGATATCGGCCTGCCAGAGGCCGGACAGATCAACGTACATCTGAATTTCCTCCATATGATTTAACTAAAAGACTAAAAAGCATTGTTCTGATTGTTCAGTATATCATAGAAGGAGCTGTCATGCCATTGCTGTGGCTTGCTCTTTTGTTTAGAAAATTTGCTGTGGATTATGGGAAGGGAAACACCTGTCCTGCTTTCCTCAAGATTCAGAAATGACTGTTTTTAATAGCTGAATAATAGACTTCTCCGGATCCACATTCCCCTTCCGTTTCTCTCGTTAATGCAAGTATAACATAATGCTCTGTCCATGGAACATCTGGTTTTAACTTATTCACTGATCGCCATCGACACGAAACACTCCGTAATGGCCGCAGCATATATAATAATTCCAATCTGCATACCGAACGGATGATGGACAGGGCACCCGGGTGGTCCAGATGTACACCGAATTATTTATATCTGAGATATGGAAAAATCCGCATACGAATGGTATCGGTTAAGGACCACCAGGGTCTCCCCGCACATATCAGGGATCCCCTTGAATTTACGCTCCCTGTTTTCCGTAAAAGTTACAGCGGCTGTTTCATGGATATCGGTAATGCCCCATATTTCCCTTTTGAATGGATAACAGCAAATTCCTTTCTACGGCGATCCCGCCCTCGATAGGGTAGCTTTCTTTCCCCAAATCTTCCTGCGATAATACGTTATTATTTCCTTTTATTTCAAACCAGTTTACTCCATTGTTCAATGAAGTGAACGCAAAATACTTTCCCTTCAGCAGCATAGGAGCAAGGTTCCTGTAATACATCTTGACCGGGTTCGTAAAGCTCTGCAGGAAGGACAGTTTCCCGCCGACGGAGAGTTCAAAGAAAACGATCTGGTCAATCCCAGCCTGGGCGGCGACCATTCGGTCGTTTAAGAAAGCGATCTCCTTCGCGGGTTTTCCCCCTTTTCCGTGATATGATTATCGCATAGTTCAAATTCCTTTTGCGTATACCTGTAAACGCAAACGCCCTGATGCCCGTTTGCACAGATCAGATAATCGCCGCACGCCTTTACATCCAGGATACAGGCATCCGTTTTATGCTGAAACCTGAAATCCCTGTTCAGTGCATGCAGGCCGCCATTCCCAGTAGCGGAAAATATCCGTTCCCCTTTGAACACCAGGCTGTAGAACTGCTCGTTCTGCCGGAAAACATTTTCCGTAGCAATCGGCCGGAAACAGATATTTCCAGCAAGGCTCTCTTCCCTTCTACTTTTTTCATATTGTATGATGTGGATCCCGCTTTCGCTGCCTGACAGATAAAGATATCCGTCCAGGCAGAGGCAGGTGGTTATGGGGCATGCCACACCTGCACCTGCGGTTTGTGAAACTCCTGATGCTCCGCCGGGATATCCCGGTAATATACCTCTATAAAAGGATGGTATACATCCTCTGTATTTACCACAAACAGACCATTATTGCTGTCAGCCACAAAAGCCCTTTCCCCGCTGACCGTCACTTTCCACAGGTCCAAGGACCCAAACAGCGGCGGAAATTTCACGGAGGATACATACTCCGGCTACGAAGGATCACTTACATCAAAAATTTCCAGTCCATGACCTGCGCCATATCCATCCTTCCCCGCATAAAAAGGAGGAAACAAACTGAAGGTGGGCAGGCTCTGTAATATCTATGATCTCAACTTCCAGATGCCTGTTGGCCACAAAGCAGAAATGATCAGCGACATCTATGCTCGTTGCAGGCTCCAGAGTGTCATAGATGCTGACCACATCCGGCATTTCAGGGGATCTTGCATTTACAATATAAAGGCCGTGTTCCCTTACAGCGACAAAAACATACCCCTTGCTATATTTAATATCCCTGCCCCCACGGACTTTCCAGACAGCGAAAATTCCCCTTGGTCTTGACGGTTTTTCAATATCATAGGCCACAAGCACTCTGTCACAGACAGCAAAAGCATGTTTTCCCTCTTCATCAGAAGCAATGGCCAGGCACCCAGTAATGGAATTATAGCTTCCGCTTCCAGTCTACGGCCAAACGGAGGGACGAGAGGGCCGATCGCTCCATCGCTGATTATCCCATTCAGGACTGACATCCTTTTAGACTAAAATATGGTGCCTTTCTCAGCCTCACACATAATCCCCAAAATCCGGAACCTCCAGCGTGATCCCCCCCTTCATCATTGATTGGTGGGCAATAAGACCGGGGACCGTATATCTCGCAGCTTTCCAGGCATTCACTACCGGCTGTCTGCCATTGAAAGCTGCTGAGCAGAAATCATCAATCAGGAACTGATGGGAAGCCATATGTCCGTTCTCCATGCCAAGATAGGTCTCCGGAAGGCGTTTTCTTTCCATTTCCTGAATAGGTGAAAAATAATCTCCCTGCCATTCATGGTTTGCTACACGTTCCATAAAATCCGGCTCATTCTGATGTCTTGTCATCTCCTCGGGATTTACTTCAGCACTGACATCCCTCAGCAGCACGCCTTTTTCTGTTTTCCTCGTCATCAGATGCTGGGCGTTATGGAACTGGTAGGATCCCTCCGTCCCGTAGAAGGCTGAAACATAAGAACTGGGTGCCTTATAGCCAATCCTCCGACATTCGTTCACCCGGGCTGTCCCGCCGTTTGCCAGCATCATCATGGAATAGCCGTTTGAAAAGATATTATCCCACTGATTAATTCCTTTTTCAAAGATGCCGTCATGCTCCTGATCTTCATACCCGAACGCTACAACTTTTTTCACGTAGCTGTCAGCGGCCGCAAGGATCATTGCCGTCGAATGAGTAGGGTAGAAAAAAGGCGGTACCCCGGCGCTTCTTTTGTCTGCCAGGAAATTTGCCGGGAAATGGCTGATATCATGATGATACTGAGATTCCCCATATACGAATTTTCCAAATGCACCAATCTGATACTGCTGCCTGCAAAACATGGAGCTTGGATAATAATAACAGGTTTCCCCCATCATATAGGTCAATCCCGTATGTTTTACCAGATCCACGATCTCCCCGCATTCTTCCACCTCACTTGCCATCGGTACGGCGGAATAGACATGTTTTCCCGCCTTCAGTGCAGAGATGACTAATGGACCGTGCAGATGGCGCTGCGCAAAGATCGCCACCGCCTGAATATCCTTCCTTTTCAGTGCTTCCTCAAAGCTGTCAATTGTTTCTACCTGAAATTTCCTGCTGTATTCCTCTGCCCGGCTTTTAATCCTGTCACACACATAAACCTTCTTCACAAAAGGATGCGCCTTGAACAGTCCGACAAAATTCCTGGCGAAATCCCCACAGCCGATTACAGCAACCGTTAATTTATCTCCCATTTTTCATTTACCTTTCTGATTTTGATATGGTAATCCACTGTTTTCCCATTCCATCACAATAGATGACATATAACCCGTTTTCTTCCCGAATAGCAGATGTTCTTTTTCCATTCACCCACACTGTTCTTACTTCCTCTTGGCTGTAAAACAGAAAGCTTCCACTCTCTTTCAGAAGAACATGAGACACATCATATTCCTCAATCGTACATGGTGAAAGGTACTTTTCCTTCAAACCGATCCATGCTCTTCCTTCTTTAACCGGCAAAAACAAAAAAAAGCGAAAATCATCTGCATTTTTCAGAGACAACGAAAATCTTTCAGCTTTTTTGACAATCCGCAGGGTTTGCGTAAAATGCTCATACACTGCATAGCAATCCTCCAGTGCATCCTCCAGATCTACAGGGCCGATTGATCCACATACCGGTTTATTACTGTTCCCGATATTAAATGCGGCAACCGCAAATCCTTCTCCACAGCTGCTGAATATTTTAAATGGTTTCCCGCTCTCCTCCGGATTCTCCATAAGGCAGTCCCGAGTCGGGACTGCGGGTCTATCGCATCTCAGGATTCTTCCATCCTGTAAAAGCAACGGCATTAAAATCTCTCTTTTGCTTTCCCACAGTCTGTCGCTGATATATACAGGACCGCCACTGATCGCTCTCAACAAACTGTTCTTCACAGCTTGTCCATCCGAGGTCCACCACATGTCCCAGTCACACCACAAAAAAGCACCCTGAATCAGACTATTGTAGGAACACTGCAGGAGATGTTTTGTAAACCATTCACGATCATCCGGCAAAAAATCATCGCTACATCTTGAAAGTGCGGATACCGGCCGGCTCCAGAGGTTCTCCGAAGCCATACCCATACAGTTAATCATTCTGTTATCAAAATGAATTCCGACAGAGGCCTCTATCCCCTTATGAATCTGTCTGGCGATTTCACCCACAGGAGCTTTTCCGGCATAAAATCTCCGAATCGTGCTCTGATTATCAATTTTTACAAAAGCAGCACCGCAATCCTGGAGAAACTGATGATAATTATCAAAGAACCGAAATGCCTTTTCCCATTTATAGTCTGGCACAAGCTGACCATTTTCTCCTTCCGTCATACAGTCCTGATACACATCAGCCAATGGCCCCTCTCTGTCGATCCCACTCCAATATCCACTCACAGGATGCCAGATTCCTGTCTCAATTCCATATCGTTTTTTCACAAGGCGAATGCAGTGCTCCAGCCCGTAGGGAAAACGAACAGGATCTGCTTCAAAAGAATACAAAGGCATGCTATGACGCGCTCCCAGAACCGTCTCATAATCCGGAGCATTGACATCAATCAATCCTCTG
Organism: Candidatus Eisenbergiella stercoravium; assembly: GCA_019113175.1. Lineage (GTDB taxonomy): Bacteria > Bacillota > Clostridia > Lachnospirales > Lachnospiraceae > Eisenbergiella > Eisenbergiella stercoravium. The sequence goes on along the minus strand of DXHY01000089.1, from coordinate 25,686 downwards.
ACCGCTCCCCACATATCATCCAGAATCACCCAACGAACCGGTATATCCTTTTCTTTGAATTCTTTGCATTTTTCCAATATTCCATGTTCACTGACGCCGATCTGAAAAGCATCCCAGCTACACCATCCAAGGTAATTAAATAACTCCGGATAACGCCTCTGTTCTCTGGCTGGGAAAGAACCCGGCAGAAGTTCTAAACCGGTTCGAACACAACGGCTGATCAATTCTCCTGGATTTTCTCCCATTCCAATAATACAAGCCAGGCTGTTGCAACTTTTCAATCCATCATACCAACTAGACACACATAGTTGATCTCCGTTCAGCACTGCTTTATATTGTTCTCCGCAGACCGGCAAAAAAAATCCGAACGTTCCATGTTCCTTCCATAAAAGTGCCTGTGTTTCTCCAGGGACATGTTCCAGGCTATCCGCCCAGGACGGTGAACACCAATATTCTTTATGCCGATACTGCGCAAGAAAGCCGTCACATTCAGGCTCCTGTAACCTGATGGAAACTCCTTCTTCTCCGTCAATCTTCTCTTTATCCAGGGAAATATCCAAAAAAATCGCTTCTACTCCGTTTTGTTTTTTCCTGGACACTGCAACGCACAGAACATCTTCTTTCTTCTCCCAAGCCGTTTCTTTCCAATCAGGCTGAAAGGAAAACCGCCGTCCCCCCTGAACACATACGGTAACCTCCCCCAGTCCAATCATCTCTGCTCCTCCTTCATCAATCTCCTCAGCCGACATACACTTCAGATAGTTTCAGCTTCTGTCCCTGCTTCTTCAGCATCTCCGCCAGCCGCCCGTAGGACAGCTCAGTAAAATCAGTCGTGAGAGCGGCCGCCGTCCCCGCCGCCTCGCCTGTGACGGCACAGGGAGGGATCACGCGGGAAATATCCCACATGCCATCATCCACGCTGATGCATCTCCCGGCGCTGATCACATTATGGAGCTTTCTGTTATAAAGCGTCCTGTATGGGATCTCATAGACCATCCCACGCTTTCTCCAGTCCGCGATCATCCCGATGCTGTCCGGAAAACTCACTCCGTTCTCCGTCTCCTTCAGGCAATACTCTCCTTCCATGCACCGGATCATCCTGAGCTGCGGCATACCGGCAATGGCTGTGGGTTCCAGCTCCTTCGATGTCTCTTTCAGCTTCCGGATATCCTTCAGGATCTCCTCATGGGACAGGAGAAGGAAATCTGTGACCTCCTGGCCGTCAACTCCATAGAACCGCCTGTTGATCAGAGGTTTGACCGTATCCTTTTTGTCTTCGTCAAAGACTTCCGCATACCCCAGCGGCCTCAGCCGGACCTTTTTCCCATCGGAGTAATAATACCAGCCCGCAAGGATATTTCCTCTGGAGAACATCCGGGTGGGAAGCCCTGCCAGCTCATACAGCAGGGCATTGCCTGTGGCGTCCACATAGCTCTTCGCCGTTATGGCAAACCTCCCGCTCTCGTTCTCCGCTATCACCCCGGTAATCCTGTCCTCACCGTACTGCACCGCGCAGATTCTGGCATCGTATAAAAGATGGACTTTCTCTTTTACCAGTTGTTCTTCTGCCAGTAGCGCCAGGTATTGCGGATTAAACGACACCTCATACCGCTTCTTTTTCCGTTCCTCCAGCGTCCCCTCCCTAAGCCAGGCGACAGGAAGCTCCGACTGGGCTCCCATCCGGATGGAAAGGCGGAGCAGTTCCTCCGCGATCCCGAAAGAAACCTGCCTGCCATTTCCGTCACAAAGCGGAAGATATCCGGCGATCAGCCCCGAAGTGGCAAGCCCTCCCACCATGCACTGTTTTTCAACCAGGAGCACATCCGCTCCATTTCTGGCCGCCGCCAGGGCAGCCGCGATCCCGGCGATCCCCCCGCCGGCCACAAGGACATCCGGGCGGTATTTCACTGGAAGCTCTCTTGCATTTTCTGTCATGTATTCTTTCATCTGTCTCCTCCGCATTGATAGGTGAATGGCATCCGGCCTCTTATCCCTTAATCCCCGTCATTGTAATAGAAGATACAAAGGCTCTCTGGAATATGGCATAAACAATAATCATGGGTAATACTGCGCAGGTGCTCGCCGCCATCAGATATCCGTAATCCGTTACGTACTGTCCCTTGCAAAGCGCGATAAACATGGAAAGCACTCTGTTTTTTTCGCTTGTCAGCGCAATTGTGGGCCAGAGCAGGTCATTCCAGGCAAACAGCAGCACCATGATCCCCATTGCGGTGATCACCGGCTTTGAGAGCGGCACTACCAGATGCGTAAAAATGCGCAGCAGTGAGCAGCCGTCTATTTTGGCCGCATCCTCCAGCTCTTCCGGGAATCCAAGGAACCCCTGCCTTAAAAAGAAGGTCACGGAGATACTGATAAAGTTCGGGACAATGACCCCTGCCAGCGTGTCCGCCAGCCCCATTGCGCTGACGATTTTATATTTGGGAATCAGCGTCATGTGCTGCGGGATCATGATCATGCAGATAATAATACCGAACAGGAAATTTTTCCCGGGAAATTCCAGCCGGGCAAAGGCATAAGCAGCCATGGAAGCCGTCACCAACTGGCAGATCACGATTCCGGCGGAAACGATGATCGTATTCAGATAGGGCCTGATAATATTCCGTTCCCATACCCGCTGATATCCGCCAAGATCCCAGACCTTGGGGAAAATGGTCATGGGAACCGCCTCTGCCTCAATGTTATTCTTGAAGGAAGTCAGGAGCATCCAGATCAGAGGAAGCAGCATAGCGATGACACCGATCAGTAGGATCAAATGGGTTAATAGTTTAAATACTCTCTCTTTCTTCATAGCGTCTCCCTTCTAGTAGTTCACCCACTTTTTCTCACCAAGGAACTGGAAGAACGTCACGATCAGGATGATGAAGAACAGGATCACCGCTTTGGCAGACGCATATCCCATGGAATACTCCACAAAACCGGATTTGTAAATGCCAAATACCATTGTCCTGATGCTTTCCTGAACCGGTCCTTCACTGTCTGCCAGCATATAAACCAGGTCAAACTGGTTGAACGCCCCGATCACACGGGTGATCAGAAGGAAAAAAATGGTCGGCGTGATCAGAGGGAAGGTAATATGCAGAAATCTCTGCACCACGTTCGCTCCGTCAATTTTCGCCGCTTCATAATACGTGTCGCCGATGCTCTGAAGCCCGGACAGGATGATGACGATACAGTACCCCATCCCGGACCAGATAGAGATCACGCACATGGATATCATGGTCAGATGAGTATCCGACAACCAGGCAGGACGGATGCCGAACAGAAAATACAGGATCGCGTCCACCAAGCCGAACCGGGAATTTAACAGCCATCTCCACACCATTGCCACGACGGCTCCCATCATCACGTTGGGCAGAAAATAAATCACCCGGTAAAAAGAAACACCTCTTATCTTAGTATTCAACAGATTTGCCACCAAAAGCGCCAGAAAAATGGTGAGCGGGATTGAGCCCACCACATATACCAGCGTATTGCGCAGCTCCGCACCGAATTTCTTATCACTCGTAAATAGTCTTTTAAAGTTCTCCAAACCGATGAATACGGCATCCCCTACCCCTCTCCAGTCCGTCAGGGAATAGTAAAAGGACTGAACGATCGGAATGATAAAAAAAAGAATGACCCCGATAAACAGCGGGAGAAGAAAAATGTATGCTGTAATGGCTTCTTTTTTCTTTCCCGGCGAAATTTTGTTTTTTGTCATGAAATCCCCTTTCCTTTTCCTATGATGCCTGAACTGAAATGCGGCTGCTGTAAGGCCCAGCAGCCGCATGGCTTTCTTACTGATCCATCGCCGCATTCATCGCTTCTTCTGCGGCATCCATCGCCTCTTGCGCATCTGCGTACATGCCGGACTGCATGTTCGCCATATATTCCTGGAATGCGGACCGGGCGGCGGTTGCATTTTTATTTCCCAGATAAGGTTTGTTATATTCCAACGCGTTTACGAAAGCCGTCAGATTCAGGTCTGGATAAACAGCTTCCCATGTGCTGGCACAGGCATTTGCCGCGGGGATAACCACCTCAACCTGCTTCTCCTGCGCAGCGTCGGAACCAAGATAGGACAGGAACAGCCAAGTTTCTTCCATATGCGGATTGCTTGTGGTCGTCGCATAAGCGATCCCATGTCCTGTGCTCGCTTTCCCGTTCGGGCCGCTAGGCACTTCCACAATTCCGAGATTCTCGCCAAGGGCCGTGGAATATTCCGATACCATCCAGGAGCCGTCGATCGTCATCGCCGCCAGATTGGATTCAAAGGCAACGCTACTGCTCAGCTCATCCATCTCGGCCCTGTTATAGGCGTAGCCATTGTTCATCATATCCAGAAGGACCTGCATGGCTTCCACGGAACCTTCGCTGTTCACGTTTGCAGCAGAACCGTCTTCCGTATAAGGGCTGCCGCCGTAGGAGTACATGAAATTGTAATAAACTCTGTCAGAGGTGCTGTTGCTCCATCCAACCACTCCATCCCCGGTCAGATCAGCGGCAGTCTGAACAAATTCATCCACTGTCCAGTCATTTTCCGGATAAGCAACTCCTGCCGCGTCAAACAGCGCCTTGTTATAGAATACCGCAAATCCATCGGTATCCTTCGCAATGCCATAAATCTTTCCATCTACCGTATAGGCATCCGTAATTCCTGCGTTCAGCCCGGTGATATCAAAGTCCGGATCGTTGTCGATATAGTCTGTCAGATCCTGCACAAATCCCATCGAAATATATTCCTGAGCAAGATTGAAGTTCATCCAGAATACGCTGGGCGCGTCCTGCGTTCCGATCACAGTCTGCATCTTGGTATTGTAATCGTCTACGCCTGCTATGGATGTGATCTCAACATTTATGTACGGATACATCTCATGGAATTCGTCCACCATAGCCTGCGTTGCGGGAACCTGAGCGTCATCCCATACCCACATGGTCAACGTCACATCCTCTTGATCTTCCTGTCCTGTTTCCACTTCCGCCGTTCCCCCGGCAGTCTCCGACGGCTGGGATGCTTCCGGTTCTGATGAAGTTCCTGCGCCGCTGGAGCTTCCGGAGTCTCCCCCGCTCCCACATCCCATCAACATTGCCATGGACATGGATGCAATAATTAACAAAGCAAGTAATTTTTTCTTCATTCGCAACCTCCCTTTCTTCAATTCATGCACCTTTTGCATATAAAAAATATACCATTTCGTGTTTTTATATACAATATGCCCAGTTTTGCTTTTTCTGCATCCATTTTTACTTTTTCTATATCAGATTTTACTTTCCCCCTTTTTGAACCCGATAGGATTTCTTATTATAATCCACCTCGATCCTGCTTCCGTCAGAATATAAAATTTCAAATACGCCGGGTGCGATTTCCCGGTGTCTTTCCATAAACTCTTCCTGAAGCCAGGACAGTTCCCCATACGCTCTGCAGGTGGCGGCGATTCTTTCCACGCTTTCCTTTCGTTCTTTGGGGGTATGGCAGGCGTAGTCCAGCGTCCCCATCCAGTTGCCCCTGTCCTTCGTCGGCGTTACGAACTGAGAGTAGAAATAGATGGCCGGACGCCCTCCATACTCAACCACCTTCAGCCAGTCGTCCGCATCCGGATTGACAGTCGTCGTATAGGGATTTCCCATCACATATCCATGATAGACCAGATACCACAAAGGGACAAACCGGTCCGACAGCGGGCATCCTTTGTCCCCAAAGGAAATATAAAGCCCGAAATCCATATCAGGAGCCGCGAAATCATATCCCCCCTCGGAACTGAAGCCGCCGAACAGCTTCCTGGACAGCCTCATGATCCTTCTCCAGTATTCCACACACTGCCTTGCCGTTACGGGATGCTCAGGAGAATAACAACTGCGCGGCGGAACCGTGCTGATCACATCGACATAATGAAGCCCGCAGAATCCTAGAGCCGCCACCCTCGGAAGCTCTTTCTCCGCCTGCTTCAGCGCCACCGCCGGGCATATGTCATACATGGCGCCTCCGCTCCAGGAGGTTGCATTCTGAGAAACACGTCCGTCCTCCAGGTGGACCAGATCCTCTTCATTCCAATTATCCGCGATGGAATACGCATCCGTGGAATTGGTATGGCAGACGATCAGATATCCCAGCTCCTTTGCCCGCCGGATCAGTTCTTTCAGTTTCTCTTCTCCGCCCAGAGCCGGCTCCACAGGGAAAATCTGCGGCCATCTGCCGTCGTGCCCCTTCCGGTTCCAGCCCACCAGACAGAATTCGGCATGCTCGATCCCCTGCCGATGGCATTCCTCTATCAATGCGATGACATCATCAAACGTACACGCCACTTTCATTTCCGGCTCCGTTTCCGGCGTCTGCTCCAGGACAGGCGTGGGAACAGGCTTCCAGCCCATACGGATCCGTATGAAAGGAGACCGTACCGCTTCCTTCAGGACTTCCTGTTCCTTTTCCCGCTCCCGGATCGGACGGATTTCCCCCTTCTTCACCCGCCAGTCCCGGTATGCGTGAGCCACATCGTTATAATCGGCGTCCTTCTGTAGCCGCTGAAAACAGACCTCTATGGCTTCATAAGGCTTCCTGCCATGGATCAGAAAACGAGGAAAGACCGAGTACACCTGGTTTTCCACCTTCGCCACGAGGGCATAATCGTAGGTCATTCCCGTTACAACGGCGAGGAAGGAACGCCCCTCCGCGATCATGCCGTACATGGTCATCTCCGGCCCCTCCGTCACCACCTCGCAGTCCTGTCTCGGCCGGAAGTAACACAGGCAGTCGTCCCCCACGCCGCTCCTGCCACGGGGCAGAACCAGATATCCTTCTTCCCCGGCCTTTGCCGTCGCAAAATCCACGCAAAGATCAACGGTTTCCACCTCCTGCCAGGGGATTTCTGCTGCCAGGAAGCCCTCTGCGCTTTCCGGAAGCCGCGCCAGAGATATTCCTCCCATTTCCGTTAACGTCACCTCCACGGTCCTTCTTTCTCCATTTTTCATATGGACGATCGCTGTCATATTTCCTCCCTTTCCAAGCGTTTTCCGCTTTTCCTGCCGCCTGTTCTCTTCTCTGTCAGACGGTCAGGTATTTCAGCCTGATCATCACCGTCAGCCCACCGTTTTCATCGGAAGGCTGGAGCACGATCCCATATTCCTCTCCATACTGGAGCTGGATCCTCCTGTTCACATTCATCAGGCCGATATGCTTCGATTTCACCGGCACGTTCTGCCGGAACAGACGGTTCATTTCCCGCATTTCCGCTTCTTCCATCCCGATTCCGTTATCCCGGACGGATAGATACAGAGCGTCCTCCAGCACCTTTGCTTCCACCTCCAGCCAAATCGCCTGGCCCGCCCCAAATCCTCCATGTTGGATGCTGTTTTCCAGGATTGGCTGGAGCATCAGCTTACCCACTTTCGCGTTTTTCAACGTCTCCGGGATCCTCCATTCAACCCGGATCTCCATTTCTTTCCGCATTTTCTGAATTTCCAGATAATCCTTCGCGCATTCCACTTCCTCCTCCAACGAGATATAGGGCGTGGAAGAATCCAGAGCATACTTGAGGATCCCACACAGCCGCTCGATCATCTGCGTTCCCTCGCTGTCCCCTCCCTGGGATTTCACGTTTTCCCAGTAAATGGAATCCAACGTATTCAGCAGAAAATGGGAATTGATCTGCGCATGCCCGTACAGCATTTCCACCTCTGTGCGAAGCTGGCGTTCTGAACCCAAGATCCGTTTAAGCTCACTGATATCCAGATTATCCTCCAGAATCTTTCTGGCAATGACCTCCAGATCCTCTCCACGCCCGCGGAAGCTGTCCGCAAGCTTTTCCATCATTTTTTCTTCCAGCGGCGTTTCTTCTTCCGTAGCCTTTACAATCTGGGCCAGGCCGGACAGATATTTCCTATGCTGCCGATAGTAAAGCAACAGAAATGCGCTCACAAAAATGCTGCCAAGCAGCACAACGGCCAGGAAGACAGACCGGATCTCCGCCATAAAGCGGCTTACTTCCCTGTCCTCCTTCAGCATGATAAAATACAACGGCGCGTGACGGGATGCACAGATGCTGAAAATGACCTTTTCTTTTCCCAGATCGATCATGCCGCTTCTTTCTTCCGACGCACCATCCTTCCCCAAGATCTCCCTAAGCTCTTCTTCTGTAAACCCTGTCTGACCGGAATAGAACAGCCTGTCTTCCTCCGGCTGATACAGGATGACATCCTCGCCCAGACTGCAGAGCGCGCTGAGCTCGTTCAGGATATGGCTGGCATAGAAGTTGATCACCATATATCCCCTTACGATTCCCCCATCCACGTAACTGACAGAATCATATCTCCGATACAAGGTGATCAGGTCGATCCGGTTCAGATAGGAACTGTTTATTTTTCTCCAGGTCAGATAACAATCTTCTTCCATCCCGCAGGCCATATTCCACCATTCCATATCCCGCATCTCTTCCTTTTCGCGCAGGAGGCCGTTCACGAGAACATAAGGGGCCGTTTCATCCGCAAGGGCAGTATAAACGGAATATATGTTGGAATCATACAGCGCGCCGTTGCTCAGGTTCTTCTGGATCATTCCCGCGAAAGTACCCGCCTCCCCCTGTCCCTCCCCTGTCCGCAAAAGCCTCTCCAGTTTGTAGAAATAGGCCGTATCAGGCGTCAGATAGATATTATCCGCGAACAGGAACTCATCCATCTCTTCCGCCGTTTCGTTCAGCCTTTTTACCTCCAGCGCTTTGATATTATCGGAAAAATAAAACGTCGCAGCGATACAGCCTCCTAAAATAAGAAGGACTGCCAGGATCCCGATTATGCAAATTCTCCAATATTTTCCTTGTCTCATATCTCTTCCTGAATGGTGGTAAACCTGCTGCGATATTCCGACGGTGTAACCCCATATTGCTTCTGAAATGCCTTGGAGAAACTGACCGCATTGGTATAGCCTACTTTTTCCGCGATTTCATAAATGGTCCCGAATTCCTCGTCCCGCAGGAAGGAAAGCGCCTTCCCCATTCGGACCTGCGTGATATAGACAGACAGGTTCAAATGGGTGTTTTCCTTAAAAAACCGGGACAGATAGGCCGGATTCTTTTTCATGTGCTCCGCCAGCCCTTCCAGCGTAACGTCACGGTAGTTCGCCCGGATATAATCCTTCATTTTCCGGATCTGCTTTTCCTTAATGGAGGCTTCCCCCTCCGGTTCCCGCTCCAGCTCCGCTTTTTTCTCCCGTTCCAGCGCCTGCCGGATATTTGCCAGCTTCTGCTTGATCTCACGATAGGTCACCGGCTTCAGGCAATAATAGCTCACCCCGTATTCCATCGCCTTCTGCGCGTAATCGAAGTCCTTGTAGCCGCTGATAAAAATAATCTTCTCTCTCCGGCCCTGGTCGTACAGCCATTTTGCCAGTTCAATCCCGTCCATCACAGGCATCTTGATATCACTGATGATCAGATCCACCGTATGCTTTTTTAAATATTCGCAGGCCGTATATCCGTCGTAAAATTTTTCCATCACCTGAAACCCATGCTCTTCCCATGGAAAATAGTTTCCCAGGTTATTCGACGTCCCTGCGTCATCGTCAATAATAATCAAACGGTACATCTGATCCGCTCCTCTCCTGCTGCGTCAATCCTTCCGCTACTCATTCCGAAATCCGCTCCATGGCTGTCAACACCCCGTATAACATATCCCTCCCCGATGTATGGCCGGTTTGCAGGATCTGTCCCAGCGCCTTCTCCGGAATCTCCTCCCCGTCCTCTATCAGCCACTCTGCCAAAACGCACAATGGCTGCGCGAATCTTCCCTGACACGCGCACTGCAGATATTTCCTGCTCACCTGCGTGGTCAGCTCTTTCCGGTCAAGGAGCGCTTCCAGCTCCCCGACGATATCCCGGTATCTGTTTTCCCCCTCTTCTTTGAATCCGGCCAGGAAAACGCCCATCACCGCCATCATGCCGATCACGGCATCATCACAGGCTGGCGTCAGACCTCTTCCCGCCCCTGCCGCTCTTTCAAACCAGTACAGCGCTTCTTCTTTTCTTCCGGAATAAAAAGCTTCTGCCAGCTCTGTTATCGCCTGGCGGTAGCGGGCTGGAAGGCGATACAGGTCGCTCCTTGTTTCTCCTTCTTCCCGCTCCAGGTATTCCTCCAGCTGCCGTTTTTTTCTGGGAAGCTCCATCACGCAGGCATAGCCCGCAGCTTTCTGTTTTCTCCATATATGCAGATCGCGGGCTTCCTGTCCGTCAAGAACCATTTCCAGCCTTCCTACCCGGATATGACAATCTTTTTTTATTATATCATAATTTTCCTGGACTTTGATTCTGGAAAAAAATTCCCTGGATACCACAACACTGTCCGGGAGCAAAGGCATCCCTTCCTTCAGGAAAGTGAGCATACGCGGTCCCTTAGGCGTGCGCAGCAGATAATTCATCGCGTTTTCAAAGCAAGAATGCAGTTCTCCCTCCAGCCGCTCTTTCGTATCCAGCTCTCCGCCGATATTCAGACACCTGACCTCAGCACTTCCCGGCATTGCCGCATCACCATCCGTTCCTCGTCCGTTTTCCACACATATACCGCAACGGGACTGTCCTTACTGCTGATTTTTCCCTCCTCTCCCTTCTCATTCGCGTCCTCGTCCAGATGTACTCCCAGAAAAGAAAGCTCTTCGCACACCTTCCGGCGGATCCTGCTGCTTCCCAGCCCGATTCCTCCGGTAAAAACAAGAGCGTCCACCCCTTTCAGATATACGGAAAACATTCCCGCATAGCCCGCGAGCTGATCCACATAGGCGTCGATCGCAAGGGCGGCGGAAGCGTTTCCTCCGTCCGCCGCCTCCTGGAGCAGGCGCATGTCGTTGCTGATACCGCTGACTCCGTACAGGCCGCCCTCAGAGGACAGGACCGTAAGGATCTCTTCCCAGTCTCCCTGATAATGCTTCATCAATTCCGGAAGGCAGAAAATATCAAACTCTCCCACCCGATTGTTCTGGAAAACCCCGGACTGCGGAGTCGCCCCCATGCTGCAGGCGATACTCTTTCCATCAAGGATGGCGCATACGGAAGAGGAACCTCCCAGATGGAAGGAAAGAAGCCGCACGGCCTTTTCGTCGGTCTGCTTCATTTTCCACGCGATATAGCTGTGGGAAGAACCGTGAAAGCCATACTTACGGATCCCAAGCTCCCTTCTCCACCAGTCCGGCACGCCGTAAACTGTCCGCTTTTCCGGGATATCCGCGTGAAAGGAAGTTTCAAAGCAGCCGATCTGGATCAGCTCCGGCCATTCTTCCCGCACCCGTTCCATCAAACGGATATATACCGGGTTGTGCGCGGGCGCAAAGCCCGCATACCGCTTCATGACCTGAAGAAGGCCGTCGTCCACCACCCTGGCGCCGGAAAGGGCGCCGGCATGCACTGCTTTGTATCCGACCGCCTCCAGCTCCTCCATGGACAGCAGTACCCCCTGGTCCTTCAGCCAGGTCAAGGAGAGGAAAAAGGCTTCCATATGGTCGAAAACTTCCCTTTTCTCCGTCCATCGCACTTCTTTTGTCCGGATGCTGCATGTTCCGGCTCCCTTTCCCAGATTTTCGAATCCACCCTCCGCGATCAGGCTTTCTTCCTGAAACAGCTTGAACTTAAAGCTGGTGGAACCCAGATTCAGAACCATGATCCTGTCTTTCACACATTTCCTCCATATTTCTTTTCGTAGGCCTGCAGCGCCTTTTCAAAGCATTCCATCGGGACTCTGGCGCTTCCCGCTCCGATCAGGCCGCCCTCCCGGTTGAACATGCCCCCGTGGATTTCCGGCGTGATCCCGGTTTCCACCACCTTCCTGATATCGATCCCGACCGGAAGAAAGTCAAAATCCAGGTTGGGGATCGGGAAGTTAGGGTTCTTTGCGATACAGATCTTTCCCATCTCTTTCGTCAGGTTTATGGCATCCCTCAGTTTCATGCCCCGCAGGGAACACACGATCGGGCTGGCTGCCGCAGCCATTCCGCCCATTCCCGCGCATTCCACTACACAGCTGTCGCCGAGCCAGGGCAGCTGATCCTTGATCGTATATTTGCTGGAGGTGTAGCGTCCCTTCATCATGGGAGCAGGGGCACAGAACCACTCATTTCCCAGGCCCGCTACCTTGATTCCGAACTGAACTCCATTCCCGCACACCGCGGTCACCATGGTGGAATACGGCGTCCCGACTGCAGACAGCATGGCGCTCCTGGAAGCCCCCTGCCCATAGCAGTGGAAGAATCTGGGCGTATCCACGATATACTCCATGACAGGAATCATTTTCTCTTTTGGCACGTCCATTTTAAACAGCCTGGGAAGCACCTGATGCTCAAAAAGGAGATCGGCCGCCGTCTGTCTGGTGTGATTTTCATCCCCCATCTGCATGCTCTCCGCCAGGATCGGTTTGATGGGAATGGGGCCGAACTCGCGGAGCATCTGCCGCAATACAGGGAACAGATCCTCCCTCATGTGGCGCAGGTTTTCCGCAATGGGCACCGAATACAGGCCCCACCCACAGAAGCCGCCCTGAAAAGGTCCTTCCGCCGGGAATGTTGCCGCCCGTTTTCCGGTTTTCCTGTCTTCGATCACGATCATCGCCACCGATTTGGTGATGATGCCGGTGCCGGCTCCGACCGTGTTGGTGTCCAGAGCCGACATGATCTTCAGATGCCCTCCCCGGATCAGGCTGACCGCTTCCTCCTCGTTTTTTGCCCATCCTTCAAACAGGCATGCACTCACCAGCCCGCGCCTGTGAAGCATCACCATATTATCATAATCGATGGGAGGCCCTGAATGGATAATGGTGTGATCCTCCATCCCTTCGATCACCTCTCCTGCCGGCAGGATATCCACCCAGGCGGGATCCGAATCAATGATACATCTGACCGCCTCTTCATTCGCCCGGTCAGCCTTTTCCTTCAGCTCCGGTCGGTTTACCGCACACATCAGCCTCTCCGCGGCAGCGCTTCTTGATATCGGCGCCTGCCAGTCGATCTGAACGGCTTCACACCCCTGCTGTTTTAAAGCTTCGTAAAAAAACGGAAGCCCAATATTGATCACCTTCCACATCACTGCACCATCCTCCCTTCCAGCGCTTTCATTAAGGCTCCCGCCAGGCGCGCGCTTTCATAGCTGCACGGCGTCACGATAACCCCCGCTTCCTCCAGCAGCCTCTTCGCCTCTTTCACGTTCTGTGGATCCTGCGAGGAGCCGCAGATATTCGCAATGTATGTGATATGCCGTTTCCTGTCCGTATTTTTGATCACCTCCGCCACAGGCGTGACCGGATCCGGCGCCACTCCCGGTCCGGTGATGAAATCCAGCAGGATGACAGCCGTCTCCTGATCTTCTACTTCCTGAAGAAGCCTCCGGATGCGGAGTTTGGGATCGAATACCGGATGGGGCGCCTCGCTGGTAAAATCCTCCGCCCCCATATCCAGGATGCTATTTCCTATGCTCCTGTGGCTGTCAGGAAGTTTTTTCGCATAACGGGTTTCCAGATTGGAATACAGGGTGATTCCCGGAATGCGGCTGTAATAAAGAAGCCCTTCCTCCGTAAAAGTTCCTCCACAGTATAATCCGCGGAAATATTTCTGTTCCGCGTCGTATTGCTCCATTTCCCGGCGGACGATCCTTTCGATCTCTTCCTCCGGATACCGGAAGGAAAACGTCTGTCCCGGCTTTGCGAGCTCCGCCGCACGAACCGCCGCTTCTTCCAGAGAAAAGGCAGCAGCCGCTTTATGTCCTTCAAATAATTCTTTATCGCCGCCTAAGAATACCGCAGCCACGGGCTTCTTCAGACGATCCGCTTCCTGCAGTACCTTCTCCATCACCCTGGTGTCCGCCAGCTTGGAAACCAAGACGATCACCTGGGTTTTCTCATCTTCATCCAGCCGCCGCATTCCTTGGAGCATCTGCATACCGCCGATCTGGGGGTAGAGATCCCTTCCCCCCGTGCCGATCAGTTCAGAAATTCCCAGGCCGCATTCTTCCAGTAGGCACGCCACTTCCTGCGCGCCGCTTCCGGATGCCGCGACGATGCCCACAGGGCCTTCCCGAAAAATGGAGCCTGCACCCAGGCAAACGCCGCCGACCATCGCCACGCCGCAGTCCGGCCCCATCACCATAAGATGCTTCCGCTCCCCTATTTCCTTGAGCTTTTTTTCTTCCTCCAGGCTCACGTTGTCGCTGAAAATGAAAACATGGAGTCCCTTCTCCAGTGCTTTTTTTGCTTCCGCAAAGGCGTAGCGCCCCGGCAGGGAAATCTGGACCAGATCGTAAGGCGTCTTTTCCAGGTCGATCTCCGAAAGATCCCGGTACTGCTCTTCCTCCTCATCCTTGTGGTCCAGGATTTCCTCCATACGTCGGAACGCTGCATCCAGATGCTCTTCTGCATCTCCCGACGCCGCCAGCACCAAGTCGTCCGCCCCGGTATCTGCAGGGATCTCATACCCCAGCTCCGTCAAAAGCTCCTGGTTCGCCCAGGTCCCCATCTGCGCCTCCGCGTTTTCGATCCCGTCCATTTTCATGATCTTGTCCCCGACGGACATCAGCGTGACCGAGTCCACATATCGGTTTTTCTTTATCACAATCCGCTTCATATTTTTTCCTTTCTCACCGTCATACTCCCGTCCTTTTTCTGCAGGAACACATGGTAATGCCAGTCCTCCCCGCTGTCGTCCGACCTCACATGGCAGCCCACGCTCCCCGTTCTCGCCCTGGCTGACGCCGCCAGCGCAAGAGCACACGTCAGGTCATTTTCCAAGCGCAGCCGTTCATAGGACTGCGGCTCTGCCGTTTCCTTCAACGCTTCCGAAAGCATCTCCAGGCGGCGGCATGCCGCTTCCAGTCCCTCCGCGTCCCGTTCCAGGTAAAGATCTTTTTGCAGGATTTCCTGCATTTCCTTCCTGATTCCGGAAAGCGTATCTTCCCCCGCCGTTTTTCTTTTTCCTCCGCAGGGTTCCTCCAGCATTTCCATAAACGCCTTTTCTCCGCTTTTCGTATCTGCCATGGCCGATACGCTTTTCCCGTTCAGGAAACGCAGCATGCCCTCTCCCGCCAGCTTTCCAAATACCAGCGTTTCCAGCCCCGCATTTCCGCCGATCCGGTTCGCTCCGTGGATCCCTCCGGCCGCTTCTCCGGCCGCATAGATCCCCGGCACAGCCGTGCTCATATCCGTTTCGACCGCGATTCCTCCCAAGGAAGTGTGAGGTCCCGGAGCGATTTCAAAGGGCTCTTGGGAAATGTCCATTCCCGCCCTCCGGTATCGTTCCACATAAGAGCCATAGCTTTTTCCCAGCTTCTCTTTTCCCACGCCTGTCGCGTCAAACCATACGCCTCCGTGAGGGGTCGTATTTCCCTTTCGGATCTCTTCATAGATAGTCCTGGAAAGCACGTCCTTGCTCACGCATTCCGGATGCTCTCCCGGATGGAGCCGCTGCATAAAACGCTCGCCTTTGCCGTTTTGCAGGAGAGCACCCTCATAAAACATGGTTGTAATAACGCTTTTTCCCCGCAGCGTCTCCGGATACAGGGCCACGCTCGGTTCAAACTGGACGAATTCCATATCGATCAGCGGAACGCCCGCATCATACGCCATACCAATCCCATCCCCGCCGCTGTCCGCAGGGTTGGTGGAAAAGGGATAAATGCCACAGAAGCCGCCGCAGGCGATCAGGGCGCAGGAGGCGCTCCGGTATTCCAGCCGCCTGTTTCGTCTGTCCCAGAGGACAGCCCCTTTCAGGCAGCCGTCCCTCACATCCAGCCTCAGCACCCGCGCCTGCGTCGTAAAGCGCACATCCTCCCTGCTTTTCAAAAGCCCCGTAAGGCGGTTTAAGATCTCTGCGCCGGTATGGTTGCCGCTTCCGGCCACCCTGGGCCAAGAGGAACCCAGCGGTTGCAGCAGGACATATTTTCCATCCTTTTTCTCCAGCGAAATTCCCAGCTTTTCCAGATCCGGAAGGAGCTCCAGGCTTCCCCGGCACAGCTTTTGGGCAAGCTCCGGCTCCGACAGGCCGTATCCGCCCCGCATGGTGTCCTCCAGGAAGGTTTCCACGCTGTCCCTTTCATCCAGCGGGATATTAAAGCCGTGCACGAAGGGGGAAGCGCCCGCGCCGTCGCCGACCAGTTCTATCTGTATTTCATCCTCCATCCTCCCGGCATTTCTGTTCCTTGAAGCGAGCAGGCCCTTCATCTGCGCGGCGGCCATCATGCCGGTCAGACCGGTCCCGATGATCAGCACATTCATTCCCATATACCGCCCTTCGCCATGGAACCAACATTCTTCACAAACAGATTCAGGAATCTAGGATATTCTCCCTCCGGGAATTTCCAGGAAAATTCCTTTGCCCTCTTTTCCATTTCCTCTTCCGTGACCTCCATGTGAATCCTGCGCTCTTTCACATCGATCTCGATCACATCCCCTTCCTTCACCAGCCCAAGGGGACCTGCCAGAGCAGCTTCCGGAGATACGTATCCCACGCTCAGCCCGCTCGTTCCTCCGAAAAACGTCCGTCCGTGATGATCGCGCAGCTATTATACAGCTCCGGTATCCCTTTCAACTCCTCCTGGAAGGTAAAAGCTGTTGTCCCGAATCTTCCGCGCAGTCCCAGGAAGCGGATCACGATCGCGTCCCCTTCATGTATTTCCCCCGCACGGAGCGCCTCCAAGCCTTCATGCAGTCCATCGAATACCCTCGCCTTTCCCCGGAAGCGCATTAACTGCTCCGGCACGGCCGCGATTTTGATAATGGACCCCTCCGGCGCCAGATTTCCATATAAAACGCCGATCCCGGGCTCCTTCATCACCGGATCCCTCAGGGTATGGATCACCTGCGTGTTATAATTTCTCGCGTCTGCCACGTTTTCCGCAAGCGTATTTCCCGTAACGGTCAGGCAGTCTCCGTTCAGCATCGGCATCAGTTCCTTCAGCATGGCAGGCATCCCTCCCGCCAGGTCGAAATCCTTGAGGGAATAAGGGCCGCTGGGCGCCAGATGGGACAGAAGAGGCACTTCGGCGGAGGCCTCGTCAAAATATTTCCACCAGGGCAGGTCATATCCTGCCTCATTGGCGATCGCAGGAATATGTAAAATGAGGTTGGAACTCGCCGCCACCGCCATGTCCAGCTTGATGGCGTTCTTCAAAGATTCCACCGTAATGATATCCCGCGCCCGGATATCCTGTTCCACCAGCTTCACGATCTGCTTTCCGGCCTGATAAGCCATCAGATAAAGCTGAGAGCTGACTGCCGAAACGCTGGAATTTCCAGGCATGGTCATCCCAAGGGCTTCCGCTATCATACACATGGAGTTCGCCGTTGTCATGGATGTGCAGGCGCCGCAGATTCCCCATGACTTTGCGATCAGCTCATTGTATTCGTCCATGTCCATTTTGCCGGCTTTTGCCGTCCCCACCTTGTCCTGCGCATGAATATGAACTACTTCCTTTCCCCTGCACTGGCCCAGAGGCATATAGCCCCCCGTCACCAGAATGGTGGGGATATTGATCCTCGCCGCTCCCATCAGATGTCCTGGTACAATGGAGTCGCAGGTAGACAGCATCACCATGCCGTCAAAAAAATTCCCTTCCACCGTCATTTCCACCTGATCGGCGATCGAATTCCTGCTGGGGACTTCAATATATCTGGGATCCTTCAATACCATTCCGTCGCAGATCCCTGTGGTCATCACTTCAACCGGCAGGCCTCCCGCCTCGCGCACGCCTGCCTTCACGCGTTCCGCCACCTGCTTTAGATGCACATGTCCGGGATTGTATTCATTCCAGGAATTTACGATCCCGATCAGAGGCCGCTTCAGCTCTTCCTCCGAATATCCCATTCCCAGCATCAGGCCCCTTCGGCACTCACTGGCTTCTCCAAATTCCCACTGACTTCTGAGTTTTCTTTTCCCTTCCATTTTTACCTCCCGCTTTTATCCGTTGCTTTCTTCCTGCAGCATATAATCGATCGTTCCGTCTATGGACTGTCCGCCGTCCACCACAAAAGTCTGGCCCACGATGAATCCCGATTTTTCCGGATCCGCAAGGAACAGGACCAGCGGTGTGATATCCCCCGTCTTTCCCAGCCGTCCCGCCGGGATCTTTCTCAGGAAAGCATCCAGCTCTTCTTCGTTGTACCGTGTTGTTGCCGTAGTGGAAATAAAGCCCGGCGCGACGGCATTGACCCGGATATTGTGCCGGATCACATCTACGCCCATCGTCTTTGTGAGCATGTTCAGCCCGGCCTTCGCCGCGCAGTAGGGGAACGTTTTCCTCTTCACATATGTGATCACGCTGTGGACAGAACTGATATTGATGATGGCTCCCCCTTTTTTGTTCTTCACCATATCCCTGACCGCATGGCTGGAACAGTAGGCGGCGGCGTTCAGATTCAGAGCCACCATTTCATCCCAATAGGACAGTGGCATATCTTCAAACCGCCCCTCCGGGATCTTCAGTCCTCCCCCCGCATTATTTACCAGGACGTCGATAGAACCAAAATCCTCCAGATAGGCTTCAAACATTTTTCCCACATCGGAAGAATTCCCCACATCCGCCTGATAAACCCGGGCCTTTACTCCAAGATCAGCTGCTTTCCGACAGGTTTCTTTTGCTCCGCTTTCATCAAAGCGGTAATTGATCCCGACATTGTCGCCCTCGGCGGCAAAGGCCAGCGCGATGGCCGCTCCGATCCCCCGTGAAGCTCCGGTAACCAGAATATTTCTGTTCACTTTACATTCCCTCCTTTTGTGTTTCCTCCTGCAAGTCCCTTCTGCAGCTCCCTTCTGTGAGCATCCACCGTATACAGCGGTTGAAACAGCCAGGCTGGTCTTTCATTTCCCATATGATCGATCAAGCCTTTTGCGATTTCTACCGTATCCCGTTCCCCTGCCTGCAGGCTCAGCCGGATATATTCCTCATACAGCCTGGTGATTTCCATGCATTTTTCCAGGTAGATGCCGCATTCCTTTTCCCCTTTTGCCGACTCCCCGGAAAACAGATATGGATGCGCGCTGATGATGTTTTTGATCTCCATCCCCATCAGTCTGTTCAGCGTGCTCCGGTAGGCTCCCAAGTCCATATACAGCGCCGTTCCCTGCGTGCGCGTCCCGTTTCCCTGCAGGGAATCTCCGCTGATCAGGGTCTTGGACGCAAGATCCAGAAAACAGATGCAGTCATCGTCATGTCCAGGTGCCGCCACTACCTGCAGCCTTCCGGCGACCACGCTTCCATCCTCCAGGATCGTATTCTCCTTCACCCCGTCCAGGACAGCCGGCGCAGGAGGCGAATCAGCCGGATAGGCCGCCCTGATCAGCCTGGAATATTTTAACGGATCCCTGAGCTTAGGCACGGATTTCCGATATGCCGCCACCTTTGTTCCGGCAAGCTCCACGATACGCCTGTGCCCTCCCACATGATCTCCGTGGCAGTGCGTATTGCACAGCCAGTCCACTTCCTTCAGACCGTATCCCAGCTCCCTCAGAGCCGGGATCAGCAACTCGTCAATATGGGCCGCGTTTTCTCCGCTGTCGATCAGGACCTTCTCCTTCCCGTCCACAAAGACAATCCCCGACCACACGCCGCCCGCCGGTGTTTCCAGCAGATAGATATCGTCCGTCATTTTCCGAAATAATCGGTTCACTTCTTCACTCCCTTTCCGCTTTCTCTTGTCTTTTCCTATTTCTCCCTGTACTCCATCTCAGCCAGGCGGACCGGACAGGGCAGCGGAACCTTAGGCGAATTTTCAGGAACGGTATCACTGTTTTCCACAACGATCACCTTGGTCTTCTTCCCAAGCACATGGGAATGCCACATTCCCTTCGGCACGTTATAAACCTTACCTTTTTCCAGCCTTACCGCATAAAGCTTCCTCGGGACCTCCTCCCCGGATAAAATCAGCGTACATTCCCCTTCCAGCAGAACAAAGACTTCATCACTGAGATTATGCTTCTGCAGATAGGAAAGATTTTCTTCCTCCCAGACGCTTGCGCTGTTGAAGACAGCGACCTTCCATTTTTCAAAGCAGACCGCCGGATGAAATCCCTCCTCCCTGATGTCTGCCACCTGTATTCCCTCCAAATCCATTCCCTCCTTTTTTCAGGCCAGGCCTTTGTTCCCTTTCAGTATATGAGCAAAAGGCAGAAGGAACAATTTTCAAAAAACACGGGATTAAAAAAATGATTTTAGGTCTTGTGATTTTGACTACGATTTTATATAATAATTAATTATGCTTGTATACTTTTTCTGGTTTTGAGGGAAAGAATGAACACCGAAAAGCAAAAATTATATCTGATCGCCGAAAAGCAATATTCCAACACTACATGGTATACGCAGGTCATGGACGGTTTGTATAAGGAAGCTTCAAAAAGGCTTTTGAAGGTCGTTCTCTGCACGGAGAAGGAGCTGGAAAGTCTTGCCCCCGGAACGATCCTAGTCCTGCTCGGTTCTTCTCTTCCTTTCGTCACGGAGTATCTGAAGCTGTGCTCCCGTCTGGAGCTGCGTCCCATTGTCGCCGGATTTGAGATTTTCCAGAGCAGCCTGCAGGTCAGCTACATTACCATTAACCGCCGCCAGGCCATGAGCGAAATGGTGAAAACCCTCATTTCCTGCGGGGCCGGAAGGATCGCCCTGCTGGGGGTGAATTCTTCCATCCAGACAGACATGCTCCGTTTTGAGGGCTGGGCCTCCATCGTCAGGGCTTATCAGGCCGCAGATCCGAAACAGGACGTCTATTATTCCGATGCCGGGCTTCCGGCATGTATGGAACATTTCTGGCAGCATTACCGGGAATATGACGCCGTGGCCTGTGCCAATGATTATTATGCCGTCCGCCTCTGCCACGAAGCCGCAGAAAGGGGCGTCCGCATTCCGGATGAGCTGATGGTCACCGGCTTTGGAAATACCAGGCTCAGCCAATATACGGATCCTCCGCTTTCCACCGTTGCGCTGAATCTTGCCTCCGTCGGAGCACAGGTGATCCAGCTCTACCGTTCTCTGATCAAAAATCCTGATCTGCTTTCCTGTACCGCCACTTTAAAATCAGAAATCCTTCTGAGGCAGAGCACGAAACCCATAAAAAAACCGCTTCCTCCGAAAGCGATTTTTGACGAAGACGTCTCATCGGCGTTTGAACCGACCTTTGAACGTCATTTAAAGAAAATATATGCTTTGGAAAACACGATCGCCAGCATGGATGACATTGACCTAAAGATCATCTCCGGGCTGATCCGCGACCTTCCCTATGGAGCTCTTGCTGAAAAGCTCTTCCTTTCCGATACTGCCTTTAAATACAGGCTGAATAAGCTGTTTACCGCGACAGGCTGTTCCGGCAGGGCAGAGCTGGCAGAACTGTTTCAAAACTGCATCCCCCTGTTTCCGGACGGAACAGCCCTCTGACCGGCATCCCTCCTTTGTCGTGTTTAGTTTCTGACGCTATCCCGTATATTTTTCACATATTCCCGGGCCAGTTCCCTGACTGCCTCCAGATTCCCGTTCTCCACATTCTTCCGGCTGACAAGGCCGCCTCCAACGCCCGCACCTGCAGCTCCGGCCTTCAGGTAATCCGCGATATTCTTTTCATTGATCCCCCCGACCGCCAGCATGGGAATATGTCCCAGCGGTGCCTGAACCGCCTTGATATATGCCGGTCCCAGGACCGAAGCCGGGAATATCTTCACAAAATCCGCTCCCGCTTCATAGGCCTCACAGATCTCGGAGGGCGTCATCGCCCCTGCCAGCACGCCCATTCCCTGCTCCTTCGCCTTTCGGATGAGCGCGGGGTTGGTGTTCGGCGTAACGATATAGGACGCTCCCGCCCTTTTTGCCAGCTCAAGCTGCTGAAGGGTAAGCACCGTTCCGGCCCCGATCAGCATTTTTCCCTGCCATGCGCCGCCTAATCCTCTGATCGCATCCGCCGTTTCTTCCTGACTGAGCTTCCCCGTCTGGTCAAAGGTGACCTCCATCATGCGGATCCCCCCATCGAACAGCGCCCCTGCCAGCCTGTCGCACAAAGCACTCTCCAGTCCGCGAACGATTGCCACGATCCGGTATTCTCTGACCCACTTCACAAATTTACAGCTTCTCTCTTCCATTGTATCATCCCTTTCTTTTTATTTGTTCTTATGTACGAATTATGTTCTTTATTTTACAATTTGATCTTAACATACAATCTGTGCAACAGCAACATTTTTCAATCATTTATCAAACTTCAAAATGCGTATTGACAGTTCAAATTCTTCATGCTATTCTCTAATTATTCTTATATGCGAATTTAATTCTTTATTTGGAACATGTTGTCAGATCAGAATTTATTGCCGGTCTCATGGCAGAAAGGAAAAAGATGGCGAGAGTAATCACTTTTGGAGAACTGATGCTGCGTCTGCAGCCGTACAACTATCTGCGTTTCATACAGGCGGATTCTTTTGAGGCCACCTTCGGAGGAGCAGAGGCAAACGTCTCAGTTTCTCTGGCAAACTACGGGCTGGATTCCCGTTTTGTAACGAAGCTTCCCGGACATGCCATCGGGCAGATGGCGGTAAACAGCCTGCGCCGTTATGGTGTGGATACCCGGTATATAAAAAGGGGCGGCCACCGGATCGGGATCTTCTATATGGAAAAAGGAGCATCCGTACGCGGCAGCATCTGCATTTATGACCGGACGCATTCATCCATTTCAGAAGCGTCTGAGGATGATTTCAACTGGGATGAAATCTTTGACGGAGCTGACTGGTTCCATTTCACCGGAATCACTCCCGCATTGGGAGAAAATGTAAAGGCTCTCTGCGTCCAGGCCTGTCAGGCGGCTAAAAGGCACGGCCTTAAAATCAGCTGCGACCTGAACTACCGCAGCAAGCTGTGGACGAGAAAGGAAGCGCAGGAGGCCATGACGGAGCTTTGCCAGTACGTGGATATATGTATCGCAAATGAAGAGGATGCCAGGGACGTATTCGACATTGAAGCAGAAAATACTGATATCTGTGCAGGAAAGCTTGACCGTGAAGGATACCGTTCTGTAGCCGGACAGCTCGCAGACCGCTTCAGGTTTGAACAGGTGGCAGTCACACTGAGAGAAAGCATTTCCGCCTCCGACAACGGCTGGAGCGGCATGCTTTATACCGCGGCATCTGGAGAAGCCTTCTTCTCCAGGAGATATCATCTGCATCTGGTGGACCGTGTTGGAGGTGGGGACAGCTTTGGCAGTGCCCTGATCTATGCCCTTTTGTCAGGGAAAAAAGAACAGGACGCCATTGAATTCGCCGCAGCCGCTTCCGCTCTGAAGCAGTCCATTGAGGGAGACTACAACATGGTTTCTGTTTCCGAGGTGGAAAAGCTTGCCGGTGGAGACGGCTCCGGACGGGTCCAGCGGTAGCGAATGACAAGGCAGCAGGGAAAGCCACGTGGAGCGGAACGGTTTTGGAAAAGAAAGCCACAGGGCCGGACAGAGCTTCAGGCGAGCGCCGCATCGGCGCCGAAAGGGCACAGCACTGGAATTGACAGACACTCCGCACAATGCTATGCTGGATCCAGGTTTTTATATACGAACAGTTTTTGCGGAGGACTCTGCCATGTCAAATTCCACGGAACACCGTTCCACCACACGGGTTCTCGACGCCCTTGAACTGGTTGCCGGGGGCGGACGGGACGGCTATACGTTAACCGAACTCTGCCAGCGTCTTGACGTGCCCAAAAGCAGCATGTTTCCCATCCTGCATACGCTCTGCGAACGGGGATATCTGACCCTGCATCCGGACAGCGGCCGGTATACCACAGGCCCATCTGCCCTCCGGCTGGGAAATGCCTATCTGGAGAACATTGATGCCCTGGATGAGATCACAAAGGAGCTTCGGACTATCACCGCCGCATGCTCGGAAACCTCCTATTTCGCCACACTGAAAGGCGGAAATGCCTTTTATCTGGCAAAGGCGGATTCCCCGGAACCCATCCGGATGGTAGCCGCCATCGGGCACAGCCTGCCGGCCTACAGCACCGGCATCGGAAAGGCACTTCTGGCAGACTGTTCTCTTTCCGATCTGAAGCGGCTGTATCCTCAGGGAATGAAGCCTCTGACACCCAATACGATTACCGATTTTCAGATGCTGGACGAACAGCTCAGACAGGCACAGGAGAGCGGATTTTCTTATGAGTCGGAGGAATCCACTCCGTACATCCGCTGTATTGCCGTTCCTTTGCGGAAGGACGGAAGAATCGTCGCCGCAGTCAGCGTCGCCGTGCCTGTTTTCCGTTATACAGAAGAGAAAGAGGAACTGATCCGCCTCCTGTTAAAAACGGCAAAACAGCGAATAGAGCATCTGTTTCTGGACATTCATCTGGATCCTGACCGCCTCAGCTGAGTTCCAGTACAGGCAGTATGCCCGATGACTCAATGGAGAATATCATAAAAATCACAAAAGTAAATACTTATCTGGCTAGGCCGCGCTGGGGCATGGTTGAAATCGAAACGGATGAAGGCATCTCCGGATGGGGAGAAGCCGTCATTGAAGGAAAAACCCGGACTGTCCTGGCCTGTGTGAATGAAATGGCGGACTATCTGACCAGACGCAACCCCGGGCAGATCGAGGACTTCTGGAACACCCTGTACCTGGGCACATTCTGCAGAGGCGGCCCGGTTCTGATGAGCGCCATTGCCGGCATCGACCAGGCGCTTTGGGATATTAAGGGAAAGGTATACCGTACACCCGTTTACAATCTGCCGGGCGGAAGGTGTCGACAGAAAATAAAGGTTTATTCCTGGATCGGCGGCGACCGCCCCGCCGATGTGGCTTCTGCCGCCAGAAAGCGGCAGAAAGAAGGCTTTCATACGGTTAAGATGAACGCCACCGAGGAACTTCAGGTCATCGACTCTTATGGCAAGATCGATGCCGTACTAGAGCGGGTGGCATCCATCCGTGAAAGCGCGGAAAAATATTTCGGCATCATCATCGATTTTCACGGAAGGGTACATAAGCCCATGGCAAAAATCCTGGCAAAGAAGCTGGAAGAATTTGATCCCATGTTTATTGAGGAGCCCGTTCTGTGTGAACACACGGAAGAATTCCGGGAGATTGCCCGTTGCTGTAACATTCCCATCGCCACCGGAGAGAGGCTGTTCAGCAGATACGATTTCAAACATCTTCTTTAGGTCGGCGGCGTAGACATTATCCAGCCGGATCTGTCCCATGCGGGCGGAATTACAGAGGTCAGGAAAATTGCTGCGATGGTGGTGGCTTACGATGTCGCTCTTGCGCCCCACTGTCCGCTCGGCCCCATCGCTCTTGCCTCCTGCTTCACAGTGGATGCAGTCACTTATAACGCATTTATCCAGGAACAGAGCATGGGTATTCACTACAACGTCGGGAAGAGCGTTCTGGATTATGTGTACAATCCGAAGGATTTCACCTTTACGGATGGGTACGCCTCCTTCTCCACCCGTCCCGGCCTGGGCGTGGAAGTCAACAGGGATCTGGTTCTGGAAGAAAACTGTACGCCGCACCAATGGAAAAATCCTGTCTGGCGGCATGCGGACGGGTCCGTTGCGGAATATGATAATGAAATAAGGGGGCTGTCGGTTAATACCGAATTTCCCCCCCTGACATGCAGGAAAGAGACAATTCCAGAGAATTCGTACTTTTTTAGGGGTCGATTTCTCTGTCGGATTGTCTCTTTCTTTTTATCCCTCGTATTTTAGGGCGCAAAAGCCCCTTGTTTTGGAGTG
>DXHY01000088.1 GCA_019113175.1 Candidatus Eisenbergiella stercoravium | reverse complement strand
GCTCTGCGGCCTTCTTTCCGGCCTTCATGCCCTCTCAGGCTTTCGTGCTTTCCTCAGCCGCAACGGTGATTATCTTATCACAGGTTGTTTCTTAAGTCAAGCACTTTTTTCAACTTTTTTTGTTTCAGTTGATTTTGCTTTTTTCATTTCCCACCGCCCCGCGGTGGAGCTTTAGTATAGCACCAGTATTCTCCAAATGTCAACATTTTTTTGCAGATTCTTTTTACTTTTTTTCAACGCACTTTTTACATACCATATTTTGTATTCTTCATACTACATATTGTATATCTTCCCATTTATAATGTATTTCCGGAAACCGACTGGAGCAGCTCTGTAATCCGGTTTGCCTCATAAAGCTTTATCAGCCATTCGCTTTCCTGTGTCCAGGCCATGATCTGTACACCAAAATCACCGGTGGGAAATGCCTGGATGATACAATACATAATCCAGGAGCCCACGATTATCTCTGCAATTCCTGTCACGAGGCCGAGCAGACTGTTCAGGATGCTGATAACAGGCAGCTTCGCAATCGCTTTCAGGGACTTCATAATAATTCCAAACAGATGCAGGATAATTCCTGTAATAATAAGGAGGATCACTGCAATTATTCCGTTTTTTGTATCATCAGACTGAAAGCTGGTGACAGCCATGAGCACCAGCGCCAGGACGAACAGAGCCGCAACCAGGGAAATCAGCCGATAAATCTCTTCGGCAAGTCCATTTTTAAACCCTCTCCACGCGCGCCAGACCGCCAGAAGCAGCAGCGCCGGAAGCAGCAGGTTGATATTCATTGGTAAATCCTCACTTATCTCATTTCGATGGTATCAATGCTTTCCTGGGAAACAGCGAGATAGCGGTTCCCCCGAATAGGAGAAAACAGAAGATAGGGTGTTTCAAAATCGCCGTTAAACCGTTCTACTCCGCTCATATTGGCAAGAAGACACTGAGTTTCATTATATATAATAATGTTTTCATTCTGCAGAATAATATCCTTATAATCCATATCAAAGAACAGGGAGGTTTCTACCTGTCCGGAGGTATTATAAACGTCCAGCCTGTATTTTCCGGTTCCGGTCGTATCCAAAAAGACAAGACCGATATGTGTGCTGTTATAGAAAACGCTTTGAATTTCTTCATTCAGCAGAACATCCGCCACACTTTTCGGTCTCTGGCCTCCCCCATAAATTACCAGCCTGTTATCCGCCACGGCAAAAGAGGTATCATTATCCAGGAAGGCCAGAAAAGGAATCACCGCATTCGCGTAATCGGAACCGCTGACGAAATTGTCCACATAGTTCTGCCCCACTGAGCTGAAATTGTAAAATGCGACACTGCTTTTCGCCGTACCGTTATCCACGGTCAGATAGGAGACCGCCATAAGGGTCCCGTCAGGCGAAAGGGCAACAGCAGAAGGGTACCCGCTGTTCTGCATGGTCGTCCTGATGTAGGCGATTGTTTCTCCCAGAGAGCTGTAGAGATAAATCCACGTGATCCCTGTATCCTCCAGGACAGCAGCAACCATGCCGCTTTCAGATACAGCTATCTCACGAATCGGCAGATTTGTATCAATTTCAATATAATTTCCATCCTGGCTGATGCTATATATGATATGCCCGCTGTAATCGGCAACCGCCACATGACTTCCCGCTACACGGACCATGGGCTCCTGCATCTCATAGGCCTGATTCCATACCGCATTTCCCTTCGCATCCGTGTAACTGATTCCATCTCCACTGTAGGACAGAAAACCTTTTCCATAGCTCAGACAGACAGAACCGTCATACTGCTGCCGCGCGATGGAGGACAGAATGACATAGCTTGTATATATCTGGTTTTTCAGCTGCACATAAACAAGCGTCCCCAGCAGTGCGAAAACAAGAATCACAAACAGGGTTCTTCCAAACACGGCCAGCCGGTGTTTTTGGATCAGCGCTCCATAATCCCGCTGCCGGGCCTGGGCTTCATCGGCTTTCCGTTCCGCTTTTTTCTGCAGATAAGTCCGTACATTGATCATGAAATTTCCTTCTCTGTTCTCTGCTGTTACAGTATTTACAGGAAAACCGGCTACGGATATTTTCCAATTCCGAGAGCCTTCTTCCGGCGAACTTTCCCTAAAGATAATGATTAGTATATCACAAACTTTTCCGTTTTGCGACCTCTACAGTTTTCATTCTTACTGCTGCGGAAGAAGGAGCTTCTGTCCCGGGATGAGATGATTTGGATCATCAAGCCGGTTCAGTTCAGCGATTTCCTCTACACGATCCGTATTCCCATACTGGCGCCTGCAGATGATTGCGAGGCTGTCTCCCCGCTGGACGGTATAACTCACTGTTCCGCCGGAATCGGCCTGCTCCATATCTTCAGATGTATCAGCCGCAGGCTCCATATCCTCCGATTGAGCCGATTCCGTTTCTGGCAGAGATTCCGATTCACTTCCTGTTTCATCTCCAGCCTCATTTCCAAGGGTATCAGAGCCGCCGTTCTCCCTTGCTACTGTGGTCTCCAGTCCGGCGGACGCGGCAGTTTCCTCCTGTGCTGTCACATCTGTGGAGAGGACCGGAAATGTTTCCGCAGAAGTTTCTGCTGCGCTTTCTTCTGCAGATGCAGGCTGCCCATTTTTCTCTCCGGTATTTCCGGACGACGCAGTCTGGCTTTCAATTCCTGCAGTTTCAGACTGCAGTTCATCCTTTCGCTCTTCCGCTGATGCAATTCTGGTTTCTTCCACAATCAGCGTGCCGCTGTCGGCAGCGTTTCCGTCATCCCCATTCTGCGATTTCAGCTCGTCCAATGCCTGTGCAAAAAAATTTCCGGCCTCCCGGGCATCTTCATATCCGTTCACGGAGGTCACAGCAACCGCACAAAGCCCTAAAAGGACTGCGAATGCTGCCGCTTTTACCCGGAAGGATATTCGCTTTCCTTCGTTTCCGCTTCCTCTGCCCGGCATTCTGTCCACGGCTTTCCGGCCGATCTGCGCGGCATGAATCACCTTTTCTTCCCGGGCACGGCGCAGCTTTTCTTCCGCCTCCTTTTTTCCCGTTTCCGTCTCCTGCCGGTCTGTTTTCAGATCATATACCATCGGACTGCGTCTGATTCTTCTGGGCTCCTGCGGATCATTCTGAACACTTTCCGCCCTGTCCGCCCCTCTGCTTCTATGTCGGACCTCCACCGCCTTCTCTCCGGGCTGATTCTGATGCATGGCGATCAGATAGGACTGCATGTCCTCATTCTGCTCATAAAAAATAAAGTATCCTTCCAGTGGAGCAGAATATCCATCCGCAAAAAAGGCCCACGCTTCCTTTTCATCAAAGGTTATCTCTCCGATTCTCTGCTGAAGGGCAAAGTATCGGCTTTCCATCAGTTCCCAGCCGGGTTCCTCCTTTGCTGCACCATAGATAAAATAGTAGGTAATCTCTCCTTCCTGCTCCCGTTTCCCATAAAGGCAGAAATCTGCTTCATTTTCCCGGTACTGGGTAAGCAGCGTATGTACATAATCCTCCATATAAATTTTATGACAGGGATCGGATACTCCTGTCTGTATCACGTTTTTCGGAATCCGCATGCCGTCACCGCCTTTTTTTCTTTCAATATAGCAGAGACAGCGCGCAGATTTTATCAGAACCTGCGGCGGATATTATTTTTTTACCGTCAAAAGGAGTGCAAATCAAAAGAAGGGGAAGGCGACAGAAAACCCGGCCTGAGAAGCTCCTCCCATGCCGGGTCTGCATCATCCGTTATTCAAATCGGAAAATTGTGGAAGTATGATATTCCCTGTCGGGTCCGAAAACAGCGGAAGGGAAATCCGGTTCATTCGCCGTATCCGGATAATACTGAGTTTCCAGGCAGAAAGCTCCTCTGCGTCCATAATTGGCTCCTCCCTTTCCGGTGCGTTCGGACAGGCCGTTTGCCGTATAGAACTGCACGCCGGGCAGATCGGTATAAACCTTCATCGTTCTTGTACCGGACGGATTTACGGCACAGGCAACCAGACGGACGTTTCCGTCAAAGTCATCCAAACACCAGTTATGATCATAGCCGCCCACCATGGTAAGCTGATCCCACTCGCTGTCGATCTCATCTCCGATTCTCTTCGGAGAACGGAAATCCATGGGGGTTCCCTCCACAGGGAGGAGTCTGCCGGTGGGAATGGCTCCTGGCACAATTTCCGTAAAGGCATCCGCATGCAGAGTCATTACATGATCGGCAATGTCTCCCGCATCATGACCGTCCAGGTTAAAATAGGTATGGTTCGTCATATTCAGAATCGTCTTCTTGTCGCTGGTTCCGGCATATTCCAGCTTCAGCTCATTCTCTTCGGTCAGCGTATATGTGATTTTCAACTGCTTATTTCCCGGAAATCCCAGCTCGCCGTCTGCCATGCTTAAGGAAAAAGTGATGCTGTTATCTCCTTCCTGCACATCCCATACCCGCTTGTGGCTTCCGAGCTCCTTATGGCTGTGCAGATTGTTGGGGCCATCATTTACATCCAGATGGTATTCTACACCATCAATGGAAAAGCGCGCATCTGCAATCCGGTTCGCATTGGGGGCAATCACAGCACCAAAGAAGCTGTCATTATCAAAATACTCCTCTAGCGTATCATAGCCCATTACCACATCCGCAAATTTTCCTTCCGTATCAGGCACGATGAGACGTACGAGGATAGCTCCAAAATCCGTCACCACAGCCTTCATTCCCCTGCTGTTTTCCAGCGTATAGAGAGAAACCTCTTTTCCGTCCTTCGTTACCCCGAATTTTTCCTTCTGCATTTTGCAAAACCCTCCTTGTCACTTTCTTTTATCTTTACCGCCTTTTTATGTATTCTCCATCTCCGCCGTCCGAAAAAGGGCGGCTCTGACAGGCCGGATGCCTCCGGCCTACATCTCTGTTCTTCCCTCCAGCGCACGCAGAAGAGTGACTTCGTCGATGTATTCCAGATCCCCTCCCACGGGAACGCCGCTGGCGATTCTTGTCACCTTAATGCCGGTCGGTTTGATCAGCTTTCCGATATACATGGCCGTCGTCTCGCCCTCCAGGCTGGAATTGGTGGCGATAATCACTTCCTTCACGTCGCCCTTCAGGCGGTGCATCAGTTCTTTAAGCCGGATATCATTTGGGCCGATGCCCAGCATGGGGGAAATGGCCCCGTGCAGGACGTGATAAACGCCCTCATATTTTCCTGTCTTTTCATAGGCTGCAAGATCCCGGGTGTTTTCTACCACCATGATGGTGGAATGATCTCGCTTTTCATTGGAGCAGATGGGACACTTTTCCGAATCCGTCAGGGTAAAGCATTCCTCACAGTAACGCACATGCTCCTTGGCATCCGTCATGGACCGGGCCAGCTTTTCCACCCTCGCCTTCGGCATATTGATGATATGAAAAGCGAGCCTCTGGGCCGACTTGCTGCCAATTCCGGGAAGCGCAGCCAGTTCTTCAATCAGTTGGTTGATATAGCCGCTGTACAGATCCATCAGAACGGAAGGCCTCCGCCCAGACCACCGGTCATTTTGCTCATCAGCGCCGCATTGGCTTCATCCGCCTGGCGCAGGGCCTCATTCGCAGCGGCGACGATCAGATCCTCCAGCATCTCGATGTCGTCAGGGTCCACCGCTTCTTCCGACAGCTTCACCTTCGTGATCTCTTTCTTTCCTGTCACGGTCACCTCAACGGCTCCGCCGCCGGCTTTGGCCGTAAACTCCTTCGTCTCCAGTTCCTTCTGGCCTTCCTCCATCTGGCGCTGCATCCGCTGTGCCTGCTTCATCAGATTATTCATGCTTCCGGGCATTCCGCCTCCCGGAAATCCTCCTCTTTTTGCCATACTTTTCTCCTTTCCCGGCCGCCTGAAGCGGCACCTGAATCATAAAAAATAACGTAAAACATTCTCCGGCAGGAATAGCAGATGCCTGCCGGTCCTATTCTTCTTCAATATTCATATGGATGATTTTGGTCAGATCCACATGATTTTCTTCAAAATCCCTGTCGCCTCTGCTGACCTGGAAATTGACCTCAATATTTTTCTGTGCGAATTCGGAGAGCAGTCTTTCCAGCTCCTCCCGATTGCCTTCCTGTTTCAGGAAATAATCCGAAGCCAGTCCGTCCTCCAGCACGACCATGAGACGGTTATCCCCGCCCAGGCTGAGTCTTGCCTTTTTCAGATAAAGCTTCATGGGCATGGCAGTCTGCCCCACCAGCCCCGGCCAGTTCTCCACGATTTTTTTCACATCCGCAGGGATCGCTTTGGGAAGCTCGGGCCGCTTCTGCTGACCCGCTGCGGCGGCATTTCCGCCCGCAGTATTTCCTGCCATCACGCTTCCGGCCCCAGGGGCGGCCTGTACGACGATCCCCTCCTCCATGCGCTGTTCCAGCGCGCGGATACGATCCAGCAGGGACTCCGTGTCGGCTTCCATCTGAGGCCGGCAGAGCCGAATCAGAGCGATCTCGATGAGAATCCGCTTCTGGGTCGCATACCGGAGTCTTCCAGAGAGCTCGGAAAGCTCTCTGATGTAGCGGATGACGGCGTCAACCTCCACAATATCCGCTTCCTGAGAAAGCCTGGACAAATTGTCAGAGGACATGTCGATCACATCCTCCATCCCCTCTCCGTCAGAAGTTTTGATGAGAAGGAGATTTCTCAGATACCAGGTAAAATCGGTGACGAACTGCCCCAGCTCCCTTCCCTGCATTACCACTTCTTCCAGAAGTTTGATACATTCCGTCACGTTCCGTGCAAGCACTGCCCGGAGCAGACGGCTGAATACCTCCGTATCCACTGCGCCCAGCACATCCAGAGCATCGTCATAGGTGAGGGTTTTTCCATAGTGAAAGGCAATGCACTGGTCCAGCAGGCTGAGAGCGTCTCTCATGGAGCCGTCCGCCGCTCTTGCAATATAACGCAGAGCCTTTTCCTCCACCTGCTGTCCTTCCTCTTCCATCAGCTCCCGCATCCGGTCCGCGATGGTTTCGATGGAAATCCGCTTGAAATCATACCTCTGACATCGGGACAGAATGGTGACGGGAATCTTGTGCACCTCCGTGGTCGCCAGAATGAAAATTACATAGGACGGCGGCTCCTCAAGGGTTTTCAGCAGCGCATTAAAGGCTCCTATGGAGAGCATATGCACCTCGTCGATGATGTAAACCTTATATTTCCCCTCCGCCGGAGAGTAGGATACCTCATCCACAATTTCCCGGATGTTGTCCACGCCGTTATTAGAGGCCGCATCGATCTCGATCACGTTCATGCTGGCACCAGCCGCAATGGTGCGGCAGCTTCTGCACTCCCCACAGGGAGAGCCGTCCACCGGATGCTCACAGTTGACGGCTTTCGCAAAAATTTTCGCTATGGTTGTCTTTCCGGTTCCTCTTGTTCCGCAGAACAGATAGGCATGTCCGATTCTTTCGGCAGCTATCTGATTTTTCAAAGTCGTAACAATGTGGTCCTGTCCCTTTACGTCCTCAAAACGTTCCGGGCGAAATTTACGGTAAAGAGCTGTATAAGACATATTCACTCCCGCTTTTGCGACACTTCAGGCAGTACGGCCCGCCGCCGCGTTATGATATCCGTTCTTAATCACCAAAACTGATTCCCAGCATTTTGGCTTCCTTCACCATGGAAGAATTTGGGTCAACCGTTTTCAGCTTGCCGGCCACATCCTCCAGAGGCACCTTCACGATCTCCCGGTTTCTGTAGCCGACCATGAAGCCATACTCACCCTTGAGAATCAGATTGCCCGCTTCCGAGCCGAGACGGCTCGCAAACACCCTGTCATACGGGCAGGGCGAACCGCCCCTCTGGGTATGGCCCGGAACGGTAACACGCACCTCCATGCCGCTCTTCTGCTGAATCTGGTCAGCGATCTCATAGGATACGGAAGGATAAGGATAATTTTCCAGTTTTTTCTTATATTCCTTCTTGGACAGCTTCGCGTCCTCCCTGGAAATGGCACCCTCAGCCACTGCAAGAATGGTAAACCGGCTGCCCCGGTCGTGACGCTTCTTAATCGCTTCAATTACCTTGTCGATATCGTAGGGGATCTCCGGAATCAGGATGATATCCGCGCCGCCTGCCATGCCGGCGTTCAGCGTCAGGAAGCCAACCTTGTGCCCCATCACCTCCACGATAAATACCCGGCCATGAGAAGCCGCCGTGGTATGGATGTTGTCGATCGCTGTCGTGGCAATATCCACTGCGCTCTGGAAGCCGAATGTCATGTCCGTTCCCCAGAGATCATTGTCGATGGTCTTGGGCAGCGTAATCACGTTGAGTCCTTCTTCCTTCAGCAGATTCGCCGTCTTATGCGTTCCATTTCCGCCCAGAATCACAAGGCAGTCCAGCTGCAGCTTGTAATAATTCTGCTTCATCGCCTCGACCTTGTTCAGTCCGTTCTCATCCGGATCCCGCATCTGCTTAAACGGCATTCTGCTGCTGCCAAGGATCGTGCCGCCCTTGGTCAGGATACCTGAAAAATCCCTTCCGGTGAGCATCCGGAACTTCCCGTAAATCAGTCCTTTATACCCATCCAGAAAGCCGTAAATCTCCACATCCTCGCTGGCATTAAACAGCGTCTTCGCAACGCCCCTCATCGCCGCATTCAGGGCCTGACAGTCTCCGCCGCTGGTAAGCATACCTATTCTCTTCATGATTTCCTCCATTCTGAAGCGTTTTTACGCCTTCCTTTTCACGCCTCAAGTCCTCATTCCCCTTGTTCCTCACCCAATACAGCCCCAGACACCAGCCATCCGACAAGGGGATTTGAACATATTCATTTGAATTATATAATATTTTTTTAATAATGTACAACGTTTTTTCGCTTTGGCACGCGCAGCCGGGAGGGAAAGAGGCCTCTGGGGAAAGCGGAACAGACGGAATATTTTCAGAAAAAAGGCACCCTGAATCTCAGGGTGCCTGATGCGCGGAGATGGTGGGAGTCGAACCCACGCGCCCTTGCGGACCTATCGCATTTCGAGTGCGACCTCTTACGACCACTTGAGTACATCTCCATTTCTTATGAAGAACATTTATATTCTATAAGAAACGGAGCATTTGCGCAAGTCCTAAATTATTTTCTTTATCTCTTTAACGCCTCCGCCGCTTTATCTGCTCCGGAACGCCTGAATTCCTTCCTTCAGACGGTTCAGACCGTCCTCTGCCGCAGAGCGGGGGCAGGCCAGATTCATGCGCAGAAACCATTTCCCCTGTCCGCCGTACTGTTCTCCGGAGGACAGGTACAGGCCCGTTTTTTCCCGGATGAAGGCGGCGAGCTCCTCCGCAGGAACAGAAAAGGTACTGCAGTCCAGCCAGGAGAGATAAGTGGCCTCCGAAGGAACCACGAACACACCCGGAATTTCCTTTGCCACATATTCCTCAACCAGGCGCTTGTTTTCAAACACATATTCCCGGAGGGCGTCCAGCCATTCCCCGCCCTTCGTGAAGGCGGCGATGGCTGCGTCCATGGCAAAGGCGTTCGGCTCCGCCACTTCATCGGTATTCAGGCCGCGCCATACCTTGTGGCGCAGAACGGGATTGGGAACAACCACCGCCGCAGTCTGGAGTCCGGCCAGGTTGAAGGCCTTCGTAGGAGCAATGCAGGTGATGCTGTTTTCCCGGCATTTTTCGGAAACGGAGGCGAAGGGCACATAGGAACAGCCCGGCGCGGTCAGATCGCAGTGAATTTCGTCGGAAATAACGCACACATGATGCTTCCAGCACAGCTCACCGATTCGTTCCAGAGTTTCCGCATCCCAGATCTTTCCCACCGGGTTATGAGGGTTGCACAGGATCATGAGTGTGGTCTGCGGGTCGGACAGCTTTTCTTCCAGATCGTCAAAGTCGATTCCGTATGCGCCGTTCTCATAGACGAGTGGGCTTTCCAGAACCACCCGGCCGTTATTCAGAATGGAATTGAAAAAAATATTATATACCGGGGTCTGAATCAGCACCTTTTCCGCAGGAGTCGTCAGCTTGCGGACCATGCTGGAGATCGCCGGAACCACACCCGTGCAGAAGATCAGCCAGTCCTTCTTCATCTCAAATTCATGCCGCGTCTTCCACCATCCCATATACGCCTCATACCATTCGTCCGGGACGATGGTATAGCCGAATACCCCATGTTCCGCACGTTTCCAAATGGCCTGCTGCACCGCGGGCGCGGTCTGAAAATCCATGTCCGCCACCCACATGGGCAGCTCGTTTTCCGCCACATCCCATTTCAGAGAATAACTGCGGCGCCTGTCAACCATTTTGTCAAAATCAAACCTGTCAAATCCGCTCATCATCCGCCTCCGTCGTTTTCTTTTCCGTATTTTCCGGCTCTCTGCACGTCCGCTCGATCTGATAGACCAGATAGTCCAGACAGTCGATCCGCTTTTCCTCCCGATGCACGTTATCAAGAAGCTGCTTTCTGTGCTCACTCAGCATGGAGAGCTGGTCTTCCGTTCTTTCCTCTTCCTGCCAGTCCAGAAAGCATTCGATCTGCTTTCTGCTGCAGCCGGCATCCCGCAGATTTTCCACCACGGAATCCTCCGAGGCATATTTTTCATACAGGGACCGGCGCATTCTCTCCTGTGAACCCTTTCCGGGAAGGCGGGTACAGCAGCACCCTCCTGCTGGGCGGCGCGTTTCATCCTTTTTTTTCGGAGGGCGTTCTGTGCCTTCTTTTTTCGTAGCCTTCATCGCATTCTATACCGCTCCTGTCAGTCATTCTGCGTCACATCGCTTCCAAAATACTGCTCACTCAGCTCGGAAAGCTTTCCGGACTCCCGCATCTCATCCAAAGCCTCATTCACCGCTGCAAGGAAGCGCTCATTTCCCTTCGGAACAGGAACGAGGGAGGATGTGGTGGAATCCGTCTCCGCCACGATCTTCACCGCAGCGTCCGGATTCACGCTCAGATAGCTGGAAAAAGCGGTTTCCGCATTCAGCGTGGCGTCCACGCGGCCGGAAAGCAGCAGCTCCACGCACTGGCTCACGGAATCCACGCTCACCAGCTCGGCTCCGTAGCTCTCCGCCATCCGCCCCCAGCTGCTGGTCAGATTCTGCGCCGCGCGTTTGCCCGCCAGATCTTCAAAGCTGTTGATATCCGTATTGGATTCCGCCACCATCAGCGCGCCATGCACATAGGTATAGGGCTCTGAAAAATCATATTTCTCCGCCCGTTCATCCGAATACTCCACCTCGTTGACCACAATGTCCACACGGCCGGAATCCATGGCCGCAAACAGGGAATCCCATTCCGCCTCCATGAACTGCGCTTCCACGCCGAGGTATTCCGCGATGCCTCTCGCCACATCCACATCAAAGCCCACAAGCTCGCCGCTTTCATCATGATAGCTGTTGGGGGAATAGGTTCCTTCCGTTCCGATGATCAGGGTTCCCCTTTCCAGAACCGTATCCAGAAGATCCTCTTCTCCGGAATCAGACGCCGTTGTCTGCGAAGCATTCTCCGTCTCTTCCGAAACAGATTCACTGGCTTCGTTCTCCGCCGCCTCCGAAACACTTTCCGCCGTTGTCTGAGCGGTCTGCGCCTCTTCACCGCTCTGGCCGCAGGCAGAGAGGCTGACCGCTGCCAGCACGCCTGCCAGAAGTAATCCCATCATCTTTCTTTTCCTGTTTTTCATAATTCTCCTCTTTCCGCCGTTTCCTGCGGAGCCGTTCCTGACGGCATCCGCCCTGTGACGGCAATCATTTTTTGCTTATTCAATTGCAGTCTCCGCATCCTCTTTTGCATGGAACAGGCGTAAAAATTCCCTCGTCCGTTCCTCCTTCGGGTGACCGAAGAAGTCCGCAGAAGCCGCCTCCTCTACAACAACACCATTTTCCATAAAAATCACCCGGTTTGAAACATTTCTCGCAAATCCCATTTCATGGGTGACCACCAGCATGGTCCGGCCCTCCTGAGCCAGACGGCGCATCACGGCGAGCACCTCTCCGGTCAGCTCCGGGTCCAGGGCGGACGTTGGCTCATCGAAGAAAATGATATCCGGATCTGTCGCCATCGCCCGGGCGATGGCAACCCGCTGCTGCTGTCCTCCGGAAAGCTGGGACGGATAGTAATCATACCGGTCGGAAAGCCCCACTTTATCAAGAGCCTCCCGTCCCGTCTGTTCCGCACGGCTTTTCGGGATCTTTCTCGCCACGATCAGTCCCTCCGTCACATTCTGGAGGGCCGTTTTATTGGCGAACAGGTTGTAATTCTGAAAAACGAAGCCTGTGCGTCTGCGCAGACCTGCCATTTCCCGGCGTGTCACGTGGCCGAACCGGTAAAGCTGCCCGTCAAAGGTCATGGTTCCGGCATCCGCCATTTCCAGAAAATTGATGCAGCGGAGCAACGTCGTTTTTCCGGAACCGCTCGGCCCAACGATGGCGATCACGTCACCCCGGTTCACCGTCAGATCCACGCCCTTTAAAACCTCCAGGCTGCCGAAGGATTTGCGGATTCCCTTCACTTCCAGCATTCTGTCTTTTTCCATCCTTACCTCCATGCCGAAGCGCTTTACGCTGAGGCCGCGAGGAGAAATCACGCAGGTGATTTCTCCTCTGCGATCACCGCAGTTTTACGGCGCTTCGACGCAAACTGCCGATTGAACAATGTTCCATCAGGCACATTGCTCAATCTTTACCTCCCTTTTCCGCCGTAGAAATCGAGCTTTTTCTCCCCGATTCTCTGCAGCTTCGTCAGCACTGTACAGAACAGCAGGTAGATCATTCCCACCTCTATGTAAAGCGCCAACGACTCAAAGGTGCGCGCCACAATCCTCTGCGTTGCCATAAACATTTCCACCACCGTAATGTTGGCCGCCAGGGAGGTGTCCTTCACCAGACCGATCAGGGAATTGGACAGGGGCGGAAACGCAGTGCGAAGAGCCTGCGGCAGAATGATTCTTCGGATGATCTGCAGATAGCTCATGCCCACGCACTGTCCGGCCTCCATCTGTCCGGCAGGCACTGATTCCAGCGCTGCGCGGATGGTTTCCGAACAGTAGGCTCCCTGATTGATGGAAAACACCAGCACCGCCGCCGGGAAGGGATCGATGAGAATTCCCACGTTCGGCAGTCCGTAAAACACCACAAAAAGCTGTACCAGAAGGGGCGTTCCGCGGATCACCCAGACATAAAAACGGGCAATCTGCTTCAGTCCCTGTATATTGGCAAACTGTACCAGCGCAGTTATAACGGCGATCACCAGAGCAATGGCAAAGGAAATCACCGTCAGGGGCAGCGTCATTGTCAGCCCCGGTATGAGGATCGTCCCAAAAGATTCAATCATCAAGTCCAGGATCCTGTTGCCGGTCATTTTTCTGCTCACTTCCTTCCCACATTTTCATTTCGTATTGTAGTATATCTCTCCTTTTGGAAAATAGCAAATATTTATCACGAATGGCCAGTCATAACCAGAAGCTATGGAACCTGTTTTCAAAAACGGGAAAGAAAAACGGTCCCGCTCCAGAGCCTTCCGCTCCAGGATGGAACCGTTCTTCCGGTATGATTTAAGGGGGCTGATACTGCTGAGGGATTATGCCGCAATACGATAATTTTTCACTGCGTTCAGCACATCGTCTCTCTCTTCTCTCGGGTTTACAAAAATCAGTTCGAATTCTTTTCCGATGCCCAGGGCAAAAACACCGAGTATGGATTTTGCATCCACGGTAATACTTCCCAGGGTCAGATCATATTCCCCTTCAAACTGTCTCATGGTCTGAACAAAATTCTCCGCATCTTCCGGAGTTCTTAAATAGATTTTTACAGATTCCATCGTACATTCCTCCGATTCCCGAATACATTTTTCCTTCTTTCGACATTATCATACAGAAAAATTTTTCTGCCGTCAGGAGGAATTTTTTAAGAAAAGGGGAATTTTTTGCACAATTTTTTCTGTTTCCGGACACAGTCTCTGCCTGTCGCCGTCATGTGCTTATCTTCCGGTATTCCGCAGGCAGTACGCCCACCTCATCCTTGAAAACCTTGCTCATATATTTGGGGTCGGAGAAGCCGGTCATCGCAGCAATTTTAGTCAGATTCAGGGTGGTTCCGAGAAGAAGCGTCTTCACCTTTTCCACCTTCAGGCGCCGCAGATCCTCGGAGAAGGAAAGCCCCGTTTCCTTTTTAT
The DNA here is from genome assembly GCA_019113175.1 of Candidatus Eisenbergiella stercoravium. Classification (GTDB taxonomy): domain Bacteria; phylum Bacillota; class Clostridia; order Lachnospirales; family Lachnospiraceae; genus Eisenbergiella; species Eisenbergiella stercoravium. Next base: position 9,874 of record DXHY01000088.1, on the reverse strand, counting down.
ACAGGCGGCTCAGATACTCAGGAGATACGGACAGCTGCCGTGCCGCTTCTTCCAGGGTAATCTGGCTTCCATAATATTCCTCGATCAGGCGCTTCGCCTTCTGAATCAGGGGCGAAAGCTTTCTGCGGCTGTCCTTCTTTTCCCGGATGACAAAATCAAACAGAACCTGAAGGATGCTCTCCATTTTTTCCCAGGTGAAAGCGTTCATCACCTCTGCAAGCACACTCTGCAGCTTCAGTCCGCTTTCTTCCAGCGCCATGTATTCTCTTGCCGTATTTACAATGGTCCAGAGAAAGATCAGAATATTTTCCTTGATCTCCTTCGGATCATGGTACTCTTTCTGACAGACGGCCATCAGCTCCGTCATGCAGCCGGAGAATTCATCCGCGTTCCTGCGGACCACTGCACGCTTCAGCCTCGTATTCATCTCGGGAGGGTAGCCCAGTGGATAAACCTGAACAGAACGAACCGCCCGGTCGGATACCAGCGCCCCCGGTCCCAGCGTCAGCCGCCAGTCCATGATCTGATAAAGCCGTTTTCCGGCTGCCGCCAGTTCAAAAATACTGCTGCAGTCCGCCCAGGCACAGAGTGCCCGGTTTCCCGTATTGGTCTCCAGCATGGGAACCACCACGGAAGCGAAATAACTCTCCCAGTCCTTCCCCTCCTCCATATGATAAACGAGCATGGAAAAATGAAAATGCTCTCCAAAACTGGTCACCATACTGTCGAATCCTTCCGCATGTCCGGATACCTCTCCGAGAATCCGGGCGGTGATGTCTCTGTTCTTTTCGAAATCTGCCCCAAGCCATACCACAAAAAGACCCAGAGGGTCCTCTTCCCTGATCTGAAAGCTTTTTTCCAGCGCATTCACTGTTTCCTCCGACCGGGTCAGGATTCCTGTCATCGCGCCGCGCACCATATTTTCCCGGTTCAGAAGGACATCCCGTTTTTCATCCCCGATCAGCCTTTTCTCCGCTGTTTCCATCGCCCGCTTCAGCTCGCCGACCCGGACGGGCTTGAGCAGATAACTCTGCACCCCAAGCTCCAGCGCCTGTTTCGCATAGCCGAAATCCGAATAGGCGGTCAGAATCAGTGCCTGGCAGTCAATTCCTTCTTCTCTCAGCTCTCCCAGCATGGAAAGCCCATCCATATCCGGCATCCGGATATCCAGCAGGATCACATCCTGGCTCAGGCTTCTGATCAGGGAAAGCCCTTCCCGTCCGTTCTCCGCCTTTCCAATCACTTCATAGGAAGGGCTCAGCTTCTTCAGAATTCCTTCCATCCCTTCCCGGATCGCCGCCTCATCTTCCACAATTATGATTTTCAATCAATCGTTTCCCCTTCCATCATCGGCAGCCTGAGAGTCACCCTTGTGTACTGACCCTTCTTACTTTCATAGGAAAGTCCCGCTGCCTCCCCGTAATAGAGCGTCAGTCTCTTTCTGGCGTTCTCAATTCCGAAATGATTCCTCCTGTGGTAATTCTTTTCACTCAGCATCCGTACCATATCCGGATCCATTCCTCTGCCGTTATCTCCTATGGTAATGTACAGCATACCTTCCCGAACAATCCCTGTGATGACAAGGATCGGCTGCCGCAGCTTCGCCTCCAGCCCGTGCCGTATGCTGTTTTCCACCAGAGGCTGCAGAAGCATCTTATGCATCCCGGCCCCCGCCGCTTCAGAAGAGACATCACAGAAAATCTGCACCTCATATCCCAGCTTCTCCTGCTGAAGGCGGACATATTTTTTCAGCCAGACGATTTCCCTTCCCAGCGTGGTAATGCCTCCCGCGTCCTTGATGGCATAACGCAGGATATCCCCCAGGTCTCCTACCATCTCGCTGATCTCATATTCCTCCCTCGCAATCGCCTTCCAGTTGATGGTATCCAGCGTATTATAGAGAAAATGGGGATCAATCTGAGCCTCCAGCGCAGATATTTCCGCATTTTTCTGTTCCTCAGCCGCCTTCCTTACCTGTGCGAGAAGCTGCTCCGTCTGCTCCGTCATGGAATTGAAGCCCTCCGTGATCTCACGGATTTCCATCGGCGTTCCCCGGTTCATGGTCAGCCTGACGGAATAATCGCCGTTTTCCACACGCTTCATTCCATCAAGCACCCGGTCCACGGAAATGATAAGGGGCCGCGTTACAAACAGAATGAAGCCGACAACCAGAAGCAGAATGACGCACGCCATCGCGAAAAACAGAACCCGCTGTCCCCACAGCTCCCGCAGATAATCATCCATAAGATACAGCTCCACCACATTCCAGCCGGTCAGTTCGTTTCGGACAGTGCGGACCGCATATTTCTCTTCCTCCCGCACCATGTATTCTCCATAGGTCAGGGCACCGTCCGCAGTCTCTCCGCCCGCCGCGCTGTCAAAGATACATTCCGCTTCGCTTCCGGCCGCATCTCCGACCCTGGAAGCGTCCGGCGCACTGATAAACACACCATTTTTCTCCAGAAAGAAGGTTTCCCCGCCGATTCCCTCCATCGCCGTCTGCAGGCGCCGTTCATCCACACAGAGATAAACGGTCATTTTTCCTTCTTCCTCCAGAGGGAAATCCATCCCCATGGTGAAATAATGCAGCTCTTCTCCTGCGGCATTTTTCAGGGACGCCATAGGTCCAAGATAGACCCCGTCTTCCGTTTTTTCTTCCATGCAGGCGCTCTCCGACACCTGGCCCGCTGTCTCTTCATCCCCTGTACAGAGGCCGCCCTTCAGCCAGGGGCTCTCTGATGAAGTCTGATAAACAGTATCATAATATACCCACTCTCCATTTCCAAGCCGGAGCGCCATACCAGGAAGCCCGTCACCTCTCTCACACAGATGCCGCAGATGTCCGGACAGCTGTTCCAGCTCCTCTTCTGTCAGTCCCTGTCCGCTTTTCCGGAAAAGTCCCTGAACGTCCGGATCCGTACAGAAACCTTGCAGAAGAGAAGCCAGGCTTTCCAGCTCCCGCGTCAGGCCCTTGTCAGCCTTCTCCAGTCCGGCCTCCATCCTCTCCGCCAGATCCTCCCTCATAAAGCCCACAAGCCTTCTCTGGAAAATAATGGTGAAAAGCATCAGCGGAAGCAGCGTTAAAAACACCAGAAGCACTATCAGCCTGCCGCGCAGTCCCCACAGTCGTTTCATTCTTATCCTTCCATCTGTGCCGCAATCTGCTCCGCCAGCCTGCGGCATTTTTCCTCTTCATCCGCCTCAACAATCAGACGGATCACCGGTTCCGTTCCACTCTTTCGGATGAGCACACGTCCGCTTCCTGCCAGCTCTTTCTCCGCCTCCTGCACAGCCCGCTTCACTTCTTTCCTTTCCAGAACCGCGGCCGCGTCAGTCACCCGTTTGTTAATCTGTACCTTAGGGAACAGCGTCACCCCTGCGGTGAGGAAAGACGGCATCGTCTTTTTCTCCACAATGATCTCCATCACCCGGATCGCAGTGAGGATTCCATCCCCTGTGGTGCTGTATTTATTAAAAATGATATGTCCGGATTCCTCCCCGCCTATGCTGTAACCCTTTTCCTGCATCCTTGCGGAAACATATTTGTCTCCCACAGGCGTCCGCTCCATGCGGATGCCCTCCCTTTCCAGCGCCTTTTCCACTCCCATGTTGGAGGCAACAGTGGCAACCACCGTATCATCGATCAGCGCGCCCTCCTCCTTCATCTGCACCGCGCACAGATACATGATCAGATCTCCGTCCAGAACATTTCCCTTCTCATCCACGGCAAAGCACCGGTCCGCATCTCCGTCAAAGGCAAAACCCACATCCAGCCCCTGCTCCACCACGAAACGCTGCAGGGATTCGATGTGAGTAGAGCCGCAGTCCACATTGATGTTCAGGCCGTCCGGTTCATTGTGAATCATAAAGGTTCTCGCTCCCAGCATCTCAAACACCGTTTTGGCAATGCTGCTGGCCGCGCCGTTTGCGCAGTCCAGTCCCACACGATAGCCGCGGAAGGAATGGATCGTCGTGGAGGTCAGATAGCTGATATACTGATTCCGGCCCTGGATGAAGTCCGTGATCCTGCCGATCCGGTCATTTCTGGCGGCAGTAATCTCCACTTTGCCGTCCAGATATTCCTCCACCTTCTCCAGCACCGCATCCTCCATCTTGAAGCCATCCCTGTCTATGATCTTGATCCCGTTGTCGTAAAAAGGGTTATGGCTCGCCGTGATCATGATGCCGAAATCAAAATCTCCGCTTTTGGTGACATAGGATACGCTGGGCGTGGTGGTCACATGGAGCAGATATACATCGGTTCCGCCCCAGCTTAAGCCCGCAGCCAGCGCATATTCAAACATATAGCTGGAACGTCTGGTATCCTTTCCGATCACACAGCTCGCCTTCTTCTGCGCACCGTCCGTAAAATACCATCCCAGAAATTTTCCGATCTGAAATGCGTGATCCGCTGTCAACGCCTCATTTGCCTTTCCACGAAAGCCGTCTGTCCCAAAATATTTCATATTTTCTGCTGCCTCTTACCTTTCTGTTTCTATATCTGTTATTTATATCGCATTTTTCTTCCAATATGATAGTTGGGGCCAAAACAGTTTGGCCCCTTTACACATTCCATATTCTTACTCTAACGCATTGTCCTCTGTTTTGCAAGAAGAAGTCCGGACAGACGACAGACGGTCCGGCAGCACTCTGTGCTGGACGGACCGTCTGTTTTTCTTTTTTCTGATCTGTCAGCAGCGTTCTCTTCCTCTGCCCCCGCAGGAGGCAGAGGCCGTTTTCATCCGATGCTAACGATACATCTTCATATATTCGCCGTGCGCTTCGATCAGCTCATCACACATGCTGCGGATGTCATCCACACTCAGCTCAGCCGCCGTGTGAGGATCCAGCATGGCCGCCTGATAGATGTGATTTCTGTCCCTGGTGCGAGCCGCTTCAATGGTCAGAAGCTGCACATTGATATTGGTCTGATTCATGGCCGCGAGCTGAACGGGCAGTCTTCCCACATGGCAGGGATTGATTCCATGGGCGTTTACCAGGCAGGGAACCTCCACACAGGCGTCAGAGGGCAGATTGTCGATCAGCCCCGTATTCAGCACGTTTCCGCCGATCTGATAAGGCTGGTTGGTCACCACCGCCTCCATGATATAGGAAGCGTACTCGCGGGAACGCTCATGTGTCACCTTACCGTCGTTCAGAATATTTTTCTTCTCCTCCTCCCAGTCCGCGATCTGCTTGATGCAGCGTCTGGGATACTCATCCAGCGGGATGTTGTAGCGGTCGATCAGTTCCGGATAACGGCTCTTGATGTAGAAAGGATTATACTCGGAATTATGTTCGCTGGACTCGGTGCAGTAATAACCCAGATTCCTGATATATTCGTAACGGATCATATCATTGTGCTTTTCCGACGCATTCTTCTCCAGCGCGCGCTTTCTGATCTCCGGATACAGATCGTTGCCATCCTTATCGCGCACATCCAGCAGCCAGGCCATATGATTGATGCCCGCGATGAAATCCGTCGCGCCTTCCAGCTTATCCTCCATGCCGAGCCCCTTCAAAAGCCCCTCAGTGCAGACCTGAACGCTGTGGCAGAGGCCCACCGTGCGGACCTTCGTATATCTCTGCATATAGCCCGTAAGAATCGCCATGGGATTCGTATAATTCAGGAAAAGCGTGTTCGGGCACACCTCCTCCATATCCCGGGCAAAATCCTCCATCACCGGAATGGTGCGCAGGCCTCTCATGATGCCGCCGATTCCCAGCGTATCTCCGATGGTCTGCAGAAGGCCGTATTTCTTCGGGATCTCAAAATCCGTCACCGTGCAGGGCTCATAGCCGCCCACCTGGATGGCGTTCACCACAAAATCCGCATCCTTCAGAGCCGCCTTCCGGTTCTCCACGCCCAGGTACGTGGCGATCTGCGCCCGTCCCTCGTTCACGTTTTTATTGATGGCCCGAAGAATGATCTCCGACTCCTCCAGCCGCTTTGCGTCGATGTCATAAAGCGCAATCTCAGCATCCCGGAGCACCGGCGTACACATGCAGTCCCCCAGCACATTTCTCGCAAACACCGTGCTTCCCGCTCCCAGAAAAGCAATTTTTACCATGTTTTCCTCCTGTTCTTTTTTGAATCCGTCTTGCATTTGCTTTTTGATTCCATTAGAATGGATTTGATGGTTCTGATTATAGGGATTTCAGGATTTATGTTCTATATTTTTTGTTGCATGCAATTGTATTTTTGTTTTCTTTTTCATTTTCCCGACATCAGGGCCGCAAGAGGATGGAAAAAATCATGAAAGAGTATGTTCAGGCAGAAACGGCAGGACGGGAGCGCGGCGCCGGACAGAACGACATGGCAGGCCAAATGGGGATGGCAGGACAGTCATCGGAAAACAGGCCAGCGGAAAGTGCTGCGCAAACCGGCGAAAACGGACAGACACAAAGAGGCTTTCAGAGAGAGACACGCAGGCAGCTGACAGGGCCGGAATCGGAAAGCGCCATCCGCCTGTATTACTGCGGCAGTGAATCCTGCACGCCGGGGCATTTCTTCGGCCCGGCGGTGCGGCCCCATTATCTGATTCATTTTATCCGAAACGGAAAAGGAACCTATCTGAGAAAGGACGAGGTCCACGAGCTGTCCCGCGGAGATGCGTTTCTGATCCTTCCCGGAGAGACAACCAAATACATCGCGGATGAGAAAGAGCCCTGGGATTATACCTGGGTGGCCTTTGACGGAACAAATGCCGAGGCGCTGCTTCGCTGCTGCGGCTTTCTGTCCGGAAATCTGGTGTACCGTTCACCGGATGAGGAGGCGCGGTTACGGCTCCTGCGGCAGGCCGATGCTTTTGAAAGCTGCTTTCAGGATGAAAAAAGCAATGTTCTGGAGCTTCTTGGAAATTTTTACCTGCTGTTTTCCTGCATGTATCCGGAGGGCAGCGGCCAGGGCAGCTTCTCCTTTGCGGAAGAGATGAGCCGGAGCTGGGCAATGCACACGGGCGGAAAATCAGACGCCTTCCGGCCGGAATCCGCGGATGCCGCCAAAGCCCCCTCCGGACAGGAACTCTATTTCATGCAGGCCGTTTCCTATCTGCGCCACAACTTCAGCTACCCGGTCCGGATCGAGCAGCTGGCCCGCCAGATCGGGGTAAGCCGCTCCTATCTGTACAAAGCCTTCTTAAACTGCAGCGGAAAGAGCATCCAGCAGTATCTGCAGGATCTGCGGCTGGAGGAAGCCTGCCGCCTGCTCGCCGATACCCGGCGGACGGTCACGGACATCGCCTATTCCTGTGGTTTTCCGGACTCACCGTCCTTCTGCCGGATATTCCGGAAGGTATACGGCAGAACACCTCTGCAGTTCAGGCAGCGTATGGCAAAAGGGAGTTCCGGTCCGGCTGCAGAAAAAGCGGGAACAGCGGAGCAGGACACGGATGCGGCAGGACAAACCAGACAGGCAGCTCCCCTGAACGCTGAACAGATATACGGAATTCATGTGTAACAGAATATCTGTGATATATACCCCAATGGATATGCTTCACGTGATGACCGGCCGGGATCAGATACGTTTTTCCCTTTTCAGCCAGTCCAGAAAGGCTTCGCAGCCTTCCACGATATCATTCCATGCGGCATCAAAATCCCCGGTGTACCAGGGATCGTCAATGTCACGCGGCCGGTTGGAAAAATCCAGCAGCCGGTGGATCTTATGATCCGGATCCCCGCCAGTGATGCGCAGGATGTTCCGGATATTATACTGTTCGGCCGCGAGAATATAATCATATTCTTCATAATCCCGCCGGGTCATCTGGCGGGCTGTTTTACCGGAAGGGTCGATGCCGTGCTCCAGCAGCTTGCGCCTGGCAGGCGGATAGACCGGATTCCCGATTTCCTCGCGGCTGGTGGCCGCGGAGGCGATCTGGAACCGGTCGGAGATGCCGCGTTTGGTGACCATGTCCTTCAGGATGAATTCGGACATGGGGGAGCGGCAGATGTTTCCATGGCAGATAAAAAGTATTCTAATCATCTATTCAAAACTCCTTGAAAATACTGTATTTCCTTGATTTATCGGTACTTTCCTTGCTTCTTCATTTCCTCTTGTCCGTGGCATATCGTAGCATAAATTCGCACATCTTTTCCCTCAAAAGTAGTAAAAAAAGTAGTAAATTAAGGGCTGTTTCCCCATTTTACTACTCGACATTTACTACCCTTTTCAGTTCCTCTTTTGCGTCGTCGTAACCTATATGCGTGTATGTATTCAAGGTTACTCCAATGTCAGAGTGTCCCATAAGGTATTGTAGGGTTTTAGGGTTCATGCCGCTTTTTGCCATATTAGAACAAAAGGTATGTCTGCAAACGTGCGGCGTAACTTTCGGCATTTGTACTTTATAAATACTGTTGTACTTTTCGCAGATATGCTGAAAATATTTTTCCCAGTGCAGGGCCACCATAGGCATATCATTCTTATCCAGATATAAGAAACCGCATTTGCCGTCTATCATAGGCTCCACTCTCGGCTTCTTCCTGTTGGCAATAATCCGCTCAAAGCACTCATACACTTCGTCAGACATGGGGATTTCTCTCGTCCCGCAAGTGGTCTTTGTATCTTCAATCACATATTCCATGTTTCTTTTTCGTTGGAGCTGATGATTGACACTGATTTTTCTATTCTTCATATCAATATCCGCAAGTGTCAGCCCAACAAATTCAGAGATACGCAGCCCGGTCTTAAACAGGATATATATCCCCTCATAGTATCTGCAAAAATGCTTATCGTTCGCCACAAATTCAAGGAAAGTCCTTTCCTGCTTTCTTGTGATTGCTTCTCTTGTCACGCTGTCATTCACGACAACAGTAGCAAGTTGAAATTCAAACGGATTTTTGCGTATCAAATCATCATCAACCGCCATTTGAAATGCAGGTCTAACGACACCCCTTATAGAGTGAATGGAGCTGTAACCCCGTCCGTCTTTCTGCAATTTTATCAGCCAGCACTTCGCGTCAGACAATTTAACCTTGTCAATTCTCCTTTTACCAAATTCTTCTTTTTTGATAATGTTAAGAACAAAGTTATAATTTGCTTCTGTGTTGTGCCGTACCCCTGTTTTCTGTAACAGGTACTTTCTAACCAGTTGTTCCACCGTCATTTCTCCGCCGCGTGGGACGATTTCATCATCAATATCTTTTAATATCAATTTTTCCTTTTCCCTTAACGAAAGGTCGTCCCGTTTTCCTGGCGGGGTATTATCTGTCTTTTCCAGTTTCCAACTGTAAACAAACTGTGGTTTCCCGGTTGTATCAATATATTTGTACGCATATCTTCCGTCCCGGCGTTGGCTCTCTCCGCTGCGGAGAATACGATTTCGGCTGTCCCGCCTTTTCCCGCTCATGTCCATGCTCCTTTCATACAAAAAGAGCCCTGCCGTGATATACTAAATTATACCATAGGCAGAACCCCTTTTCTATTCTTAATTTAAGCAGCACTGAAAGCGGAAATGCCTGAACAGCTATCCGGCATTACTACTGCTTACATCATTGTCATATTGATGTTAAATCATCTAAAAATTTCTCAAATTGTTTTCTTTTTACCAAAAATTTCACTCCATTTTGAATGATAAAACCAGAGTCCAGATTATCAGAAACGATTTTTCTTAATTTCTTTTCGCCAATATTGAAATATGCCGACGCTTCTTCAATCGTTAAACAAAATTTATCTTTTATTTGAACCTGTTTATCATCAATCATTGAAAATCCCCCTTTCATGTCAAAATGAAATAAAATGGGTTTACCGGACGGCTGTTAGCATAGCTCCACGGGACTTTCACCCCTCCGGCGGTCTGCCGAAGCTCTACCCGTTGCCTGCGACGCTTTGAACGCTCGGACTACGGCGGTAAAGGAGTATCATTATACCGATATATGG
>DXHY01000087.1 GCA_019113175.1 Candidatus Eisenbergiella stercoravium | reverse complement strand
CACTCCAAAACAAGGGGCTTTTGCGCCCTAAAATACGAGGGATAAAAAGAAAGAGACAATCCGACAGAGAAATCGACCCCTAAAAAAGTACGAATTCTCTGGAATTGTCTCTTTCCTGCATGTCAGGGGGGAAATTCGGTATTAACCGACAGCCCCCTGATGCTGAGCGGACGAGACAAAGATGCGGACCCCTATATGCGTTCCGGCACCTTCGCTTCCAGCGCTTCCTCCAGCTCTCCGATTTTGGCAAGAACGCTGTCCACCGCGGTCTCTTCCGGAATTTTCACCGCGCTGGCCTTATCGCCCCGCAGAGACAGCTCTACGCAGCCCTCCTTCAGGTTGCGGGGGCTCGCCACCAGCCGAACGGGAGCGCCGAGCAGGTCCGCGTCGGAGAACATGACGCCTGCGCTGACGTTTCTGTCATCATAAAGCACCTCAACGCCTGCCTTCTGCAGCGCCTCATACAGTCGGTCCGCCTGGGCGCGCACTTCGGCGTTGTCCCCTCTCATGCAGCACAGATGCACCTGCCAGGGCGCGATGCTGATGGGCCAGATGGGACCGTAATCATCGTGCTTTGCCTCACAGACGGAGGCGGCAAGCCTGCCCACGCCGATGCCGTAGCAGCCCATGATGGGAGTATGGCTGTTTCCCTTTTCATCCACATACTGCATGTGCATGGAGCGGCTGTATTTGTCGCCCAGCTGGAAAATGTTGCCCACCTCGATGCCGCGGGAAATGGTCAGGCTCCTCCTGCCGCAGACCGGGCAGATGCCGCCGGCAAAGGCCTTGGCAAAATCCCGGTAGACCGCATCCGGGCAGTCCCGCTTCATATCCAGTCCCGTCAGATGCCACCCCTCTTTGTTCGCACCGCAGGCAAGGCCTGAAAGCCCCTCCAGAGAGCGGTCGAACAGAACCGTGGTTCCTTCCGGAGCCTGCAGGGAAACCGGCCCGATGAAACCGGCCTGCAGGCCGCTTTCTTCCGTGATGACGGCCGGATGGATGTCTTCTCCGAGGAAGGAGGTCAGCTTCGCCTCGTTCACCTCAAGATCGCCCCGCAGGAACAGAACACAAAAGGAGTCATCCTGGTTTTTCTGGTAGACGACGGCCTTGCAGGTGGAGGAAGGCGCGATGTGCAGAAAATCCGCCAGCTCCTCTATGGTGTGCACGCCGGGCGTTTCCACAGGAAGGAGAGAGCTGCTGTCATCGGCGGAAGCGTTTTCACGAAGAGAGGCATTTCCGCAACGGATGCCGCTGTCTGCGCCATCTGCCTGATCTGCGTCCGCTGACCCGTCCGCGCTTCCCTTTTCCGTGTTTCTCTCTTCCGTATGATAAATGCACTCCGCCGCTTCCATGTTCGCGCTGTAGCCACATTCCGGGCACAGGACGATGGAATCCTCTCCGGCAGGGGTCAGCAGCATGAATTCATGGGACAGGCTTCCTCCCATCATGCCGGAATCCGAAGCCACGCAGACCACCTCCGGAATGCCGGCCCGGGCAAAGATGCGCTGATAGGCCCGAAGGCAGCGCGCATAGTAGCTTTCCAGATCCTCCTGGGAGGTGTGGAAGGAATAAGCATCCTTCATGGTAAATTCCCGTACCCGGATCAGCCCTGCGCGGGGACGGGCCTCATCCCGGAATTTGGTCTGAATCTGATAGATCATGAAAGGATAGCGGCTGTAGGTGGAGGCATATTCCCGCACCAGCTGGACGGCGGCCTCTTCGTGGGTCATTCCCAGCACCATTTTTGCGCCGTTTCTGTCCGTGAACCGCAGAAGCTCGCTGCCGACGGAGGTGTACCTGCCGGATTCCTCCCAGAGGGAAGCGGGCAGGGCCACGGGGAAGGAAACCTCCTGCCCGTCCAGGGCGTCCATTTCCTCACGGATGATTTCCTCAATTTTTTTTGTGATTCTCTTCAGCGGCGGGAGAGAGGAATAAATGCCGTTTGCCACATATTTCATGTAACCTCCCCGCAGCATGAGCGCATGGCTTGCCACCACGCAGTCCGACGGCGTTTCTTTGAAACGGTCGCCAACCAGTTTTGAAAGCTTCATGGAATCTCCTTTCTGCCATTGTACAGCGTGAACGTAAGATAAAAAATAAAAACGCCCTGAACATCTCTTCCCTGAAGCTCAGGGCCGGACATGTTCAGGGCGGATTGTACGATCCGCGGTACCACCTGAATTCGGAAAAATTCTGTGGAAGCATTCCTCAGAACATTTCCGCGCTCATGGTACAGGACTTTCTCGGTCCGATACCGTTCTCTGTGACGGGAGAACCCGGTGAAGCTTACTTGCCGTCCTGAGACGGTTTCGGTCCACGGCTCCGGGAGGGGTTCGACACTTCTTCGGCAAAGGCTTTCACCGGCCGCCTTCTCTCTGTAGCTTCCAAAATGCTTACTGTTTCCTTTCAACGCCTTTTTGTGAAAAAAGAATAGCACAGCAAAAACAGTGCGTCAAGGGAAAAACGGTGCTATAATGGAAAAAACAAAGACGACAGCGAAAAACGAGGAGGAGACAGAAGCTGATGAAAAACGGAATAGACAGAAGAGAAATTTTTTCCATTCCCAACCTCATGGGATATTTTCGGATTCTGCTGATCCCGCTGTTTTCCTGGATGTACTGCACAGCGGACAGCACGGGGGATTATTACGCGGCGGCCGTTGTGGTCGGCATCTCCGGGCTGACGGATATGTTCGACGGCAAAATTGCCAGGCGGTTCAACATGATCACCGAGCTCGGCAAGTTCATCGATCCGCTGGCGGACAAGCTCACCCAGGCGGCCCTGCTCATCTGCCTGGCGGTCCGTTATCCTCTGATGCGGGCGGTGCTGGTGCTGTTTGTCATTAAGGAAGGCTTCATGGTGGTCATGGGAGCCCTGCTTCTGCCTCGCGGGAAAAAGCTGGACGGTGCCATGTGGTTCGGCAAAGTATGCACGGCCGTGCTGTATGCGGTGCTTTTTCTGCTTCTGCTCCTTCCCGGCATCGGAACTGCGGCGGCAGATGTACTGATTGCGGTCTGCGGCGTCTTCCTGCTGTTTTCTTTCCTGATGTACATCCCCGTGTTCCGGCGGATGTGGAAGGAAAGCCGGGAGATTCCGGAGAACAGCGAAAGAAACAGCTAAATCGGGAGGCCGGTGTGGGCCTCAGCAATGCTTCGGCATGGAGGTAAAAAATGAAGGTAAACACGAAAAGCATGGAATGGACCAGAGAACCAAAGGAGTATCATATCACGGAGGACAGGGTGGAGATCATGACGAAGCCCTTCACCGATCTGTGGCAGAGGACCTATTATCATTTCCGAAACGACAACGCGCCCGTACTTCAGATGACAACGGATGAAAAATATTTTTCTTTTGTGGTAAAAACGGAATTTGATTCGAAGGTTCGTTTCGATCAGAGCGGAATCGTCATGTATCTGGACAGCGAGAATTGGCTGAAGGCCTCGATAGAATATGAAAATGACCGGATTCAGCGGCTCGGCAGCGTAGTGACCAACCATGGATATTCCGACTGGGCCTCCGTGGATGTGGATGCTTCGATCAAATCCATGTGGTTCCGATTCAGCTGCAGGGAAGATGACTTCTGCGTGGAAAACTCTCTGGACGGACAGAATTTCAAACAGATGCGCATCTGTCATATGTTTGAGGCAAAGGATACCATCCGGTTCGGAATTTATGCCTGCAGTCCGGAAGATTCCTCCTTCCGTGCCGTTTTTACAGATATGGAGCTCACGGAATGCAAATGGCTCCCTCACGACGGACAGGCCCCGGATGAAGACGAGGGCTGTCCGGCCTGACGGAAAAACGGGGATTCGGGAGGCATTTCTGCTGCTTCCGGGAAAGAGCGGAATGTGCCCGAATCAGGAACCGGCCTTGCGGAGCGATCCATTCAGCCTGCGAACCGTATCCCCGTCCATTTTTTCCACCTTCCGGTCATAGGTGAGAAGGCCGTTCACCTCGTCCTCGATATCGGACAGCTGGGTGTAGATACTTGCGCTTACGCCTTTTTGCACGGCGGGAAGGATGGTGCCGGAAAGAAGCGCTTCATAGCCTTTTGTCAGGCTGCTTTTATCCTGATATTTTCCATATCCATACAGATCCCGGCTGAAGCTGTGCTCCGGAATCTGCCAGGAATAGCCGCCGAATTCGGTCAGCGCCAGAGCGCGGACGGATTCCGGACGGACGTGGAGGGAAAAGAAATAGTAATGGATGCTGGCGATATCCCCGGCACCCTGGTCGAACCAGCCGCTGGCATGGTCGATCAGCCTTGTGGGGTCCAGGCGGGTAAGCTGCCTGGAAACGTCTGCCGCATCGAACTGTCCCCAGCCCTCATTGAAGGGAACCCAGCAGACAATACAGGGATGTACCTTAAGCGCCTGGACAGTCTCCTCCATTTCCCGCAGAAAATCCAGCCGCCCTTCCTGATTCCGTCTGGAAAGGAGAGGGCGGCTCAGCTTTCCGTCAGGAATGGAGAGAGAAAAGGCGTTCATCAGCGTGGCCAGATAGGTGACGAACCAGTGCTGATAGGATGTGCCGCCGCAGACCATGTCCTGCCAGACCAGCATCCCCAGCCGGTCGCAGTGATAATACCATCTCTGCGGCTCCACCTTTACATGCTTTCGAAGCATGTTGAAGCCCAGCTTCTTCATGGAGATGATATCGAATACAAGCGCCTCGTCGCAGGGAGCGGTGTACAGGCCGTCCGGCCAGTAGCCCTGATCCAGCACGCCGGCCTGAAAATAGGGACGGTTGTTCAGAAAAATCCGCCGCAGCCCATTTCCGTCTGTCTGCACATCGCATTTTCTCATGGCAAAATAGCATTCCACCCGGTCCTGTTCCGTCTGTACCGTCAGGTGGTAGAGGAACGGATCTTCCGGCGTCCATGGATGAAAGGCCGGAAGAGAGACGGACGCCTCTTCTCCGGCGGAAAAGGAAAGAAGAGTGCCTGCATCCTCTGCGGAATCCGCCGCAGACGGATCGGATTCCGGTTTCCTTTCATGCCGGAGAGCGGAGGCGGGATCGTCCCGACTCAGCCGGTCCGCTTCCGTCTCCGGACGGATCAGCGCGGTAACGGTATGCTTCCCGGCGGCTGTATCTGTCCGCCTGCTCTGTCCGATTCCCTCCCGTGTATCCGTCACCTGCACCAGAAGGCGGCAGCGGGCATGGTCAAAATCCGGAACCGCCAGCACTGAGGAAATATAGACGGAAGGAACCTCCTCCATCCAGACTGTCTGCCAGATGCCGCTCTGCGCAGTGTAGAACATACCGCCCCGCTTCAGCTTCTGCTTGCCTCTGCTCTGCCAGGAGGTATCGCTCAGATCCTGTACCCGGACGAGAAGCCCGAAGGTGACGGAAGAGGCATCCATCCGGTCCGGACCGGCTTCCGGAAGAAAAGGCGTAATATCCAGACAGAAGGGCAGATAACCGCCGGAGTGAGCACCGGCTTTTTTTTCGTCTATGTAAATGACACAGCGTTGATCCACCGCTCCGAAATGCAGGAGAAGCCGTCGGCCTTCTTCCGGTCTGTGCACGGTCACGCTGCGCCGGTACCACAGATATTCTTCCGGCTGCAGCTGGCGGTTGACGCCGGAAAGGGGGCTTTCCGGAGAAAAGGGAACCAGAATCCTGCCGTCGAAGGACTCAGGCATATCCGGAACGCCGGTGATCGCATAATCCCACAGCCCGTTCAGATTGATCCAGCCATCCCGTACCATGGCGGGACGGGGATATTCTTTCCAGACATTTTCCGGTGTTACGGAGGCGGTCCAGGGGGTGGTGAGCTTCTCCGGAGGAGAGGAATGCCCGGAAAGCTGTCTTTTCTTTTTCATACGCATTTCATCCTTTTTTAAAAAAGAGTTTGAACTGTAAAAAGTATAGCATATTTCAGCCGGTTTGTGAAAAAGCAGTGCGGACGTAAGGAAGCAGAAAGGTATATCCAAACGATCCCTGCCCGTGCGGAAGCGGGAAAAAATATAAGAAGTGCTGCGGAAGAAAGTGACGGAAAGCGCTGCGGGCCGGCAGGCGCTTCCTCCTGATTCTTTCGCCTGCGCCCGGCATACCCCCGCCTCCCTGTGCATATCTTGTAAAAACAGGTATCCGGGGGAATTCCGTGAAGGATTATATCGAGGAACGGGCAATTAACATTGCCAATTTTATCATTGAAAGCAGCGCGACCGTGCGGCAGACTGCGAAGCAATTTGGAATAAGCAAATCTACGGTGCACAAGGACGTGACCGAGCGCCTCGCCCAGATCAATCCGTCCCTTGCCAGAGAGGCCAGAAAGGTGCTGGATGTGAACAAATCGGAACGCCATATCCGCGGCGGAATGGCGACGCGAGAAAAGTATTTACATCAGATGCAAAACGGAATAAAATAAGGAAAAGCTCTTACAAATGCTGCTGTGGGAACTCTTTTTTACATATCCATGCGGTGTACAGGCAGGTTTCCGCAGCAGCCCGAAAAAAGCGGCAAAAGAGAAAAAGGCGGGACGGCAAAATGCAGGGTGAAAAAATCCGGGACGAAAAAAAGCAGGACGAAAAGCTTCAGGAAGAAAAAGAACAGAAGGGAAAGCTTCTGTATTCAAACGGAGATCTGAAGAAACTGATCATTCCGTTGATCATCGAACAGACGCTGGCGATCGCGGTCGGCATGGCAGATACAATCATGGTATCTGCGGCAGGCGAAGCCGCGGTTTCCGGGGTTTCCCTGGTGGATACGGTGAATATCCTGCTCATCAACGTTTTTTCCGCGCTGGCTACGGGCGGCGCTGTGGTCGCCGGACACTATCTGGGACAGAAGCATAAGGAGGAGGCCAGCAAGGTCGCCTGGCAGATTCTGATGTTTGCCTCCAGTCTGGCGCTGGTCATTTCCATTATTTTCATCGCCTTTCATGACGGACTGCTGCGTCTGATGTTTGGACAGATCGAGGCGGACGTTATGCAGTCGGCGAAAACCTATCTGATCATCACGGCGATCTCCTTTACGGGACTTGCCATCTACAATTCCTGCGCGGCCATATTCCGCGCCATGAATAACGCGCGCGTCACCATGTGGATTTCCCTTCTGATCAATGCGGTCAACCTGATCGGAAATACCATCTGCATCTACGGCCTGAAATGGGGCGTGGCCGGAGCCGCGATTCCGACCACCGTATCCCGTTACGTGGGTGCCATCGTGATTCTGGTGATGATGTTTAATCCGACGCGCGATATCAATTTCTGCGGTCAGGTTCGTTTCCGCTTCAATCCGGTTCTGATCAAGAGAATTCTCTATATCGCGGTGCCTAACGGCCTGGAAAACAGTATGTTCCAGCTCGGTAAGATCCTGGTGCTCAGCGTGGTTTCCACCATGGGGACCTCCGCGATCGCGGCAAATGCGACCGCAAACACTCTGGCAAACTGGAATATTCTGTTCGGCTCCGCCATTAACCTGGGACTGGTGAGCGTATCCGCCGTCTGCATCGGCGCCGGCGAGATCGAACAGACCCGGTATTATACCAGAAAAATGATGAAGATAGCGATAGCGCTTACCTCGCTGATGTCCGTGATCCTTTTTGTCAGCGTACCCGTCCTGGTGAAACTGTATAACCTGGGGCCGGAGGCTTCTCAGATGGCGATCGAGGTAATGCGTTTCCATAATATCATGGCGATTCTGTTCTGGGTGCCTTCCTTTACCATTCCCAATACCCTCCGTTCGGCGGGAGATGTGATTGGAACAATGATCATCGCCATTTTTTCCATGTGGGTCTTCCGGATCGGTGCGGCCTATCTGTTCACCTATGTGTTCCATCTGGGGCTGCTCGGCGTTTGGGCGGCGATGGTGGTTGACTGGATTTTCCGGGCCATCTGTTATGTCATCCGCTACCGCGGCCATAGATGGGAGACGGCCATGCAAAGACAGAGGGCGTGAGGAAGTTGACAGATGAGATATCTCTACTTTATAATAAGACGTATTTCCGGCAGAAAATTTTGAAGAACGGAGGAGAACATGGAGAGAGAAATGGTTATTGTTCTGGACTTCGGCGGACAGTATAATCAGCTGATCGCCCGGAGAGTCAGAGAATGCAACGTTTACTGCGAAGTGCATCCCTATACGATGAGCATTGAGAAAATCAGGGAAATGAATCCGAAGGGCATCATTTTCACGGGAGGTCCCAACAGCGTATACGGTGAGGATTCCCCGACCTGCAGCAGCGAGATCTACGAGCTCGGGATTCCAATTCTCGGCATCTGCTATGGTTCTCAGCTCATGGCTCACATGAACGGCGGAAAGGTGACCACCGCTCCCGTGAGCGAATACGGCAAGACGGAGGTCGAGGTGGACAACTCCTCCGTGCTTTTTGAGGATGTATCCCCCAAAACGATCTGCTGGATGAGCCATACGGACTATATTGAAAAGGCTCCTGAAAATTTCCGTGTGACGGCCCACACCCCGGTCTGCCCGGTGGCTGCCATGGAAAATGCGGAAAAGAAGCTGTACGCGGTACAGTTTCATCCGGAAGTGATGCACACACAGGAAGGCGTGAAAATGCTTTCCAATTTCGTATATAAAGTCTGCGGCTGCAGCGGCGACTGGAAGATGGATTCCTTCGTGGAGACCACCATCGCCCAGATCCGGGAAAAAGTCGGAAACGGCAAGGTGCTCTGCGCCCTTTCCGGCGGCGTGGATTCCTCTGTGGCTGCGGTGCTTCTTTCCAAGGCTGTGGGCAGGCAGCTCACCTGCGTTTTCGTCGATCACGGACTGCTCCGGAAAAACGAGGGCGACGAGGTGGAAGAGATTTTCGGTCCCAACGGCCAGTACGATCTGAATTTCATCCGTGTCAACGCGCAGGAACGCTTCTATGCAAAGCTCGCCGGCCAGACCGATCCGGAAGCAAAGCGCAAGATCATCGGCGAGGAATTTATCCGCGTTTTTGAAGAGGAAGCGAAGAAGATCGGCAAAGTGGATTTCCTGGTACAGGGTACGATTTATCCCGACGTGATTGAAAGCGGTCTTGGAAAATCCGCCGTGATCAAATCCCACCACAACGTGGGCGGCCTTCCCGACTACGTGGATTTCAAGGAAATCATCGAACCCTTACGCCTGCTGTTCAAGGATGAGGTCCGCCGCGCCGGCCTGGAGCTTGGCCTGCCGGAATATCTGGTATACCGCCAGCCCTTCCCCGGCCCCGGCCTGGGCGTGCGCATTGTGGGAGAGGTGACTGCGGACAAGGTCCGCATCGTGCAGGACGCGGACGCCATCTACCGCGAGGAGCTGGCAAAATCCGGCGCCGACAAGGGTCTGGGACAGTATTTTGCGGCCCTCACCAACATGCGTTCTGTGGGTGTCATGGGAGATGAGCGCACCTACGATTATGCCGTGGCGCTGAGAGCGGTGATTACTTCTGATTTCATGACCGCGGAAGCGGCGGAGATTCCCTTTGAAGTGCTTTCCCGGGTGATGAACCGGATTATCAATGAGGTGAAGGGAGTTAACCGGGTCATGTATGATCTGACTTCCAAGCCGCCGGGAACGATTGAGTTTGAGTGATGAAATGAGTTGTGAAAATCCAGTGTTTATGCGGGTTTCAAGCAAATTTGTTTAAGTGTTGGCAACGATTTGGCAACATTTTGGGTATCACTCACTGAATAACAGAATACTTCAATAACATAAAAACCTTACTGATTTTCAGAAATATAGCTGAAAGTCGGTAAGGTTTTTTGCGTGAATAAAGAACTGACAGGCGGTAGGGACAGTGTGTGTTTTAAGGTTGAAAATCAATTAGTTTCGTCTTTTAAAGCCTGTGTAATCAAGTCACTTAATCCTTGTGAGGGTACAGTTTTCTTCCAGTGATTTGAAGTATCTAATTCGGGATATTTGTATCTCCATTGGTCGTATTCCTCTTTGGTTATCTCTCCCCGTTCCAGACGGGCAGCCTGCTCCTGCCATGCGTGGAACATATCAAACATAGTGGAGTAGGTGGAGCCAGTGGATTTATCCAGCCGCAGGCATACTTCTCCATCAATCTCTCCGATTTTCAGCCCGTACATATCTTCCAGTGCAAAGAGCGTGTGCATAAGACCTATATAGCTGTCTATTTCCGGGACAGTGATTGCACGAGGACTTACATCAAGGATATGTGCCATTTCTTTTACAAGGTCTTGTTTCGGCGTTCTGGCTTCTGATTCGTACTGCGCCATACGAACATCAGAGGTTTTTCCGAGAAAACCGAGGATTTCGCCTAGCTGCTTCTGCGTCATGCCTTTTCGATTGCGGAAAAAGCGTATTCGTTTGCCGATTGCCATAATAAAACCTCCGTTGCAGTTATAGTGATACAACCATTCTTGACTTAAACAAATTTGTTGAATTTAGTATAACACGGCACAGCAGGAATAGCAAGAGAAACTTAAATAAAAAAAGTTAATATTTTTCTGCAAACCACTTGACTTAACGGAATTTATTTAGTATTATAAATGCAACTTAAACAAAAAGAGTTAAAAACTGAATGACCGTCCAAACTGAACAAACGCCATGACTTCCAGAAATGGAACGAGCGGCTCTCATATATGAGGGACTGGCACAGCGCCGAACAGGGTTGCCTGCCAGAACAGGGAGGCAGAACGGCGAAGATTTTAAAGGAAAGGGGGACG
Organism: Candidatus Eisenbergiella stercoravium; assembly: GCA_019113175.1. Taxonomy (GTDB): domain Bacteria; phylum Bacillota; class Clostridia; order Lachnospirales; family Lachnospiraceae; genus Eisenbergiella; species Eisenbergiella stercoravium. Next base: position 4,125 of record DXHY01000087.1, on the reverse strand, counting down.
ATAACGGAATGGCAGAAAAATCATTTATGACTGTGGAGGAAGTGGCAGCGGAATTGCGGGTGTCAAAGTCAAAAGCCTACCAGATTGTGCGGGAACTGAACGCAGAATTACAGAAACAGGGCTATCTGACGGTTGCGGGACGTGTGAACGCTACATTTTTTCACAAAAAAGTCTGTTACAGCGATTAAGCGGAAAGGAGATAATTTGAATGGCTGTATACAAAGACAATGCTACGGGAACGTGGCGGGTAATCTATCGCTTCACGAACTGGAAGGGGGAACGGAAGCAGACACAGAAACGGGGATTTGCTACGAAACGGGAAGCGCAAGCATGGGAGCATGAGGTCATGCTGAAACAGAACTCAAAGTTGGATATGACTTTTGCCAGCTTTTTTGAGATTTACGAAGCCGACAAGAAACAGCGCGTCAAGGAAAGCACATGGGAATCCAAAAGCCATGTAATCCGCACAAAGATTTTACCGTATTTTGGGAATCGGAAGATAGCGGAGATTGAGGCAAAGGACGTTATCGCATGGCAGAATGAACTTATGGCGTACCGGGATGAGAAAGGAAAGCCTTATTCATCTGACTATCTGAAAACCATACACGCTCAGCTAACGGCGATTTTCAATCATGCTGTGAACTTTTATAACCTGCCGTACAATCCGGCAAGACGGGCAGGAACAATGGGAAATGAGGTTCCGAAAGAAATGAATTTCTGGACGAAAGAGGAATATCTGAAATTCTCCGAAGCCATGATGGATAAGCCACGTTCCTATTATGCCTTTGAAATGCTTTACTGGTGTGGAATCCGCTCCGGCGAACTGCTGGCGCTTACTCCGGCTGATTTTGATTTTCAGAAGCAGACAGTCACAATCAGCAAGACATTTCACCGCTCTAAAGGGCGGGATATTATCACAAGCCCGAAAACGAAAAAGAGTAACCGTACAATCAAAATGCCGCCGTTTCTCTGTGAGGAAATGCAGGAATATATCAAAATGCTGTATGACATTCAGCCGGACGAGCGTCTGTTTACGGTCACGAAATCCTATCTTAATCACGAAATGGAGCGAGGGGCGAAGCAGGCGGGCGTAAAGAAGATTCGCGTGCATGATATTCGTCATAGTGCGGTTTCTCTGTTAATCGACATGGGATTTTCAGTGCTGGCGATTGGGGAGCGCATGGGGCATGAAGCGGAGAAGATCACCTATCGTTATGCTCATTTGTTCCCTACGGTGCAGACAGAAATGGCGGAGAAACTGGAAATGGAGCGAATGACAAAGGAGGGTGCAAATGGAAAGAACACTTGATTACAAAGGACGGTGGCGTAATCATACGGTAGCGTTCCGGGTGTCTGACGAGGAATCAAAGCTACTCAATGATTTGGTGGCGCTGTCGGGCTTGACAAAGCAGGACTATATCACAAGGCGGCTGCTGTGCCGGGATGTAGTGGTACAGGGCAATCCGAGGGTTTATAAGGCGCTGAAAAACCAAATGGTGGCTATCTACGAGGAATTGAAGCGGCTGGAAGCGTTAAGCCCGGACAATGACGAACTACTTTACACGTTGCAGGTAATAGCAATCACATTAGATGGTCTGAAAGGAGAAGATGAATGACAGAAAAAATGAAAACGACTGCTCCCTTATCATCTGTTGGCGCAGATGGGGCGCAGCCGCAATTAAAAAATCACAGTGAAATTATAGCAAATGAAACAGCACAAATCAATCTGCAAGCCGCACAAAACCCGGAGAAATCCGGGAACGGCGGGCTTCAAACCGTTTCTATGACGGAACTGTATGATACCGTCTACCCGCCGAGAACGCCGATTGTGGACGGTTTTCTCTATGGCGGCACTTATCTCTTTGTGGGTGCGCCGAAAGTTGGAAAATCGTTCTTTATGGGGCAGCTTGCCTATCATGTGGCAATGGGGCTTCCTCTGTGGGATTATCCCATCCGAAAGGGGACGGTATTGTATCTGGCACTGGAAGATGATTATGCGAGGCTTCAGCGGCGGCTCTCCGGTATGTTTGGTGTGGAATGTGCGGATAACCTGTATTTTGCGACACAGGCAAAGACATTGAATGAGGGCTTAGACAGGCAATTAGAGGAATTTCTGAAAGCGCATACGGACGCGAGGCTGATTATCATTGACACGCTCCAGAAAGTGCGTGAGGTCGGCGGGGACAGGTACAGTTATTCCAGCGACTACGAGATTGTAACAAAATTAAAGTCGTTCAGCGATAAATACGGTATCTGCCTGCTGGTGGTTCATCACACACGTAAGCTGGAATCTGAGGACAGCTTTGATATGATTTCCGGCACGAATGGGCTGCTTGGAGCGGCAGACGGGGCATTTATCATGCACAAGAAAAAGCGCACTGACAATGAGGCAGTCATGGATATAGTGGGGCGTGACCAGCCGGATCAGGAACTGACTATAGAGTTCGACCGGGAGCGCTGCGTCTGGAAATTCAAAAAGGCAGAAACGGAACTGTGGAAACAGCCGCCGAATCCCCTGCTGGAAGCAATCAACAATTTTCTGACAGAAGATAAGCCGGAATGGGAGGGGACAGCAACAGAACTTGTGAGCCAGTTGCCGGATATGCAGATACAGGCAAACGTGCTTTCCAGAAAACTGAATGTAGTCAATAGCCAGTTGCTTAATGACTATGGAATTTTTTATGACAATAAGCGGGGGCATGAAAGGAAGATTATTCTGAAACGGCTTGAGCCGAGAGAGTAAAAGCGACGATATGCGTCGGTTGCGACGGTATTTTTTACAGTGGGCTGGTATAGAAAATATCGACGCTATCGACGCAAACCGACGCAGAAAGGATTTTTATGAAAAACGTGCAAATCCCTTATGAATTATTTGTATCTCTGCTCCGCTATCATCTAATGGAAGAAGATGATTGTCTGAATGAAATCCGGCAGGGGTTGGAACAGAAATTGGATTCTCTGGTTCGCCATGAATTATATGCGAAATATAAGACTGCTCCCACACAGGAAGAACGGGAAAAAGCCAGACAGGAATATCTGGAAAAACGTGGAGTGCCGGATAGCTTCCGCTGGTAATTTTTCTTTGATGATAACAGACAGGAGCGTGTCACGCTCCTGTGGATAGCAGACAACGAGAAAGGTGTGATTTGATGATAATTCAGCCGGAATGGGGAACCCGAAATGTGAACAAATATTTTTACGAAAGTGAAGCCCGTAGGATTGCCGCACTCAATGAAATCTTTGGAGATGTGGAACTGACTGCGGCAGAAATGCGGACGCTGGTATGGCTGTGCGGGTGGGAGGAATGTACGGTAGAAAACGTACTTTCCGCTATCCGAAAAGCTATGGCAGCGGAAGCAAAGCGGCGGGAACAGCCGCTCCGTCCGTAGGACGGAAAAGCCCCCGGCAGGGCGCAAAGGCAGCTTTTGATGGACGGAACGGCTGTCAAAAGTGCTTTTGCGTTACTTTCGACGAAAGTAACAAAGCCTATGCGCCGTATCCGGCGCTGATTACCCGGACAGGGAGAAAGGATATTGATTGAAGCGAACTATCAGCTTTATGACAGGGAAAGGCTCTGTCAATCATAACAGCAGAAAATTCCATGCAAAGAACACTGACCCGGAACGAAGTTATCTAAACGTAGAATATTGCAATAAAAATGTTAAGGATGTATATCACGAATTGTTTGATGAAGCACTCGCCCGGTACAATGAGAAGCAGACCAGAAGTGACCGCCGGATTGACGATTATTATGAGAAAATCCGTTCCGGCAAGCAGGAAAAGCCGTTCCATGAGATTATCCTGCAAATTGGGGATAAGGACAATATGGGAGCGAAAACGGAGAACGGACAGCTTGCCGCAAAGGTGTTGGATAAATATATGCAGGACTTCCAGCGGCGAAATCCTACGTTGAGGGTATTCAGCGCCTATCTTCACATGGACGAAGCGACGCCCCACCTGCATATAGATTTTGTACCGTATACGACAGGAAGCAGGCGGGGACTTGATACAAGAGTATCACTGAAACAGGCGTTATCTGCTCTCGGATTTAAAGGCGGCACAAGACGGGAAACGGAATTAAATCAGTGGGTGGCTTATGAGAAAGAACAGCTTGCCGCTGTCATG
>DXHY01000086.1 GCA_019113175.1 Candidatus Eisenbergiella stercoravium | reverse complement strand
CCAAAAACAGGGCAGTGAAAAAAGGAAGAGACACCCTCACAGTGAATTCAGACCTGAAAAAGCCTGAATTTTGTGGAAGTGTCTCTTTCCCGCATATCAGGGGCTAAAAATCGGTATTAACCGACAGCCCCCTTCCCTGTTTTCAGGCTATGATTTTTTTCATGATTTCCGGCCGTTCTCAATTCTGTTTTACAGATATCTCCGATACAGCCTTCCTTCCCATCCTGTCAGATCTGCCGCCGTCCCGGCTCCGGTTCGGTGCGCCGCATATTCTCCTGCAGTCTCCCAGGTTTTCACCGCATCCATATCCTTACCCTCCTGCTTCACCCATACAGCCATCCTGCCTTTGCCGCGGTTGTTCCACAGGTAGTATGGCACTGCGGTAAACGTTTCCCCGTCCGCGCAGGCTCCGGAAAGCACCCTGACCAGACCGCAGACATCCCGTTCCGATACTGAAAGTCCGCCGTTTCCAAGGGTAACATCCACGCCGCTCGGATTGTCCACCTCCTCCAGGCAGTACAGAAGCGGGCCGCGCATCAGGGCAACCCTTCCCACATCCGCACTCACATACGGGTGGGCCTCCACTTTCATGGCAGGAAGCTCCATGGAAATCCGAATTTCATCCCCATCCCGGAAGGTATCTGAAATCAGAACGTAACCCTTCTCATCGCAGGTTTCAAACTTACGCCCCCGATATACCGCGCAGAATTTTCCTGACCAGGCAGGCCTGCGGATTGCCAGCGTAAAGGCCGCCTCCCTTTCCGGATGGAGAACGATGGTATTCTCTCCGCTCCACGGTATCCCGCAGTCTTTCTGTTCAATCTTCACATGCAGACCGTCCAGCGACAAATCCGCTTCACTTCCGATGTGAAGATTCACCGCAATCCTGTTTTCTCCGGACGCATATATATAATCCTGCAGGCAGCCCATCAGCTTTAAGAACATGGGAGGACAGCAGGGGCAGCCATGCCAGGACCAGCGCTCCACCGTTCCATCGCTGATCAGCGGATTTTCATAGAAGTAATGGACACCGTCCGCAGAAAGTCCCGGCAGCACGTTATTGCACAGCGCACACTCAAAAGCGTCCATGTATCTGCTCTCTCCGAATGCCCGGTACATCTCTCCCGCCCAGAAAGCAAACGCCACGCCGGCACAGGTTTCCAGATAGGCATCGTTTGGAAGGTCATACTGATATCCAAAGCGTTCCTCATTGTGAACCGCTCCGATTCCTCCGCTGATATGCAGCTTTGTCTGCTCCACATTATCCCAGAGACGTTTTGCGGCCGAAAGGTATTTTTCTTCGCCGGTCTCAATTCCCACCGCCGTCAGTCCCGTATACATAAGAGCCGCCCGCACCGCATGTCCAACCGCTTCGGACTGTTCCTCGATTCTACAGTGATCCTGAGCATATTCTCCCATATAATGGGGGAATGAAGCCCGGTCAGCATGCACGCCTCTGTGATCCATCCAGAAACAGGCAAGCTCCAGATATTTTTCCGGCTGTACTGCCAGACCGTATTCTTCTTTCAGAGCCTGGTCCAGTTTTTCATCGTCCTTCAACAGCCGGTACAGCTTTACCATGGCCTCTTCCGCCAGAGAATGAGCCGGAACAATATTCTTTCTGGGAGCCGGCCCCATCACAGAGCACATGCAGTCCGCCGCCTTTATGGCGCAGGAGAGAAGCTTCGTCTTTCCCGTCGCCTTATAATAATGAACTCCAGCTTCCACAAGGCAACCTATATTATAGGTCTCATGCTGCCAGATCAGGCTTCCTCCATTTTCTCCCCAGCGTCTGTCCGGACAGATCAGCGTAGTATAAGTATTGATGTAACCGTCCGGATCCACCGACTGCGCCTGGCTGATTTTTTCCGTATAATATTCAATTTTCTGATCCAGCGCCTCATCATAGGAGGCCGCAATGATATCGCTGATTCCACGGATTACTTCGCAGATCAGGCCATCATACCAGGGCGGTCCCACGTGCTTTCCAGGCTTTCCCTCCGCCACCCATTCGTAGTTTTTCATGATGCCGTCCTCATGGTCGTGCTCAAATTTGTTCAGCACATCCCAGACGGTAACATGATGAATCTTGTCCAGCTGTTCCTTCCAGAAACCTTCTGTAATGCGCACCATGCGGTGCTCGGGTCTGTTCATCATTGTCTGCAAACTCCTTTTACCGCTTCACCCGGATCACATTCCACGAATATCCCTCCAGCTTCACCATAAGCTTTCCGTCCTCAATCCGGCCCGCGTCCGTCCTGTGCGGCGCTACGCGCTCACGGTCCGCTGTATTAACCGCCTTCAGATCCGGGCACGTCATCTCCAGCATCTCCTCCAGACGGCATCCGGGATAATCCCTCAGGTCACATTCCATCTCCATGGCCTCCGGGCTTTTGTTCATCACAAATACCGTCACATGCTCTCCATCTTCATTCTCAACCGCTGCCGCATCCAGAACCGGCACATCCGTATAATCCTTCGTATCATACTTCGGGCACTCCACCAGCAGGTTCAGCGCCGTCCCTCGGCCGTATACGGAAGCATGCAGGTACGGATAATAGATTGTCTGCTTCCAGATCCTTCCTCCATTTTCCGTCATCACCGGTGCGATCACGTTTACCAGCTGCGCCTGGCAGGCCACCTTCACACGGTCAGCATTCTTTATCAGCGTTATCAGCATTCCTCCCGCCAGCAGCGCATCCTCGAAGTTATAGATATCTTCATTAAAGGACGGACCCTCCAGCCATTTTTCTGCCTTCGCGTTCGCCTCATCCGCATGATACCATACATTCCATTCATCGAAGGAAATGTACATGGTTTTTCTGGAACGCTTCTTCGCCTTCACATAGTCACATACAGATTCAATGTTTTTGATAAAACGGTCCATATCTACCGTGTTCGCCAGGAAGTTGGCAGTATCGTTGTCCCGGTTTCCGTAATACTGGTGCATGGAAATATAATCCACAAAATCATAGGTATGGTCCAGCACCGTTGCCTCCCAGTCATAACAGGTGGACATCCCGGAATTGGAGCTTCCGCAGGCCACCAGCTCAATAGAAGGATCCACCCAGCGCATGACCTTCGCTGTTTCACAGGCTGCCCTTCCGTACTCCTCCGCTGTTTTATGGCCGATCTGCCAGGGGCCGTCCATCTCGTTACCCAGATTCCAGAGCTTTATGTTATGAGGTTTGCAGTATCCGTTTTTGATCCTCAGGTCGCTCCAGTAGGTTCCTGAAGGGAAGTTGCAGTATTCCACCAGATTTCTCGCCGCATCCGCGCCTCTCGTTCCCAGATTCACGGCCATCATTACTTCGGTGTCTGCCCTTCTGGCCCACTCGCAGAACTCATCCACGCCCACCTGGTTATTTTCAATGGCAAACCAGGCAAGCTCCGTCCGCTTCGGGCGCAGCTCCTTCGGCCCAATCCCGTCCTCCCAGTTATAACCGGACACAAAATTCCCTCCCGGGTAACGCACGATTGGGACCTGAAGCGCCTTCGTCAGTCCGATCACATCCTTCCGGAAGCCCTGGTCGTCTGCAAGCGGATGGCCCGGATCATAGATTCCCCCGTACACGGCCCGTCCGATATGTTCGATGAACGAGCCGTAGATCCTCCGGTCAATCTGTCCGACTTTGTAGCTTCTGTCCAGTGTCAGTGTTGCCCTCTTCATTTTAATTTCCTCCTCTTTTACATTAACGTTAATGCACCATCGTAAAAAACACGGTTCCTTTCCGACATTGAAAAAGCACAGAATTTTCACTATTTTCCATTATTTTCTGATCCTTCTCACCGTATCCCCCTGTACGATCCCGGTTTCCAGAACGATCTGCTCCTTCCGGCCGGCCTTTCCTTCCAGCTGTCCAAGAAGAATTCCCGCGCACTTTCTGGCCATGGTGGTTTTGGAAGAGGAAATTGAGGTGAGCCGGCGCGGGTAGGTGAAACGGATATTGTCGAATCCGATAACGGAACAGTCATCCGGCACTTTTTTCCCCAGCTCCTCCAGAATGCAGACTGCCTGCCAGGCCAGAATATCGCTGAACGCCAGAACCGCTGTATAATGCTGCTCTCCCGCCAGGGCCCTGCGCATCCGTTCCGTTCCCTTTCCCGCCGTAACAGGCACCGTATGAACCAGCCGTCCGTTATAGGGAATCCCTCTTTCCCTCAGTGCACGGCGATAACCCGAAAGACGCTCTGCCGCGCTGGAAATCCCCTTCGGCCCGTTCAGAAACAGGATCTCCCTGTGCCCCATATCCATCAGATAGCAGGCCGCAAGATAACCGCTGTTCTCATCGTCGCAGATGACGTAGCTGGTTTCTTCCTCCAGCCTTCTTCCGATCAGTACAAAGGGCTTCCCATAATGCCGGAGCAGCCCGATGTTGGCCTCTCCTCCCGGAGCCGGACAGATAATGATTCCGTCCACGTTCTGGCTGATGGAAACCGTAACCGCCTGACGCTCCATTTCAGGATTTTCCTCCGTATTAAAAATAATGGAATTATATCCCTTTTTTTGCAGCAGCATCTGCATTTCCTTCACCATAACGGAAAAGTGGGGATTGGAAATATCACCCACAATGATGGAAATATTCCTGCTGACTCCGGAACGAAGAAAGCTGGCCAGAGCGTTTGCAATGTATCCCATCTCTTCGGCCTTCTTCCGGATTACCTCTTTGGTTTCCTCCGATATATCGGATTTGTCCGCCAGTGCTCTGGAAACCGTATTTGCGGAAAATCCTGTAGCGGCGGCAATATCCTTCAATGTCACGCTTCCGCTTTTTTTTCTCTGTGCCATCCTTCAGCACGAACCGCCGGGTCCGTGCGCCTCCTTTCCTGCCGCCGAAGGGCAGTATTTTTTACAAAGAGAATGGTACCGTCCATTCTTCTGCACAAACCGCCGGTTCGTGCGCCTCCCTTTTCACAACTCTTTTTCATAATAACACAGAATCCTGATATGTCAATTCCGCATTTTCTTCTCCTGTCTTTTGATTTACAATCTTTTATTGTAGTTATTATTTATATTATATGGCATATTTTCTGTATATTTTTATTTATTTTGTAATTCTGTTTGCATTGACAGAAAATATCTTTTGAATTATAATCCAGTTATCGATAACATTAACGTTAATGTTATTTGCAGTTCATTTGATTCATTTTTTACGGATTCCGTCTGTCAACACAGACATTACTAAAATACAGAGAACGCGGGGGTATTTCTCATGAAATCAGGAACCATTTTTGATGTAAAGGAATTTGCCGTTCATGACGGACCGGGCGTAAGGCAGACCGTTTTTTTCAAGGGCTGCCCTCTGCGCTGTCAGTGGTGTCATAATCCGGAAGGACTTTCCGCGAAGCCGCAGCTCATGTTCAGCCGGAGCTCCTGCAGCAGCTGCGGAAAATGCCGGCAGGTCTGCCCCCTTACCGAACAGAAGGAGATTCATGCCCCGGCTTCTCCCGAAGGCTGCACAGCCTGTGGAGCCTGTGTGGAGGTCTGTCCTCTCGGGATGCGTCAGATCAGCGGGAAGAAAATGTCTTCCCGGGAGCTGGTAAGCCTCATCCGGGAAAACAGCGACTACTATACCGCACTGGGAGGCGGCGTCACCTTTTCCGGCGGAGAACCTCTGATGCAGGGAGAGTTTCTTCTTGAGGTACTGGATCAGATTCCGGATCTGCATACGGCCATTGAAACCTCCGCTTATGCTCCGTCCGATCTTTTTCAGGCAGTGACGGACCGTCTGTCCTTCATCATGATGGACGTAAAGCTGATGGACCCTGCGCTTCACCGCCACTATACAGGGGCAGACAACCGGATCATTCTGGAAAATCTCACCCGTCTCTGCCGGGGGAAGAAGGAATTTGTGGTCCGTATTCCCCTGATTCCCGGAGTGAATAACACGGAGGAAAACCTGGAGCAGACTGCCGCCTTCCTGTCCGGGGCCCCTTCCCTGCTTCGTGTAGAGCTGCTCCCCTACCACCAGACCGCGGGTGCAAAATACAGTATGGTGGGCATGGAATACCGTCCGGAGTTCGACACCTCCGCCCCGCTTCAGATACCGGAACATATTTTTGAAAAATATAAAATAAGGAGTGTTATATTATGACAGAACGAATCAGCAGACTGAGAAAATTTTTCGTGGAGAATCATGGACACCGGACCTGCCGGAAGGCTGCCTCCGATGAGTTTCTTCTGGCCCGCACCTTTGAAAAGGAGGGACTTTGCGATACCAGACGCGCCGTAAAGCGCCTGGTCTATATGCTGAACGAAGAAACTCCGGCCTTTTTCCCTGACCAGACCATCGCATTTGTGCGCACCAATCCTACTCTGCAGGCGCTTTTTACTCCGGAAGAAAAGGAGGAGATCACCATGCATCACCGCCTGCACGAATCCGGCGAGCTGTCCAACATCTGCGTGGATTACAGCCGTTTTCTCACCCTTGGATTTGCGGGCATGCGCCGGCGTGTGGAGGAACAGGAAAGGGAATTTCTGACACAGGGAAAGCTCTCCGAAGCGGAATATCTGAACGGGGAGCTGGAAATTCTGGATGCCATGACGGATCTGATCCTGCGCTACAGCCAGGAAGCCCGCAGACAGGGACTTACGGAAATCGCAGAGCGTCTTTCCCGCCTGCTGGGAAACGCCCCGGAAACACTGCAGGATGCTCTGCAGATGCAGAGAATCATGCACTTTACCATGTGGCTTTCCGGCAGCTACCACAATACACTGGGACGCTTTGACCAGTATATGCTTCCCTGGTTTCAGAAGGATCTGGAAAGTGGGCGGCTGACGGAAGAATCCGCTCTGGAGCTTCTGGAAGAATATTTTCTTACCTTTAACATAGACAGTGATCTCTACCCCGGCATGCAGCAGGGAGATAACGGCCAGAGCATGGTGCTCGGAGGCCTCACGCCGGATGGAAAGGATGGCTTCAGCCGGCTTTCCGCGCTCTGCCTTCAGGCAAGCCTGGAGCTGAAGCTCATCGATCCCAAAATCAACCTCCGAGTCAATAAAGATACGCCTCTTTCCATTTATGAGCTGGGAACCAGACTGACCAAACAGGGACTCGGCTTTCCTCAGTATTCCAATGACGACGTAGTCATTCCCGGTCTGGAAAGGCTTGGATACAGGACAGAAGATGCCAGAGATTATGCCGTGGCGGCCTGCTGGGAGTTCATCATCCCCGGCAAAGGCATGGAGATTCCAAATATCGACGCACTCTGCTTTGCCCAGGTAGTGAGAGACGTCATCGTCCGCGCTCTTCCGCAGGCGCCTGACTATGAGTCGGTCTGGGATCAGGTAAAGGCGGAAATCCGCAGCCGGGTGGATCAGATGTGTGAAAACACGAAAAATCTTTATATTTACCCCTCTCCCTTCCTTTCCCTGATGATGGAAAGCTGCGTGGAAAAGGGAAAAGATGTCTCTCTCGGCTGTGTATACAACAATTACGGCTTCCACGGCGCAGGCCTTTCCACAGCGGCAGACTCCCTGGCTGCGGTAAAGAAATATATCTTTGATACCGGTGAGGTGTCCCACACGGACCTGCTGGATGCCATGGAAAAGGATTTTGAAGGATATGACCACCTGCTTCATCTCCTGCGCTACGAAGCGCCCAAGATGGGGAATAATGATCCCCTGGCGGATTCCATCGCATCAGATCTTCTGCATGCCTTTTCGGAATCCCTGAAGGGACGCCGGAACGAAAGAGGCGGCTGCTTCCGGGCAGGGACCGGTTCCGCCATGTATTATCTGTGGTTTTCCCGCGATCTGGGAGCTACTCCGGACGGCCGCCGGGCCGGCGAAGGCTTTGCCTGCAACTATTCTCCCAGCCTGTTCGCAAGAAACAAGGGGCCCGTTTCCATTGTAAAATCCTTCACAAAGCCGGAGCTGAGCGAAGTCATAAACGGAGGACCCCTGACGCTGGAGCTGCATGATACCCTGTTCCGCAATGAGGAAAGCATCTCCAAGGTCGCCGCACTGGTCAAATCCTTTGTAGATCTGGGCGGCCATCAGCTTCAGCTCAATTCCGTCAACCGGGATACCATGCTTGACGCGCAGAAGCATCCGGAGAAATACAGGAACCTGATCGTGCGCGTCTGGGGATGGAGCGGCTACTTTGTGGAACTGGATAAGGATTACCAGGACCACATCATCAAGAGAGCTGAGCTGAGTCTGTAGACACCTGGGAAATTTTCAGCTTCTGGCCCTGCGCTTCCAGCCTTTCCGCAAGCTTATCATAGGACAGCGTGTGGAAATCCTCCGCCAGGGCCGCTGCCGTTCCTGCCGCTTCCCCAGTCACCACACAGGGCGGAATCACCCGGGAGATGTCCCACATGCCATCGTCCACGCTGATACATCTTCCTGCACAAATTGCATTACGAAGGGCACTGTTATATAAGGCGCGGTATGGGATTTCATATCTCATACCGCTCTTTCTCCAGTCCCCTGTCATTCCTATGCTGTCAGGAAAGCAGACCTCATTTTCCGTCTCCTTCAGGCAGTATTCTCCTTCGATACAGCGGATCATCCGCAGCTGCGGCATTCCGGCAATCGTGGTAAGTTCCAGATCCGGATTTCCTCCGGACTCCTTTCTTTCTCTGATATCATCCAGAATGGCCTGGTGAGACAGAAGGAGAAAATCCGTGATATCTTCACCACTTGTACCGGAAAATCTTCTGTCGGCCAGCGGTCTGACATTTTCTTTTTTGCTCCCGTCAAATACTTCCGCAAATCCCAGCGGTCTGAGATTTACCTTTTTCCCATCAAAGAAGTAATACCAGCCTGCCAGTATATTACCTTTTGAAAATGTTCTGACCGGAAGGCCTGCCAGTTCATACAACAGCGCATCGCCTGTGGCGTCCACATATGTTTTTGCCTTTATGGCAAATCTACCGCTCCGGTTTTCCGCAACCAGATATTCAATGCGCTGATCCCGGCATAGAGCCGCGCAGATCCTCGTATCGTATAAAAGCTGAACCTTTTCCCTGAGCAGCCGCTGCTCCAGCAGAAGGGCAAAATGATGCGGATTAAACTGAACGCGATAACGCATCTTTTTTCTCTCTTCCCCGGGAACGTCCTGAAGCCATGCGGTGGGAATCGGCTGCTTTGCGCCGGACTCCAGGGAAAGGCGGAGCAGCTCTTCCGCGATTCCAAAACACACCTGATGCCCCATTCCATCACACAGCGGAAGATATTCCGCCACCAGGCCGGAGGTTGCCAGTCCCCCAACCATACACTGCTTTTCTACCAGAAGAACTGTTGCGCCGTTCCTTGCAGCGGCGAGAGCGGCTGCAACACCGGCAATCCCGCCTCCTGCTATAAGAACGTCCGGCTCATACGCAATCGAAAGCTTATGGGAGCTTTCCGTCACATAATCTTTCATCGTTTCCTCCATTTCCAGGCATCAATCTTCCGCCCGCTGAAAAATGCTCACAGACCATGGGCCGTCTGTTTCACAGCAGATCTCATAGAGAGGCGCTTTCTCATTCGACACCTTTTCCTCTCTTCCATTAACAACCGCATGACTGATCTTCTGATCGCTGTAAAACAGGAACGTTCCTCCCTCCTTCAGAATAACCGTGTTCCCGTTCCTTCCTTCTATTGTTTTCGGAGCGATCCACTTTTCCTTCAGACCCACCGGCGTGAATCCTTCTTCCAGCGGTATCATCAGGTAAAACCGGAAATCATCGCGGTTCTCAAGACGTATGGCTTCTCTTTCCCCTTTTTCCAGAACCTTCCATCCACCGGAAAGGCTTTCCCAGGCGAGGACTTTTGTCTCCTCCATTTCCAGCTCCTGCGTTCCAAGGCTTCCTTCCACCGGCTTTTCCCTTTCATCCAGGTTGAACACCGCCACCGCAGCGCTGTTTCCACAGGTGCTGTATACCTTGAACGGTTTCCCGCTTTCCACCGGGTCCTCCAGCAGGCAGTCCGCCGCCGGCACTCCCGGCCTGTCACATCTTAACACCCTTCCATCAGAAAGCACCAGCGGCTCCAGAATCTCCTTCCTGCTCTCTCCAAGACGGTCGCTCACGTATACCGGACCTCCGCTCACCGCCCTCAGCAGGCTGTTCTTTAACGCCTGTCCGTCTGAGGTCCACCACATATCCCAGTCGCACCACAGAAAATTCCCCTGCACCAGCGAATTGTACGAGCACTGCAGGATATGCTTTGTAAACCACTCCCGGTTCTCCGGCAGGAAATCGTCGCTGCACCGGGATACCGCGGTGGCTGGACGGTTCCACATGTTTTCTCCGGCCATTCCCATGCAGTTGATCACCGCCTGGTCAAAATACAGGCCGGTAGAAGCCTCGATGGCTTTGTGGAGATTCTCCGCCACTTCTCCAATCGGCGCCTTTCCTCCATAATTTCTTTCCAGCGTGCTCTGGTTGTCGATCTTGACAAACGCCACCCCGCACTCCTTCAGGAAGCGGTGCCACCCCTCATAATACCGGAAGGCTTTTTCAAAGTGCCAGTCCGGCACCAGCTGGCCGCTGCTTCCCTTCATCAGGCAGTCCTGATATTCCTCAGCCAGCTTCCCGGTTTCATCCACGCCTTCCAGTAACCGTTTATGGTGTGCCAGACTCCGGCCTGTATCCCGCACTCTTCCTTCATCCTCCTCACGCAGCGGGCAAGCCCTCCGGGAAAGCGGTACGGGTCCGCTTCGAAGGATGCCAGTTTGGTATTATGCCTGTTTTCAAACACTGTCTCATAATCCGGTTTTTCCAGATCATAAAGGTCTTTCACATCCTCCCACATATCATCGATCACCGCCCACCTGACCGGAATCTTCTTTTCAGCAAACTCCTTACACTTGGCAAGAAGCCCTTCCTCAGACACCCGGATCTGGAAAGCGTCCCAGCTGCACCAGCCCAGATACTCAAACACTTCCGGGTATCTTCTTCCCGTTCTGCCCCGCATGCCGCCCGGAAGCAGGGAAAAGGCCGCTTCCGTCACCCGTTCCGCCAGGCGGTACGGATTTTTTCCCTCTCCCCATACGAACGCCAGGCCGCTGCAGGCGGACAGCCCGTCGTATCCGCTTTCCAGGCGCAGGCAGTTCCCCTTCATTACCGCCTTATACTGTCCGCTGCAGACAGGAAGAAGATACCTGAACATCTCTCCTTCCTTCCACAGAAGGGCCTGTGTCTGATCCGGGATCTCATCCGCTCCTTTGCAGAAAAACGGACTGCACCAGTATTCTTTATGCCGGTAATCCGCCAAGAAGGCTGTTTCCGGCAAGTCCAGCTCCAGTCTGACCGCACAGGCGCCGTCCAGAGTTCCTTCCTTCAGCGAAACTTCCACGAATACGGCCATTCCCTCTCCGGCCGGTATCATGGAAAGGCCCGCCGAGAGTTCCTGATTTTCTTCTCTCCGGCCGTCTGAGAGGTCTTTTCCCGGGACCCTGAAGGCCTTTCCCCCGGACAGCCGGATTTCCATCCCCCTGATTCTGAGCATACTGTTTTTCCTCCGTTACTGAGTATCTTCGTTTTCCCTTAATTCTCTGCGAACCATTTCATAAACACATCCTATTTCCCCGTTTTATGATCTTCAAGAAGCAGGCTTTGTACCATGATTGTATCACCCATTTGAAATAAATTCTCCTCAAATGTCACTGTATTTTGAAGTCACCACCGTATAGATGTTCCGATCAACATCTACGTCGTACATAATAAAAATCAGATAAATATTTTGTTTTATTGAAATAACACCGAAAGGATGCCTCTATTTCCAGGCACACAAGAATCCGGGAGAAAGGAAGGCCTATGCAAGGGAATCCTGCCGATTGCCATTAAGCAACATTTTACATTTTTCTACACATTAAATAAAGCTATTTCTATAAGAATAGTGGATACTTTTAGAAATTATTTTCCAAGATAGCCTCCATCTACCGGAATCACTGTGCCACTGACATAATCCGAGGCCGAGGACGCCAGAAAAATTACCAGTCCCTTCATATCACTCGGCGTGCCCCAGCGCCCCGCTGGAATTCTATGAAGGATTTCCTCATTTCTCTTTCTGTCACGAATCAATGCTTCATTCATTTCCGTTGCCATATATCCGGGCGCAATGGCATTCACCTGAATTCCCCGTCCTGCCCATTCGTTGGACAGTGCCTTGGTCAATTGTGCGACGCCTCCCTTGCTTGCCGCATACGCCGGAACAGTGAAACCGCCAAAAAAGCTTAACATAGAAGCCACATTGATGATTTTTCCACTCCCTTGCACAAGCATCTTTCTTCCCGCCAGCTGGCACATCTGAAATACTGCTGTAAGATTAACTGCCAGAACAGTATCCCAGTCTTCCGGTAAAAAATCCTCACATCTGTTCCGCCTTTGAACCCCTGCATCATTCACCAGGATATCCAGATGTCCATCCAAGAGTTTCACAGCTTGTTCAAATATATCCGGGATGTTTTCTCTGCGGCTCAGATCTCCTTTCATGCCACAGGCTTTGTATCCCTGCTCTGACAATTTTCCAGCCGACTGAAGTGAAGATTCACCGCTTCCGATCATCACAACCGAAGCTCCTGCCTCACACAGAGCCTGGGACATTCCCAGTCCCAGGCCTCTGCCACCTCCCGTTACAATCGCCGTTTTACCAGATAGATCAAAACAGTTCATCGTTTCCTCCTATATAAATGAAAATACCACTTTAACTGCTCCTGTTCCCCGAGTAGTCAACAGATTAAATCCCTTCTGAGCATCCTGTGCCGGAAGGATATGCGTCACGATCTTTTCAAAATCCGGCTCTTCACCGACCAGCTGTGCCGCAATTTCAAAATCTTTCTGCCGGTATACCCTTACGAACTGGATACGCGCCTCCTTGAACATTCCCTTGATCAACGGTAGACTTGCCGGTTTCTTATAGGAAGCGACAATAACAATACATCCCTTTACCTTCACCGCATCCAGAAGTTTATCAGCTACAGGCTGTACACCTGCACAGTCAAATACCCAATCAAAACCATTTCCATTTGTCTTCTCCCAAATAGCCTTTCCCAAAGCTTCCTGTGTAGATTCAATCACCTCAAATCCCATTTCTTTTCCCAAACCGGCCCTTATCGGGTCAGTTTCAGCCATGACGATATTGGATACCCCTGCATGACGCAGAATCAGTGCATGAATTAGCCCAATTGCCCCACATCCGAAAATAAGAGCATTATCACCTGGATGGTATCCACATTCCCTTATCGTATGCACCCCCACGGCTATCGGTTCCACCACAGCTCCCATCCGATCAGAAATTCGGTCGGAAAGGGGGACAATGTTTTCCAGAGGAACCACCGTATATTCTGCCATGGCGCCATCCCGATCAATTCCGATCAGTTTCAGGGTATTGCATACATGACTGTTTCCATTTCTGCACGGCTCACATTTTCCACAAGACAGAAGCGGAGAGGCCGTCACTCTGGTCCCTCTGGGAAGTCCCGGCGCATCCTGGGCCATGACACCCGAAAATTCATGTCCCATAACTAGGGGAGATTTTGCTCTCGGATGAGTTCCAGCATAGATATTTAGATCGGTCCCGCAGATTCCTGCGTAAGAAACCCGGATCAGCCCCCAGCCTTTCGGCACTTCCGGTATTGGAACATCTTTCACCTGAAGTTTCTCTGCTCCTTCATAAAGTATTGCTTTCATTCTTCCTCCTCCAAAGCGTCTTATACTCATTTTCCGACCTTATGTCCACAGTTCCATACCCGGTTTACCGGATAAAGCAACGCTTCGCCTCTCATAAACCGAACGGCTTCTTGTGCACATTTTCTGTTCAGCTCCAGTGCGGATTCCTCTGAGTACCATGCCATATGCGGTGTTACGATGAGATTGTCATGCCGCAGCAGAAAATGATCCGCTGGGATGGATTCTTCTTCCACCACGTCAATTCCTGCCCCGGCAATCCAATGTTCTGTTAACGCCTGATCAAGAGCCCTTTCGTCTACAATGGCCCCCTCGCCGTATTGATCAGATATGCATTCCGTTTCATTTTCTGAAAGGCTTTATATCCGAACATATGTCTGGTGGTTTCATTTAACTGACAATGAACGGAAATAATATCAGATTCCGTCAACAATCTATCAAATGGCATAAATTCTATATTCGGGAAACGTCCGCTGTCGGGATTGTAGTTAATATCATAGCCGATCACTCGATAACCGAGTGCTCTTGCTTTCCTCACAAAAGCTGAACCAATTCTTCCTGTCCCGATAACGCCTACCGTCTGAGCTTCTGCCCGATATACCGGTATGCTCTGTCTATAATCCCAGATTCCATGCCGGATATTTTCGTCCGCCTGTCTGATTTTTCTCACCAGCGCCATCATCAATGCAATCGCATGGTTTGACACTTCATTCACTCCGTAATCTGGAACATTACACACCTGAACTCCATATTCATCAGCATCCTCCAGATTGACGTTATCTACGCCGACTCCATAACGGACAATACATTTCAGGGTGGGGATTGCACGAAATATATTTCGGTCCATAGTTATATACTGATTCAGAAAAACCCTGGCTCCCTGACAGGAATTAATTACTTCCTGTTGGTTCCTGCAGTGCAGCCATTGGAATTCCAGTCCAGCTTTCCGAAAAATATTTTCCTCCTGTTTCACATCAGCATGGTCGCAGTCACATATGTAAATTTCAGTTTTTTTCATCCTTATGCCTCCACTACGTGGATCTCTTCTGTCTCGTCTCTTAAAATAACGCGACCCATTTCCACTTTGGCATCCAGAAAACGATTTCTGTCCGGAGATTCCATCCGTACAAAACTGTCCTGCGTATAATATACATGCCATCCTTTTACAGCCTGACTGTCATCCATCAAAAAAGTATGAATACGAATCTGTTCCTTTCCCTCGGGTCCATCCCACTGATATCTGCAGACAGATCCTTCTTTTCCCTGACCCCCTTGGTTGGGCAGCGGATGGTAATAATCATGCATTGCTGTCCAGTCAAAAGTAAGCTTTGTCTCCGTTGCGCGTCCATCCGTCCCGGAATATGCATTGAACAGTTTCAGCGCCTGCCCTCCGCGTCTCAGTACAAGCCTATCTTGCGTTTTCTGATGCACAGAAAGTCCGTTATCCCTGTTGTTGGCACAGAAGTGCGTACACAAAACGACCGGCTCTGATGCAGTGACCATATCAACCACAAACATCTCATGAGGAAGCTTCATGATCCAGACACGCACTGCCTTCGTTATGGGATCTCCATATAGTCGTGTAGCATCACTGGCAACGATTTGAACCGATTTCCAGAAATAATTGCAGATCTGACGATTATCTATTCCTTCCCTTTTAAAAATGTTCCCTCTCACTTCACGCTGCATAAGCAGTTTCCCCTGATATTTGATGGAAAAAGTGTTGTGGGACAGCTCAGAAACTGCCTCTCTCTGGGTGCGAAGCCTGTAACAGCAATGCCCCGGATCAATCAGCATTCGTTCTTTTCCTATAGCAAGCTGAAAACTGTTCTGATCCATATGTCTGTGTGATGTTACATTCAGAGAGTGATAGCCAGCCTGGATTGCCACTACAACCTTTGGTTGCTCCCAGCAATCACGGGAGATGATCTGTCCTCCTTCAAAAGAAAGAGTCGCAGGCAGACCGATCTGTCCCGGTGAAACAGCCTCCGCCATATCCGGCATCATCAGAACGGTATAGTACTGGAACTGGTTAAAGAAGCCAAAAGAAGCGAGTTCGTCCGGTCCCAGCTCAGGTTCCGGATACATGGTTTCCAGCAACCATGCCGCAAGCTGTGCCTGCCTCGGCATCGTTTCCTTTCTGCGCGAAGATATGTGAGCGAGAACATCCCCACTAGGCCGGAAAAGTGCAGCACAATCTCCGAAATTTACTGATCTGGGGTAGGATTTTCCCCCCTTATCAAGAGGTTTCTGATAGAGAAAACTAGCCGCGTACCACTCCATCAGTCCTGCATAACAGTTCAGATCCAGTTCTTCCTCAGCAACTCCGACGCGCAGCAGGATTTCATTTAAATGGCTCAAATGCAAGGTCGCATAATTGGAATATTGTACTGTTTCTCCGTAATCGTTCCTGTTATACAGACTGCCGGCAAGCCGTGCCCAGTGGACGGCTTGCCTAATTTCCTCCTGCTCTCCCAGAACAGCGGCAGCTGTACCGAAACCGTTCAAAAGCACCATAAACCAGTTGTTTATATGATTCTGTTCCTCCTCTATGGCCTGACAATATCTCCTGCACAGTATCATGCCCTTTTCACGCAGTGCGACCAGGATTTCTTTCTTTTCTTCTTCTGAAAAAAGGAACGGACAAATATCCACCGCCTCGCATACTGCCAGAGTGATATGGGCTGTTTCCAAAGCACCTTTGGGGACAGGTCCTCTCTCCCGATACCAAGGACCAATCCACGTGTCCAGTTCCATCCGGACAATTTCCATTACCCGGGTATGCAGCCATTTTCCAATCTTCTCATCCTGTTCTACACGGCACAGGAATGCTGCATCCGATAGTCTCTCCCAACAAAGGTGATACCATTCCTGCGTATCTTCCGGCTGGACCAGACAGTCTGCCTGCGTATTTTTATATCCTCTTTTTTTCAGCGCCCGGTAAAAGGTGATCTGTCTGCTATCTTTTGGTGCCTGCCTCAGCCGTTCCAGCTCCTCTTCTCTGATAAAAAATCCCATCAGTTTTCCCTCCTTGTCATCCAGTCCACTTCCCGGATCCCATTCCGGCTGGCCTCCACCATTGCCAACATTAACGCTCCAAAAGAGTGGTGTTCATTATGTTCCGGGATCATTTCCATATATGCCTGAATGGTTCCCTTTCCCTCCCCTGTTCCAGGACACAGACAACCTGGACAGGAACGTTCCGTGGAAAAATCATCATTGATGCAGTGTCGTAACAAACCGTAAAATCCTCTTTCAAAAGCCTGCTGATATTCTGCCCCGGCAAGAAGTCCCAACCGGATTCCCACTCCCAACCCATAAACAAATAATCCACTCCCCGAGGATTCTTCCCAGGATAATGGAACCGTCATTTCCTGCCTCCACAATCCTTTTGGCGTCTGATACCTGAGGATCGCTTTCGACAATCTAAGATAGCGTTTTTCTGCCCCGGCACGGTATACACTGTCTTCAGGAAGATACTGTACCAGCTCTGCAAGCCCCAGATACCCCCATCCATTCCCTCGTGACCAGTGATCCTGAGAACATTTATCCTTATCTTCCAGAAATCCCCGACATTGATGAAGAAGGCCGCATTCCTCATCCAACAGTACGTCATACATTCCAAAACACTGTTCGGCGGCAAAATCCATATAGTCTTTCCGATCCAGCACAAGGCCAGCAAACAGCATGAATGGGGTAACAGCAGTAACCGTATCAATCCAGATAGCACCTTTTTCTTCCATTCCCGGCATGCACAGAAGCCCATCCACTCCTTTGCATCCATTCAGTGTTTTCCTTGCATAATTGTCCAGCAGTTTATCATCCCGCTGTACAAGCCCTGTCATCATAGACCATGCTCGGGCGTTTCCCCCCATCCGATAGCTGGCGAAATTATAGTGAGGATGTCTGACCTGGTCTGGATAACGTTCCAAAATCGTCCTACATGCCCTTATCAGTTCCTCCTGTCTGGATTCCTTTGCAGCCTGACACAGGCCATATTGAGCCAACAGACCGTAATAATGAATGATTTCCTCTGCCTGCGCATACTCCAGATACAGATTGATTGCAATGTCCAATGTTCTCATATTTCCTCTCCCCTAAACCATTTGAACGCTCTCAAAATCTATGGAATGGATGGCCACTCTCGGATCAGTCTCAAGCACGAACAGAACCATATTCGTAATATCCTGCGGCTGGAGCAGTTTTTCCCGTTTTACCGGCCTGTCTCCCCAAAATGGAGTATCTACACCGCCAGGGTTGAGTGTCGTCACCCGTATCTTTCGTTCTGCAAGCTGCATGGCCATTCCCTGTGACATAGTATTAACTGCTGCCTTTGCCATACAATATAATGGTGCGTTCGCATTTACCCTTCTTCCCGCCATACTGCCCATATTGATTACCTGTGCTCCTTCTCCTGTGTAAGTTACAAAATGCTTGGACATCAGAAAGATTCCTTTCACATTTACGTCCATCAGCTTATCGTATACTTCTTCATCCGTATCCATAATCTGTCCAGGAATGGACAGCCCAGCCAGATTGATCAGAACATGCAGTACTCCAAATCTCCTATATGCTTCTTTCAGAAATTTTTCCACCTGTTCCTCTTTGGTCACATCCACGCTGTCTCCATATACCTCAGCCTGAAACTCTTTCTCCAGATTTTGCTGTAAAAGTGCTACCTTTTCCTTCTGTCCACCGCATACAGCGAGCCTTGCTCCTTCTCCAGCCAATGCTCTGCACAAGTCCTGTCCCATTCCGCCGGTTGCCCCGGTAATCACGATCGCTCTTTTTCTTAATTCCATCCTGTGTTCCTTCCTTTTTAAAAATACCCGCCCTTTTCCACCACTTCCGTCGGTGCAGTGCCGCTTTGTACCATTTCCTTAATCTCCACTTCATTGTCTCGGATCTGTTCCGCGCGTTCCAATACTTCCATTGCAATTTCTCTGGGAATGATGAGCACACCGTCTATGTCCCCAAAAATTATATCTCCCGGCCGGATTAGCGTATTTCCAATACTGATGGGAATCTGATAATTGATCATGCGGAATCTTCCCATCATTCCGTTTGAGCTCCGGTATCTGCAGAATACCGGAAAATTCTCTTTTAATACTCGATCTGTATCTCTAACACCGCCGTCAACCACCGCTCCACGGCATCCTCTTTTCTTAGCGGCCATAGTCATGATCTCCCCCCACTGGGCGGATTCATCATCTCCGCTGGTGTCCCATACACATACACTGTTGGGCGGGATTGCTTCCAGCATCCTCGCCCGCTGCATCATCTCATCTGTCAGATCCAGATTTTTACTTCCTTTGATGGTAAAGCAGATTCCCGCGACCTTCATTCCTTCCCTGACCGCCTGGATACTGCTTGGGAGTGTCTGGTATAAAAAACCCATTTCCCGTAGCACATCATTGACCGCAGCGGTAAATACCCCTTCATATCTCTTACAGATTTCTTCGTCGCTGACCGGCAATTTCACCGTATTTCCGCCATATCTGATTCTTTTTACATCTTCCAGTCCCATTTTCTCAACTCCCATTTTTCTATTCTTTTCAACCTTTCAGCGAGCCAACCATGACCCCCTTCGTGAAATATTTCTGTGCAAAGGGATACGCACACAAAATCGGCACCGTTGATACCACGATCAGGGCATATTTCAACAAATCCGCCATTCCTCTCATCTTCTCTTCCATCTCCGGATCCATGATCTGGCTGGAACTTGCTGTATTGAGAATGAGAATCTCTCTTAAAAAGAGCTGTAACGGGAATAAATCCCTGTTGCTCAGATAGATCAAAGCATTAAAATAGGCGTTCCAGTGTCCAACGGCATAGTACAGAACCAGCACAGCCATGATTGCTTTCGACAGCGGGAGCACAATTTCAAAGAAATATCTTGCGTAAGAACACCCGTCTATCATGGCCGCTTCCTCAAGATCTCTGGGGATGGAAACAATAAAAGTCCTTGCAATGATCATATTGGTGATATTAATTGCGCCCGGCAGTATCATGGAAAACGGAGTATTGATTAAATGTAGCCTGTTCATCACAAGGTAGGTGGGAACCAGTCCTCCGGAAAACAGCATGGTAAACGTAAATAAAAATGTTAAAACTTTCTGCCCGGGCAGGCCTTTTCGTGAAAGTCCGTAACCTGTAAACATCGTCAAAACAACATTCAAAGTAGTTCCCAGAACGGTATACAGAATCGTATTTCTGTAACCAACCCACACTTCTGTGTACTTAATCACCTCCTTGTAGCCTTCCAGGGAAAAATCTACTGGAAAAAGGATCACCTTCCCCGTTGAAACAGCGTTAGGTGAAGAAAAAGAGGCTGATAAAATATATATCAGAGGATACAACACGATCAGCAAAAGAAATATGAGAATCGAATACACGATCGTGAAATAAATTTTATTGTTTACGGACATTTTCACTTTCGTTTGTCCGACATCTATCTGTTTTTGGCCTTTCTTCATATTCTCTCCTTACCACAGGCTGGTTTCGCTTAATCTTCTGCTCACAGTATTTACCGTACATATCAACATCAAATTAATGACAGAATTAAATAAACTGATCGCAGTAGAGTAAGAATAATCCGGAATCGCCGTTCCGCCCACACCCATACCGATTTTATACACATAAGTGGAAATCACCTCACTGGCAGACAGGTTCAGATTATTCTGCATCAGGTATACTTTCTCAAATCCTATACTCATCACCCTGCCGGCGTTTAAGATCAACATGATCGTTATGGTCGGGAGAATTCCGGGAAGGTCGATGTAAAGCAGTCTTTTAAAACGGCTCGCTCCGTCTATCTGAGCGGCCTCATGAAGTTCCTGACTGATACCGGTCAGGGCAGCCAGATAGATGATGGAATCCCAGCCGAAGCTCTGCCAGATCCCACTCAACACATACAGATGAGGAAAAGCAGACGCTTTGGACAGGATGTCTTCCGGCAAATGTCCGGTTACTGCCTGATAGATAATTCCGTACAATCCTACCCTGCTGTTAAAGATCTGCAGAATCATTCCCACCAGCACAACCGTGGATATAAAATGCGGAATATATGTAATAGTCTGGACACACTTGCTGAATTTTCCCTGTCTGATACTGTTCAAAAGCAATGCGAAAATAATAGGGATCGGGAAACTCGCCGCAATACTGTAAATGGATATCAGCAGAGTGTTCTTTAAAATCCTTTTGAATTCATAGGAACGAAAAAACTTTTCAAACTGGTACAGACCGACAAATGGACTTCCCCAGATTCCATCTGCCAGCGAAAACTTTTTAAAGGCTATCTGCAGGCCTGCCATGGGCCAGTAACAAAATAAGAGCAGATAAATAACTGGAATAAATAAAAAAAGATACACCTGCCAGTAACGCAGTATTTTTTTACAGGTTGTTTTTATTCGCTTCAAGATTCCCCTCCTTTTCTGGAAACAATGATCCGGCCGTTTCTGTCTCCATAAGGCGGAGGCACAATTGAAAGCCACCTCCGCCCTGGATTAAACGAATCATTTTATCCGTTCATGCGGTCATAGACTGTCTGGACGATCTCCTGCGCCTGAGATAGCCCAATGCTCTCCAACTGGTCAAGGTATTGCTGCCATACGGTATCGTCATTGATATCCATGCCATTGTTATTTGTACAGAAATTGGCAATCATCTCTTTCACGTAAGTAGCCATGGAAGTAAAGATGGGCGTAACAATTCCCTCTTCTTCCTCCGTATAGATCAATTTTGAAATCACTTCTTCCGGATGCTTATCCGTATATTCGTCCTGGATGGTGGAAATCAGATAGCTCGCATTCGTTTCATCACCGTTCCAGGCCAGACCAAGGGCAATGCTGTACTGTCTGATATAGGGCCCCGCCTGATACCAGTGAGAATTCTGCAGAGATCCCCAGGGCAGGATATCCTGAATGACCGCGGGATATCCCATCTGCGCAAACATGCTTTCCGTTCCCTCTTCGGGAACCACCCAGTCAGTGCCCTCTTCCCCCCACCGGGTCCATATGGACATCTTCTCACTCACCAAATAGTCTAGCAGACGGAACGCGGCTTCCGGATTTTCACAATTCTTAGTGATTACACCGCCAGGAATCGCAGCACTGGGAGCCCACGGAGTATACTGCGTACCGTCTTCCGCGATCAGCGGGGCCACTCCCACATATTCTGTACGATGCGGATCAGAAGCCGGGATGTCTGACATAGAGTTCGCCACATAAGTACCGATCACTGTATCAGCCTGTGTCAGCAACGCCTGTGTCTGGGACAGATCATTGGTAAAGCTCAGCGGATCGATCAATCCTTCGTCAAAAAGACTTCTCAGGTACTTCAGTCCTTCCCGATATCCATCTGTGGCAAACGCCGCGCTTACCTTACCATCATTGACATCCCACCACCCCGATACATCATCAGACAGCGGAATATACTGAAAAGAGGACATCAGGTTTTCAAACCACAATAAATCTGTGGAATGTCTGGAGATAAGCCCTATCTCATCCGCCTGTCCATTCCCGTTGGGATCCTCCTGTGTGAATGCCCTCAGTACTTCCCGCAGTTCTTCCGGAGTAGTAGGTACATCGAGACCGAGTTTATCCAGCCATGGTTTATACATCCACATTTTGGCACCGTATTCGTTTGTCAGAGACTGATTATACACAGGAACATAATACATGTTTCCATCCGGAGCCGTGATTTGAGAATAATAATCCACACCTGTTCTTTCGATCGCTTCCGGAAGATAGTACGCACTGTTTTCATAATAATCATTTAACGGTATGATAATACCAGCCGCTCCCCAGGAATTCACCACACTGTCACTTTGTCCGTTCACCAGCAGAATATCCGGCAGGTCTCCTCCTCCAGCAGCGGCTGCCAGATTGATCTGAGTAGAAAA
Organism: Candidatus Eisenbergiella stercoravium; assembly: GCA_019113175.1. Lineage (GTDB taxonomy): Bacteria > Bacillota > Clostridia > Lachnospirales > Lachnospiraceae > Eisenbergiella > Eisenbergiella stercoravium. Next base: position 16,225 of record DXHY01000086.1, on the reverse strand, counting down.
TTCTTCGCTTGGATACAATTTAAAAGCAATGTCATAATTTCCCACTTTTTCCAACCACAGCGTCTGCTTGTTCGTATCATAATCTTCCACGTTAGGACTCTGTGGCAATCCGATGGTTATGGAAACGGTTTCTTTGCAAATTGTGGGCAACCCTTCCCCAACTTCTCCAGGCTCGTTCAGATTGCTGTCGTGGACAAAAGCTTCTTCCGACGTTTCAGCCTCCGATGCAGTTTCAGATCCCGCTGCCGTTTGAGACGTGCTTTCATTAGAGACCGCTCCTTCTTCCTTCTGGCTGCTGCAGCCGGATAACAGGGATATACTGATCACGGCAGAAAGAACTATACAACTCAGTTTTCTGTACATCTTTTTTTTCATTCACTCTCACTCTCTTCCTTATTAAAGTCGACAATTTGTTTCCCATTCCGAATGGTTTGTGGCCTCATTCTACTCGCCTCCGGCATTCGCCACAACTGGAAATATGCGCATAAAAAGTTATAGATATTCTATTTTCGGGTACAAAACATGGAAAACAGCGAAAAAAAGAGCCTTGAAAATTCCGAATTCAGAGGAAAACAGAAAGGAAATAAGATATTCTGAAAAATCAATAAATAGAGACAATGGATCATTCCATTGTCTCCGCTACAACCTTGGGAGACAGATTATACCGCCTCTTAAAGACCTTGTACATGGAATTATAGGAAGAAAATCCACATTCAAGTGCAATACTTTCCACCGAAAGGTTGGTTGTTTTCAGCAACTGGATCGCTTTCCTTATCCTGCCTTCTTCCACATATTCCGCAAAGGTCCTGCCTGTTTGAGACTTTATGATTTTCTGCAGCGTATTGTCAGAAATATGGAAATGCTCAGCCGTCATCTGCGTGCTTAGATCAGGATCCGACAAATGCTCCTGCAAAAACAGGATCACCTGTTGAGAAAGCTGGACTTTTTTTACCTGACTGCTTTTCAAGTTCGAACAAATCTTATGACAGCAGGTTTGAAGTTCCTCAAAAAAAGAATCTATATCATGGAAACGCTGGACGGTGGGAATGGAAACGCCGTTCAAAAAAATAAAATAGTTCAGCTTAACCTGAAGGATTATATTACAGAGACTGGAAAGGATACCCATATATATTGTACGATATACGACTTCACCAATATGCCTGTCTCCAAAGGTCTCTGTCGTGGAAATGATCCCGGCTTTTATTTTTCGGAGCAGAGCAATGCTCAATGTTTCTTCTCCATTGCTCAACGCTTCAAAAAACTGCTGATGATACATAAAATTCAGAGAAATAAATGACGTTTTCCCAATTTCCATTTCCAGTTCCTGAGGCCGTGTCTCCCATTCCGAACGGGATCCATATAAGGTAGCGGTATAGATTGACGGCATTTCCAGGACATCCTCGAAGGAATCGCTGATGGCAATCCTGATTTCCTCCTGAAAGACCCCTTTCAGAATTTGCGGAAGGTAGGGCACCGTCGCTTTTCCATGCTCCTGAAGCATTCGTTCCACACAGTTTGGCAAAAGAAAAAGCAATGTATCCGTATAAAAAGATGTTATGGTCATATCACATCCATAAAAAGTATTCAGTACCTGCTGCATCAGGATTTCTTTTGATAGCTGCATATTTTCGCTGAATGCATTATCTGACATGGATATTAATATCACAATACGATATCCTTCTCCCATATCCGGGAAAAGCTTTTGGAACTGTATCAGCGATTCCTTTGTATTTATGCCGCCCTGAATCGCTTTATCCAGATAATGCCGCCTTTTTTCCGCTTTTTGTTGTTCCAGCTGTTCGTTTGTGGCTCTTACAGAGGTATGAAGCTGCTTTAAAATGTTGGAAACAAATTCCTGTTCGTTTTTATACGATCCGGCTGATGGCTGGGCATAGGAACTTGCAGATAAAACCAGCGCACGAAGCGGACCATTATTTCTCCATGCAAAAATAACGCCAAGCATTATTCCACCCAGAAGGAGAAATACGATATATATAATCAAAGTATTGATCAAAGAATCTGTGGCCGCGTTTAGCTGACTTTTCGGGAACCCCAAGGTGAAATATAGCTGAGATATGTCATCATATTCCCTCACTTCATAGAATTCCCGGGAAGAATCATCCGGATCAAACTGATAAGCAAGAATGTTCTTTCCCTGAGCATCACTGATGTAGAAATAGCCTTCTTCCGCAATATCTTCCGGCATAAAAAACCGGGCAAGATCCTGTACACTCATAACAGCATATAAAGTGCAGTACCGGAGAGGAAGTATCAAAATTATGCATTCATTTTCACCATAATCATATGAAACAACTTTGATATCCGTGTACAATATTTGTTTTTCCAATGCTGTTAAGTCCCTGGTCCAGTCATCCATCGTATGATCTTTTACCTGAAAATAGTTTTCATAATAGTCGCTCATTGCTTCTTTACCGATAAAAGAACGATATCGGGTAATTATCAGATCATTCTCATAATAAATACCACAGTCACTGACCAGGAGATAAGGAAACATTGTGTAGAAAAAATCTTTTTGTACAGACGATATGTTGACATAATCTGAAGTTCTAAAATTATCTACAAAAAGGGCGCGGTATCTAGTATCGCTTTCAAGACGTTCTCCCAGAAACTCAATGCTTGAAAGCTGCTCCTGAAACTGTACCAGCTTGTTCTGTAATGCTTCTGATTGAGAATCCAACTCGTTTTTTTGGAAGAAATACATGTTCCTCCAGTAGTACCCGGCCATAGCCCCGAGGAGAATCAGTAAATAAACGATATAAGTAAACAGATAACGAAAAAAAGATTCCTTAAACATTGATTTAAATGGCATTTAACCACCCTCCACCTAAAATGCAACTGCTGTACATACCACACATTAATTGTAAAAAAAAATTCACTTTATGTCCAGTGGAAGCAGTCCACTATAGCTTTGAAGGATGTCCACTATAGCTTTGAAGGAATTTTTTCGTGCCCTCAGATCCCCTCCTTCCTCACCGCCTTTCCATATTCTGTCGGTGAGACACCTGCCGCCTGCCGGAACGCCCTGCAGAAATGATAGATACTGGAGAATCCGCATTCTTCCGCAATCTCTCCGACGCTGTTCCTGTGTTCTCCTAGAAGCTGTCTTGCTTTTCGAAGCCGCAGTTCCAGAATATACTGCCTGGGCGTGGTTCCATATCTGCTTTTGAACAGCTTACGGAAATATACTTCGCTGATATGCAGATGAGAGGCGATAACTGCATTTGTTAAATCCGGATCCGAATAGTGTTTCTCCAGAAAGTCCATCGCCGCGTCCAGAACAGGATACTCCTGAAGATATTCTGTCGTGATCTCTGAGATCATACGGTAAAGGATGCTCATGCAGCGGGCGTCATGATTTTTTAAAAAGAACAGCTCTCTTAAACGTTCATAGTCCTTCAGGTAGGTATCCGGACTGTGGAGCTCGAATGCCTCCGGGCTGGCTACGTGAAAATCGTCCGTACAGAGAATATTGATGACCGGAAACAGTCCGGAGCTGTCACAGTAAAGGGTATAATCCTGTCCCTTCGGCAGCAGGACCATGTGGCTGTGGTCGGAAACCACAGCCCTTTCTCCCTGGCAATAGGTAATCCGCCCGCCATAGCAGAAGGAAATGCCATAGCTGTCCCTGTTTTTAATCTGCACTTTCCGGCCTCTGCGGGAATCCACCGTAAAGACATCCTGAATGGATGTAACGACCATTTTGTCAAGAATGTCTCTCATTTCGATCCCTTCTCCCATTGAAAACACTAAAAACACTCCCTTCATCTGCCTTTTCCTTATTGTACCTGTTATATAGGAAAGCACAAGCAGTTTCAGAGGAAATAGTATCGGAAATGTTAAAAACAGATTCGTTTTTTGCATTTTACTTTCTTCCGGAACATCCTATAGTGAGAAACAGAAGGGAGGATATACAGATGGATTCTGAAAACAAAACAAAGAAAAATGCGCTCATCACCGGCGCAGCTTCCGGTATGGGCTATCTGACAGGCAAATGCTTCGTTCAAGGAGGGGGAAATGCCGTACTGACGGACATTAATCCGGAAGCACTTGAAAAGGCCGTTTCCAGCCTGAATGAAATCCGTCCCGGAAGCGCCATCGGCGCGGTCTGTGACGTCCGGGATTATGCCCAGGTCTGCAAAGCCAGGGACCAAGCCGTGGAAACGTTCGGCTCCATTGATCTGCTGGTGACCATGGCGGGAGGGGCTGAAACCCGGATGTTAAACACGCACGGAGAATTTCCCGATGTTCCCATTGAAGTATATGACTGGGGAATCGATGTGAATCTGAAGGGGCAGTTTTACTTCGACCATGCGGTATTAAAGCAGATGCGGGAGCAGAAAAGCGGCGTGATTATAAACATCGGTTCTATTACGGGAGAAGAAGGCTGTTCCGAAAATATTGCCTATTCCGCATCAAAAAGCGCTGTCATGAATGGTCTGGTAAAATCTGTCGCACAGTACGGCGCACAGTATGGCATCCGTTGCTGCTGTGTGGCTCCCGGCCCCGTCCTGACCCGTCCGGGGATGGCGGACATGAAAACACTGGCAGGACGAGCCGCCCAGCCTCAGGAAATTGTGGACCTGATCTTATATCTTGCTTCTGATAAGGGAGCTTTCATCACGGGGACCACCATTCTGATCGACGGCGGCAGAAATGTCATGCGCAATAAGTCCTGAAAGCCTGATATTGTATAAGAATGCTAAACACTGCTATTCAGCAACAGAGAGGATATCATGAAACCAACCTTTTTGAACTGTGAAAAACCGCTTCTCACCCTCCTTTTTTCCGGGAAGGATCCGGATGAGATCAGGGAAACCGTAAACAGAGGGATACAGGATGGCGCGGAAGCGTTCTGTCTTCAGACCTGCCAGATGGACGCCCGGTATCACAATCCGGAAATCTATGGAGAAATTTTTACCGCCATGGGAAACCGTCCGGTCTATGTAACCAATTACCGCAAGGGCGTCAATGAGGGTGTCTCTGATCAGAAGATTGCGGACGGGTTGCTGGAGTTGGCTGAAAGCGGCGCCACACTCTGTGATGTGATGGGGGATCTGTTTGATCCGCAGCCAGGAGAGATGACCTGCAGGCCGGAGGCGGTCAGGAAACAGAAAGATCTGATCGAAAAGCTCCATGAGACCGGCGCAGAGGTGATCATATCCTCCCATGTCCTGCATTTCCTTCCGGCAGATGAAGTGCTGGACATTGCCCTTTCCCAGCAGGAGCGGGGTGCAGACATCGTAAAAATCGTCACCGGCGCATCCTCCATGGATGAACAGCTGGAAAATCTGCGCATTACCCATCTTTTGAAAAAAGATCTGAAAGTGCCGTTTCTCTTCCTTTCCGGCGGACAATGTGAAATCCACAGACGGATCGGGCCGATGCTCGGGTGCTGTATGTATCTGTGCTCGCTGGACGATACGGGTGAGCCAGTGCCTGTGCAGCCGATGCTCCGAAAGGTAAAGGCCATACGGGATAACTGGACATAAAAAGGAGAGACAATTCATGAAAAGGAGAAAGTTCCAATATGAAGGCAATTTTAACTGATTCCGAAAAGCGCCTGCACTGGCAGGAGGTGCCGGATCCGGTTCCCGGAGAAGATGATGTGCTGATTAAAATCCATGCCGCTGCTCTGAACCGGGCCGACCTCATGCAGCGCGAGGGCGATTATCCGCCGCCTCCCGGATGTCCCAAATGGATGGGGCTGGAGGTATCCGGCGTGATCGAACAGATGGGAAATGGGGCCACCTCAAAAAGCAGCTGGAAGGCCGGCGACCGCGTCTGCGCGCTTTTGGGCGGCGGCGGTTATGCGGAATATGTGAGCGTGAGATATGATATGCTCATGCCCGTTCCGGCAGGGTGCAGCATGGTGGAAGCCGCGGCCATGCCGGAAGCCTTTGCCACCGCATATCTGAACCTTTTTTATGAGGCAAAGATCCGGGAAGGGAATACCCTGCTCATGTTCGCCGGGACCAGCGGCCTTGCGAGCGTGATCATTCCCATGGCAAAGGCATTCGGAATCCGGGTTCTCACCACCGTCAGCTCAGAATCGAGGAAAAAGGCCATCGTTCCTCTGGGGGCAGACCGGATCATCAATCTGTCTGAAGAAAATCTCATGGAGGTATTAAAGCAGCAGCTTCAGGAAGGCCATCCGGTGGATGTTGCAATCGATTGCGTAGGCGGAGAAGACATGGGAGCCTGCCTTCCCTATATGAACCATGGCGGACGATGGATCATGATTGCCGCTCTGGCCGGCACGCATACCGTGATTGATCTGAAAAATATTTATGTCAAAAACATCCGGATCATTGGCAGTACCCTGCGTTCCCGCCGGCCTGAGGTAAAAGCACAGATCTGTTCCGATCTGGTAAAGCATGTCTGGCCGAAGGTGGAACAAGGACTGATCCGGCCCACCATATACCGCGTCCTTCCTGTTCAGGAATGTGAAGCGGCACAGGATATTCTGTACAGGAGGGAAAATGTGGGGAAAGTCGTGCTTCAGGTATCCTGATCCCCTTCCCCGTATCTGATCCGGTTTTACTCCTCCGGCTTCAGCGGCCCATAAAAATAGGAAGCCGTCGCGCCGCCGTCAATGAGGAAATCCGCGCCCGTAATGAATGCGCCCTTATCGCTCATCAGGAGCTCCGCCACATTGGCGACCTCGTCCGCGGTGCCGGGGCGGCCGGCAGGGCACTTGGCAAACATGTTCTTATAAAAATCTCCGCGGGGCCCGTTGAATTCATCCAGCGCAAGCGGCGTAACGATGATTCCGGGAGAAATGGAGTTAACCCGGGCGCCCTTCTCTCCCCATTTTACCGATTCCGCCATGACGCGCTTCTCATTGCAGCGCTTTGCCAGCTGGTAGGCGTGAAGGGTGTCGCGGATGTTTTCCGGCTGGAGGATCTCCAGCTTTAAAAGCTCCTCCGTGGGCGTGCAGGCCAGCTGTTCATCCTCCGCAGGAGTGAGGGCCGGCATGCGGTGTCCGGACTGGCTGGAAATGGTCACTCCCGCACCGCCGGGAGCGATGACCTTCCCCACCTCCTCCAACAGGACGGCAGTGCCGTACAGATCCACCTTCAGAATGGCTTCGATGGGCGCCTGGCTGGGAGAAACGCCGGCAGCGTTCACCAGCTTTGTGACAGGGCCGTATTTCTGTGCTTCCGCGATGAGCTTCAGAATCGATTTGCGGGAGGAAAGGTCCATTTCCAGCGCCTCGGTATCAAACCCGGCTTCGTTCATGATCCCGGAAATGGTCCGGGCATTCTCCATTTTTTTGTCTCCGATGACAATCTTCATTCCATATCCCGTGCGACGGGCAATCGCCATGCCGATCTGTCCGGCGCCGGTTAAAATCATTACATTTTTCATCTGCGTCATTCCTCCTTCCTGCACAGTTCCTTTGATCCGTGCCGATTCTGTTCTCTTTTATCTCCATCCCTGAAATCCGTCAAATTTTTCCGAGATTTCCTGCAGATGCCTTGTGATCTCAATATGCTGCGGGCACTGCACCGTACAGTAACCGCAGCCGGTGCAGGGGATCGTCAGATTCGCCTGAATCACTTTTGCCGCCTCCGTAAAGCTGTTGCAGTCAACGACGGTTACGAAATATTTGATCTGTCGAAGCAGCAAGTAAATCTGCCTCCTTTCCCAAACGAATTCTCCGTTCTGTCTGTATCTCTCCGCTCCAGTCTATCAGAAGGACGGGATGAATTCAAACGGTATCTGCGCACCAGCAGGTTGCCAGAAAGCAGGGATCTGCTATAATGAAACCGTGGCTGCGTTCCGGCGGCTGCCGGTAAGGGCCGTCTTGTGCCGGAGCTTTTTCATTTCAGTCACAAAAATTATGGAAGAAGGAAGGAATCTCACATGCATTTCACATACTGTCCGCATTGCGGAAGCAGGCTGGTAAAAAAGGAAATCGGCGACGAAGGGCTGATTCCCTTCTGTGAGACCTGCAGCGTTCCCCTGTGGGATATGTTCACCACCAGCATCATCGCCGCAGTGGTCAATGAGCAGAAGGAAGTCGCTTTGCTGCGGCAGGACTACGTCTCCACCGCCAGCCATGTATGCGTCGCGGGAATCATGAAAATGGGAGAATCCGCAGAGGATGCGGTCGTCCGTGAGGTGAAGGAGGAACTTGGTCTCGATGTGGAGGAGCTGAATTTCATCAAAAGCTATCCCTTTGAAAAAAAGGAAATGCTCATGCTCGGCTACCGCGCCCTTGTGAAAAAGAAGGATTTCACCCTGTCCGGCGAAGTTGATTCGGCCGAATGGTTCCCCTTCGAACACGCTCTGGAAAAGCTGCGGGAAGGAAGCATTGCCTGGCAGCTGGTGAAAAGCGCAATCAATTCCGGGGATAATCAAACGTAATTTAGTAATGTATGATTTAGTGATTTATAGTTTAGTAAATTGTCTTTTACGAAAGGATGTATGGACGCCGCAAGGGAACCTGGAAACGTAACGCTGGCATACCATCAGATATACGGCAGGACCGCCGGCTAAACCGGCGGTCCCGTTCTTTTTCCCTTATGAAAATTTTCCGTCAGAATAATCCGTCTCATTCCATTCAGTCGTCAAGAGAGATGATTTCATACTCACGGCTTCCCAGACCATGCTGCGCGGCAGCTTCCACGGTGTGGATGCCGTGGCGGGAATCCATACGCTCAATGAGCGCCTTTTTTCCGGGGTCAGGGGAATTAATCACTGCATCATAACAGGCCTGATCCACCGCAACCGGATCCGTGGATGCGAAAATTCCCAGATCCGCCATCTCCGGCTCCGCAGGATGGGAATCGCAGTCACAGTCCACACTCAGCCGGTTCGCCACGTTGATGTAGAGCATGTTTTCCGCCCCCTTATGGCTGATCACCGCCTTGCAGGCGTCCGCCATGCTCTCCAGGAAATGATCCTGCGGCGGCAGATTGTTGAACAGCTCCGCCGCTTCCGTGGTCACGCCCGCCGTATGGATGTTGGTCTTTCCGTGCGTGGAGGCGATGCCGATGCTGATGTTCTTCAGCGCGCCGCCGAAGCCGCCCATGGCGTGTCCCTTGAAATGAGACAGCACAAGGATGGAATCATAATTGTCCAGATGCTCTCCCACAATATCCTTATCCAGATGGAAGCCTCCCTCCACCGGGATCTCCATCTCTCCGAACTCATCCATGATGTCACAGGGTGCCATGGCCTTAAAGCCATGATCCTCAATGGCCTTCCAGTGAAGCTTCGGGTCCTGACGCTGTCCGCCGTAGGCGGTACAGCACTCAATGATTGTGCCGTCCAGCTGATGAACCAGATCTCCGATCAGCTCCGGATGCAGATAGTTATGTCCTCCCGGCTCTCCGGTGGAAATCTTCACGCCCACCTTTCCCTTCAGCTTTGTTCCCAGCGCCTGATAAATCCTGATCAGGCTTTCCGGTGTAATTTCCTTCGTAAAATAAACCTTCGCTTTTTCCATTGTTACCTCCAGTCCTGCCGCCGCAGGCGGCATTCATATTATGTCCAAAGGGTTCATGCCGTCCTCCCGCTCTGCCGCCGCAGGCGGCGTCTATTTTGCAAAATACGCCGCAATCTCCTTCATCCTTGCGCTCTGGTGCGTGTGGAACGGGCAGCGTCTGTCACAGTGGCCGCAACCGATGCAGGCGTCCGCCTTCACGGCGAGCTTTTCATAGTGATTCGCCGCCATCCTGTCTCCAGCCTGAGCCAGGTCGTAGTATTTGTTGACCAGCCCCACATCGATTCCCGCGGGACAGGGCTGGCAGTGGTTGCAGTATACACAGTTTCCCTGCGCTGCCTGCGGGGTGAATTCCCCGATTACGGAGTAGTCCTTTTCCTCATCCGGCGCACCGGCAAAGCCAAGCAGGGCGTTTAAATCCTTCAGGTCCCGTACGCCGGGGACGACAGCAAGCACGCCGGGACGGTCCAGAGCATACTGGATGCACTGAAAGCGGGTCATCGCCGTATGGAAGGGAGATGTCTTTTCATCCAGCAGCTTCCCTCCGTGGAAGGGTTTCATGACGGAAATGCCGACTCCCATGGATTCGCAGCGGCGGAATAACGCTGCCCGCTCCGAAGTGGATCCGATGCCCAGCTCATCCCCCTGCTCCAGATCATAGGCCGGATTGATGGAAAACATCATCATATCGATGACTCCCGTATCCAGCACCCGGTTTGCGACGGACGGAGTGTGGGAAGAAAATCCGATATGGCGCACCTTTCCTTCTTTCTTCAGCCCCTTTATATAATCAAAAATGCCGGAGCTTACCAGCCGGTCAAAATCCTCGTCCTCATCCACACAGTGCAGGAACCCGAAATCCGCATAGTCTGTTCCCAGCGCCTTCAGCTCCCAGGCGAAGGTTTCTCTGATCACGTTCAGATCCCTGGACCAGCCGTATTCGCCCTTTTCGTTATAGACCGCTCCGAAATGCAGCTGGAAAAACACCTTTTCCCGCTGTCCGGCAAGGGCCCTGCCAAAAGGTTCATAAACATTTTTTCCTCCCGCACACAGGTCAAAAAAGTTGATGCCGTTCTGGGTGGCGGTGCGCACCACGCTCTCAATCTCCGCATCCGGGCTGTTCTGAATGCCTCCCATCCCCAGACCGAGCACGCTGAATTTTTCCTGTGCCGTTCCATGGGGCAGCTGTCTGTACTCCATAAAAATCCTCCGTTTCGAAACGTTTCTCAGCCCCCTGCAGCATTCTCAGGGGCTTCCTGCTGTTTTTATTATATCTGTCCCGTCTGCCGCATGGAATCTCGCAGTTTATCATGCGGTATGAACTAGAAGATAATACAGGAATCCTGCTGAAAGGCCCTCTGAAGCGCCAGTATACGCATCCGGATCATTTTCTGTGTGACCGTTTTCTTTCGGAACACATCGAATCCATGAAAGGTTCCTCTCACATCTTCAAGCTGTACGGCAGCGCCGGCACTTCTCAGACGTTCCGCAAAAGCCGCCCCCTCATCATGCAGACAGTCAAATTGCTCCACCTCGATATAGGCATCAGGAAGCTTATGCAGATTTTCTGCCAGCGCCGGAGAAGCATACTCCACTTTTTCCAGGCCGGGTTTTTTCAGGTAAAGCTGCCACATTTTCCTGTTCAGTCCGGCATTCCAGAGCGGACTGTCCGTAAATTTCCGCATGGATTCCGTCTCCATACGGCAGTCCAGCACAGGATAAATCAGCATCTGAAAACAGATATCTGCCTTCCCCATATCCCTGCTCCACAGCACACAGGCCGCTGCCAGAGCGCCTCCCGCGCTGTCTCCTCCCACTGCGATGCGGGAGCCGTCAATATGGAGCTCCTTTTCATGCCTGCGGATATATTCCAGACCATCGCAGCAGTCCTGAAAGGGAACCGGAAACGGATACCGGTCAGACGTCCTGTAATGGACGAGCACCACCGCGCATTCCGCCTGCCTTGCATATTCTGCAACGGTTTTATGAAGATAGGGCGCGTCGGCCAGGCAGAAACCGCCGCCATGAAAATATACGAGACAGGGAAAGGTTTTCTTTGCATCGGACGGTCTGTAGACAGTCAGCCACATCCTCTCTCCATCCCGTGTTTCCATCCATTTCATGTACCGCTTTATTCCGTCCGGAGGAACCGGCAGCTTCATGGAATAAAGCCGGGCATTCGCAAATTTCAAAAACCGCGGTGACAGGAAAAAACCGGGGATGAAAAATTTATTGATAAATCTGTACTCCTTCTCCAGCGGGTAACGGCAGTTTCTCCATTTGCACCATCCTGCGGCTGCCGCAGCAGCTACGATGGCTGTACCGGCAGCTCTGGCCAAATGAAGCCGCTTTTTTCCTTTTCGTGGCATCGTTCCAATCACTCCTTTACAGCTTTCCATACAGTCTATCATAAAGCATTCTTTTCCCGGAAGGAAGATCGAATGAATTTTCAGATATCAACCGGAAGATTTTGTGCAAAACAAAAGCACCTCCTGTTACAGAGATGCTTCCGCTCAAATTTTATGCTGCGTGAAGTACAGGGTTATTGCTTTCTTCCCGCACCCGCATGCCTGTCCGCGGAATAAAACGCCTCGAGATTTACGACGGGGACGCCTCCACTTCAAGACTCTGCACCTTCCGGGCCGGTTCCGGCATATCCACGCCGCAGACGATGAATTCCGGGAACAGCATACCTTCCATATAGCTGTTTTTAAAATATTCATCCGCGGCAAGCGACACCGTAACGGTCCGTCGTGCAAGCTTCTCCGCCGCCTTCCGTCTGCTGCCGTCCAGAAGCAGATCCGCCGCTCCATTCAGCGCCGCATTGCCGCAGATCACAACCCGCTCCACATCCATATCAGGCAGAAGGCCGATGGAAATGGCATTTTTCATATTCAGGCTGCTGCCGAAGCCGCCCGCCACCAGCACTTTTGCCAGTCCCTCCACAGGCAGATCCGCCCGGTGCAGCATGGTCCGGATTCCGGCGGAAATGGCCCCCTTGGCAAGCTGGATCTTCCGGATGTCCTCCTGAAGAAGCTCCACCCCTTCCGCCAGAACCGCATTTTCTTCCAGAAAGCCGGTTTCATCCAGCCATCCGCTCTGCAGCAGGCAGCTGACGGCATCCACCACGCCGCTTCCGCAGATCCCTTTTGCCGGTCCGCCTCCGATCACGCTGGTTTCCAGACGGCCGTCCTTCCATTCCACACGGCAGATGGCCCCTTCCTTTCCCGGCATTCCGCAGCTTAACCCCGCCCCCTCAAAGGCCGGCCCCGCCGCCGTAGAGCAGCAGAACAGCTCTCCGCCCTGATTCAGCACAATTTCCCCGTTGGTTCCGATATCCGTAAGAAGCTCCGGCTCTGCCGCATCCCCCAGACCGGTATGCAGCATGGCGCAGGTGATATCCGCCCCAACGAAGGCAGAGATGCAGGGCGGAAAATACACCTCTGCATCCGGGCAGGGCAGCATGAGAGCCTTTCCGTCCGTCCACTCTCCCGCCAGCCAGTCTGCCTGAAAGGGCGCATGGGAAAGGCATTCCGGGTTTCTGCCCGTAAGAAGGTACAGCATGGAGGTATTCCCTGTGATCACAAGCGTATCGATCTGCTCCGCCGAAACGCCCGCGCGGGCCGCGAGCTCCTCAAGCAGTGTTCCGATCCCGCCGCACACGGCCTTTTTCAGCGCTTCTCCCTCTCCCGCAAGGCTTCTCTCCACCCTGGATATCACATCCGCCCCGTAGGCCTTCTGTGGATTTTCCAGCCCTGCCTGGGCGAGCAGCCCGCTTTTTCCGTAAAGCTGCGCCGCCAGCGTGGTGGTTCCCACATCCACCGCCGCTCCCAGCCTGTCAAACAGAGGCTCTCCCTTTCCGAAGGAAGCCCTGCCGCCAAGCCGGATTTCCATGTTCTTTTCCGTTTCCCATTCCACCTGGCAGGGGCCGAGAATCACGGTCCGGCAGGCCAGACGGATGTTGCCAGGCTCCTGCGCGGAAATCTTTTGCCGTTCCACGGCATCCGGCTCACTCAGCATGCCCTCCGCGCGGACCCGGCATTTTCCGCAGCGCCCCGTTCCTGCGCAGGGCATGGCAAGCCCTTCCTTTTTCAAAAGCTCTCCGAGAGTCGTTCCCTTTGCGGCACGGAGGATTCTGCCGTTTACCGTCACATCGGTCTCCTCCGCAGCTCTTTCATTTATCCGTTTTTCTTCTGTGCATCCTTTATTTTCCATAAAAATCCGCCACCGCCCGGAAAAAGGCGTCAATGTTTTCCCATTTCGACATGGGAGGGATATCGCAGCCGGAAGAAATCACAAAGTTGGGATATGTGCAGCACTTTTCCATGAGTGAAAGCGTCGCTGTCCGGATGCTTTCCGGAGTTCCGTTTCTGAACTGTCCGGCCGGATCCACATTTCCCATGACAATCGTATCCGCCGGGATATGCTTCAGCATTTCCGCCATGTCAATGGCATTTCCAAAATGATACGCCGCTGCCCCCGTATCCAGGATGGAGTCGATCATCTGAATCGTGCTGTTCCCGCAGTTATGATAAATCACCAGAAAATCATCATCCTGAAGCGCTTCCACAATCCGTTTCACGAAAGGCGCGGAAAATTCTTCGGCAAGTGCGGGAGACAGCAGACCAGCCAGAGGCTCCGCCAGCATGATGCCGTCTGCCCCGGTCTCCTTATATGCCTTTCCATATGAGATCAGAAACTCCGTGGCCTTATCCAGAAGCAGAGCCACCATTTCCGGCTCGTCATAGCAGTAAAACATGATTTCCGTCACATCCAGCAGACGGCCCGCCAGAGAGTAGGGGCCGATCATGCCGGCAAATACGGGCCGGTCCTGAATTTTTTCCGCCGCTTTTCTGACCGCATCGATATAGATATCCGTTCGTCCCGCTCCCACAGGCGGAATCCGAAGGCTTTCCACCTCCTCCGGGCCGGCTACGATGCTGCCCTTTACCGTAGGCACTTCGTCCTCACTGACCACAATCTGCGATCCAAAGCACTCCGCTTCCACCGACAGATCCATCAGGCTCACCGACGCCGCGGCATCCACCCTTTCCGCAATCCGTACCATTCCCTCCGCCTGTCTGTCACTGTCTGAAATCAGCTCCTTCACGCTGATTCCCATCAGCTGAACGGCCGGGAAAGAAAGAATTGGCATCGCTTTTTTCCGTTCTGCCTCCCGTAACTCCTTCAGCCATTCTTTCATATTCATTCTGAAATTTACCTCCATTCCGAAACATTGCTGAGGAACCCGCGCCGATCCTTCAATTCGTCGCTGCGGTCACAGCCGCACGGCAGAGTATGGCGCCGAAATAGGTAACCGTATTCTGTCCGTTAATGTACCGCATGCCCGCAGTCCGGGCCAAAAGAGACACATTGACCCCATATGCTTCCAGGGAACCGATTGCCTTTTCGGGGAAACGGCAGGGCTCGCCGCTCCGTTTTCCGCATGTTGTACATACCCGGCACCCCCCGGCGCCAAGGTGAAGCAGCCGGATCCCGCTCCCCTGGCCTGCTCCTTTCCGGTCGCATCCTTCCTCCGTGCGGTTTCCCCTGGCACATTTTCTCTGTTCCAGCTCTTTCCCTGCAAAGCTTCGAAGCTTCTGCGCAAGCTCGTTGTGCCGGTTTCCCGCTTCCATCATCCCCTCGAAATCATAGCTG
The DNA here is from genome assembly GCA_019113175.1 of Candidatus Eisenbergiella stercoravium. Taxonomy (GTDB): domain Bacteria; phylum Bacillota; class Clostridia; order Lachnospirales; family Lachnospiraceae; genus Eisenbergiella; species Eisenbergiella stercoravium. Next base: position 1,095 of record DXHY01000086.1, on the reverse strand, counting down.
TCCTCCAGGAGGCCCACCGTCTGATACACCAGAGCCGTTTCATAGGTGCGAAGCTCCTGCATCAGCTCCTCGATGCTGCCGACATCCGGCGGACACATATAATTTTTTCCATAATTGCCGCAGGCGTTGGAGGCGCACAGACTGCGGAAGGAAGCGTCCGTGGAAATGTCCTCCACCCTTACCAGTTCCGCGCGAAAGGCTCCGAGCGCAAGCGCCTCCTCCCGCAGAGCCCTCATCAGTTCCTCCATCGTTCCCATCCCTTTCTTTCACGCGCTTCGTTTAAGCGGGAATCTTTCCATTTCTCATCCGGCAGCCCTGCAGAGCTCCACAGCTGCGTCCGCGGCGCTGGCAGCGTCCGGCGTATATTTATCCGCGCCGATCTGTTCGCAGAATGCCTCCGTTACCGGAGCTCCTCCGATCATGATTTTCACTTTATCCCGGATTCCCGCCTTTTCCGCCGCTTTCACCACTTCTCCCATGACGGGCATGGTGGTGGTAAGGAGTGCGGAGCAGCAGATGATCTGGCAGTGCTGATTCACGGCAGTCTCCACATAGGTCTCCGGAGACACATCCGTGCCCAGATCCACCACTTCCAGTCCCTTTCCTTCCATCATCATCTTCACCAGATTCTTGCCGATATCGTGCAGATCTCCCTTAACCGTTCCGATGCAGACCTTTCCGGCAGAGGTCTGGTCCCCGTCGGCAAGCAGAGGCTTCAGCACCGCAGCGCCCATGTTCATGGCGCGGGCCGCCACCAGAACCTCCGGCACGAACACCTCGTTATTCTTAAACTTTTCACCGATCACGTCCATACCGGCAAGAAGGCCCTTTTCCAGCACTTCCTTTGCCGGGATGCCCTGCTCCACGGCCTGTCCCACCAGCTCCTTTACAATTTTCGCCTTCCCCTTCTGCAAATTTTCAGAAATTTCAACCAGAATATCCATGCTTACCCTCCTGTTCCGCCGTATGCGTCAAATAAGAAAGTGTAGCGAAATCTTTAGAGTTTTCCTGTAAACTTAGGGTTAGAGTTTTTAGACATTACTCCAAAAACTCTAAATCCAGAAAAAGGAGAGAACTCATGGACATTTCTTCTTT
>DXHY01000085.1 GCA_019113175.1 Candidatus Eisenbergiella stercoravium | reverse complement strand
AACAACGTAAGCCATTCCCATAGAAGATCCAATCGTATCTGGAACTCGAATGTGAAAAGCGTCAAGTGTCTGGTAAACGGAGCTTCCAAAAAGATGCATGTTTGTACCAGCTGCCTCAGATCCGGCAAAGTTGAGAGAGCATAAGGAATGATGCTTTCGATGGATAACAAAAAATGAGCTGTCATATCCTCACCAGAGGTATGACAGCTTTTTTTATACGATAGAAAATAAAATTTCCTATCGTATAAAAAAGGCGCTCCGCTGTGGATGCGCAGTATCGCGGATCGGATGGAGAAGCTCTGCTTCCCCATCCGATTTTCCTATTTATCACAGAACAGCATATTATAGCCCGCCACCATGAGAAGCGCGGCCACGATCAGACCGGCCAGCCGGTTTGCAATGAGCAGAGTCAAAAACATGCCGATGGCAATGCTGAATACAATAATACCGATCAGTTTCCAGAGCTGCTGCATTCCGGCTCACCCGTTTCTTATCGTCTTACTGTTATTCTATGCATCCGCCGCCGGCATGATTCTTCTTCGCTTTTCCTTTCAGGCTTCCTCTTCAGGGAAAGCCGCCTTCTGCGCTTCCTCATCGCTCATCATCGTTTCCGGCTTCGCCGTAAAACGGTCCACCAGATCCGGGATCATATCCAGGATTTTCGTCACGCTGTCCTGATTTTTGATATTGACCAGCTTCGTCTGGCCGTTTTTAATCAGAAGCACCGCACTCGGTGTCATTTTCCCGGAAAGTCCTCCGGCCCCGCCATCCTTTTTTTCGTTCCTGCTGGCTCCTGCTCCCACGCCGAAGGTTACGTCCACAAGGGGGATGATGATGGTATCGTCTATCTTCGTTGCCTCTCCCACCACGGTTTTTGTGGACATCAGCGTGTTTGCTCCCTTCAGCAGAGATTCCATCACAGCATTGATGTTATTATGATTTTCAGCCATTGGTCAGCTCCTCCTTTTCAGCTGTCTGATAAAAGTCCATGTCTTTTTATACAGAATCACTCTTAAAACATGATAAAGCACCACGCAGGCGCGGATTCTTCCTGCCGCGTAAAATTCCCCGCACAGACGCTCTTTTTCAAAATCCGGTATGATGCGGACCTCCTCACCGATCCACGGATAGAGGATGCCATGAACGGCGAGCACATTCCCTGTCACCGCCGGATCAGACGCGCCGACGATAAATTCGGCCGAAAGCTTTTTCGGCCTCACATGTAAAAGAAGTCCTTTTACGTGCTTCCAAACCAGACGGATAGTCTCCTGCGACTCCTCATTTGTAAAAAGATCCCGGTAATATACTGCCGTTTCCCGGATTTGTTCCACTTTCTTCCCGATCTGTTCCAGCGTCTGCCCGACATTTTTAAGGCTCTCCGTCATCCTGCGCAGAGCCTCCTTCAAAGCTGCAGCCCACTTTCGGATTCTTTCCGACATTCCTTTCTCCGCAGGCGGGACCGCTTTTTCAGAATGATCCGAACGCTCTTCGTTTGGCACGGTCTCTTCATGAGGCGGGCTTTCCGGTATCCGCAGGACGGACGGCTTCTCTTCCGCCGTTTCGGAAGGCTTTCCGGTCTCCTGGGCTTTCCCGTTTTCCGGAAACGGCCCGCCTCCGGCTGCCTGTTCTTCCGCGCTTTGTTCCGGCTCCCTGCTCTCCGGCACTTTTTCCCGCCGCTTCCACTGCTCCGGGCGGATACGGATTCCTGCCGCCCGCACCGTCAGCTTCAGCCCGTCCGCATATTCCACGCGGACGTTAATAAGATGCAGCAGCCAGGTAAACCGGACATATGCCTGCGGCTTTCCTTCCTCCGGCAGTCTTCCCTCCGCCCGGTATCTCACCGGAACCAAAAGGAGGAGTGCAGCCGCGGTCAGAAGCAGGCCCAATATGAGAAGCAGAATGACTCCTGCTGTTTTTAGAATAAAAAAAACGATTTCCATATACCCCCTGTACGCCTTCTCCCGTCCGGTCAGAAGCGATGACAGGCGCTTTCCGCGGCGCACGAATTCAGAATATATCCCCTGATATCGGCATCCCCGGTTTCCCGGACCACCTTCTGCGCAAGCCGGGCCACGATTTCCACAGCTTCCTGCCTGCCGGATGCGAGGCCGACCACAAGCATATGCTCCGTATCAAAGCAGCGCTGTTTCAGATATCCGCTGTGGATGATCTCAAGCTGATCCTCTTTCGATGCGGCCAGCGCGATCACATAGATCGAAAACTGTCCTGCATTATGCTTCAGCTTCCACTTCACCTTTTCAGGATCCCTGATGCTTTTTCCCACATAGAGATTGCTGCAGAACTTCATGCTGTATCAAGTCTTCCTTTCCCGCCCTTCCTTAAAACCATTGCCGTTTTGGGAAGGTTTCATACCGTTTCTTTCCATTTTTGCATGTATTACGCGCAGGGTTTCCGGAATTTTCTTCTGTGCCGCCAGGCGGGCTTTCATGATATACAGGAAAAGGAGAAGCGGGAAAGCTTTTGATCCATTCCCGCCTCTCCTTCCGTTCCCGCTTCTGTGATGCCGGAATCCTTCAGAAATATTTTCTGCTTCCCCAGAGATTTCTCTTCTTCAGATCCAGATACTCATGATACGCTTTTTCCAGAATCTGCTTCTCGTTGGCGAATTTCAGCAGATGATAGGCTTCATGGTACTTGTAAAACCCGGAGTCCACAAAATATTCCTCACGCTGTGGTTTACTGTAATAACTGTCAGCCATCATCAGATACCAGTGTACCTCCTTGTCCACCGTATCCTCCGGCACGTTAAAGGTATACTCGCTTTTGCCGATATACTTGATGATGGAGGCCCTTGCCCCGCTTTCCTCAAGTACCTCCCGAAGCGCCGTATCCTTATACTCTTCTCCTGCCTCTACCGTTCCCTTGGGCAGAACCCAGCCCTCGTACCTGTTCTTGAAGTTCTTGTACAAAAGCAGTATCTTCCCGCGGAAAATAACCACACCGCCACAGCTTGTTGCTTCAATCATTGCAATCCCTCCTGTAAGGTGTGCACTTCGGGCCATGCAAAGAAACATGTCCCTTCCGCTAAACTAGTTCAAGTATATCCCAAATACACGCCGTAGGCAAGAAATTTTTCCTGTAAAGAAATTGTTTTCTATCCCACCGTGCCAAAGTAAGCGTCAAACACCCGCTTCGCAATGGGAACCGCATAGTCTCCGCCGGAACCGATTCCCTCGATGATCACGGTAACCGCGACCTGCGGATTTTCCGCCGGAGCAAAGCCCGTAAACCAGGCGTGGGAGTCGCTGGTGCTGTCGCTGTACTCGGCGGAGCCGGTCTTTCCCGCCGCGGTATAGGACAGGCCGGAAAGCTTTGTGGCCGTTCCCTCCTCCACCACATCCGTCATCAGCTCTGTCAGAATCTCCGCCTCCTCCGCGGTCATCAGCCGCGCATACTCTTCCGGCTCATACTGCTTCAGCACCATACCGTCCGGCTTTTCAATCCGGTCCATCTCATAGGGCTTCATCAGCACTCCGCCGTTCGCGATGGCGGAAGTGATCATGCACAGATGCAGCGGTGTCATCTGGGTTTTCCCCTGGCCGATCACGGTCTGAATCATATCCGCATCACCGCTGTCCTCGTCCAGAGCCACGGAGCTTCTGGAATACGCGATGTCTACGGGAAGCTCCCTATTGAACAGAAGCTCATCCAGGGTGGAAAGAAAGCTTCTCCTATCCAGGCTCATTCCGATGTTGGCGAAGGATGAGTTGCAGGACTCCGCAAAAGAATGTATGAAATCCAGGCTCCCATGGCTGCTTCCATGATAGCAGCGGATGGTGGTATCTCCATGGGTATAGCTTCCGCTGCACTGAAATCTGTAATTTTCCCAGTCATCCGGATTCTCTCTGATATACTCCAGGGCCGTTATGATTTTAAAGGTAGAGCCGGGTGGATAGAGCCCCTGCGACGCCCGGTTCAGAAGGACGGAACTCCCATCCTGATTCAGGTTCTCCCACTCCTGTGCGATCTCATTGGGATCAAAATCCGGTTTGGATACCATGGCAAGGATCTTACCCGTTGAGGGCTCCATTACCACAATCGCACCTTCATAAAGCCCCATGGCGTTATACGCCGCCTCCTGAAGCGACACATCCAGCGTGGTGACCAGATTGTTGCCCGGATTTTTTACACCGTCTGCAGCGTTTTCCGCCTGCTCGGACGCGGAAGCAGAGGTATTGATCAGATCATAATTGGCAAGGCTCTCCAGTCCGGTTTTTCCACGGGTGGAATAGCCCACGATATGGGAAAACATATTTGCATAAGGGTACTGCCGCACCTCTTTCCCATCCTCAGTCACCGTTTCCGCCAGCACCTCTCCGTCCGCGGAGCAGATGGTTCCACGGGTATTCTGCTGTGCCAGGACGCTCTGCCTGCTGTTATAACTGTTGTTGAACAGTTCCTCCGAGTGGGAAGGAATGTAAATACACAGATAGGCGGCCATGGCGGTGAACAGGGCGCAGAAAAATACCGCGCAGCCGATGAGCTGCAGCCGCGACGTGCTTTCGTCCGGAAATCCGCCGTTTTCACGGTTCCGGCCTGATCTGACATTTTTCTGCCTGCCGCGTCTTCTTCCGGTCTGTCTTCCCCCTGTCCGCTTTTCTAATCTTTCTGCCATTCCGAATCCCTACCATCCTTTCCTTCCTGAGCGCCTTTTTCCTCTATGGCCTTGCCTGCGGTAAGACGCTTCGTCGTCCTCATCCCATTCCCCCTCCGGCTCTTCGGATTCATACTCCTCCTCTTCGTATTCTCCCTCTTCCCTCCATTCGTCGTCCTCATCCTGCCAGCCGTCATTCTCTCCGTCTTCCCAGTTGTTATCCTCTCCGTTCCGCCAGTCATCTTCCCATTCCTCCTCCCAGTCCGCGTCATCATCCGCCGGACGCAGAGTCCGCCGTTTCAGGCCGGTGCCCTGCACCACTGCGAACATAAGAAGCGTGGTCATCACGCTGCTTCCTCCATAGCTGACCAGAGGCAGCGTCACGCCTGTGAGGGGGATAAAACGGATTCCGCCGCCCACAGTCAGAAACACCTGGAAAATATACATTACTCCAAATCCGGACGCCAGCAGGCGGTAAAACCGGTCCTGCTGCACAAGAGCATTGCCCTGGACATTGCCCGGAAAGCTGCCCAGCGCGATGCGCATCATCTGCAGGAAGCAGCAGACGCAGACCACAAGCAGACTCACGGAAAACAGAAGCCCAAGCTCCTCCGTGACCGCTGCGAAAATGAAATCCGTCTCCACATACGGGATGTCCTGCGGCGTACCCTGTCCGATTCCAAGCCCAAACCAGCCGCCCCTGGACAGAGCAAAAAGCGACTGGGTGATCTGATAGCCCTGACCATCAATCACACTCCAGGGATCACGCCATGCCTGTACCCTGACCTGTACATGGGAAAACAGGCGGTAAGCCACCCAGGCCGCCACGCAGCCTCCGGCGGTCCCCAACGCAAGATAACGGTATTTCCCGGTTGCAAAGAACACCAGAAAAACGAAAACCAGAAAGAAGATGAGCGCACTTCCCAGATCTCTGGACAGAACCAGCACCAGCACATGAGCGCCTGCGGCAGCCGCGGCAATCGTCAAATTTTTCAGAGAGGTATCCTCCCACAAAAATGCCGCAAGGAAAAAGACAAACAGAAGTTTGACGAATTCCGAAGGCTGGAAGGTGATTCCCGCCACCGTATAGCTGATCCGGGAGCCATGGGTCACCTGTCCCAGAATGAGAACTGCTGACAGAGCCAAAAATCCACCTCCTGCGTATAAAAGTGTCAGATTCTTAAGCAGTTCTTCCCAGTTTCTGACCACGTATGGAACCGCCATGGAAATCAGCAGGCCTGCGGCCGCGATGATGAGCTGGCGGATCGCCTGCTGCAGATTCAGCCTCCCGAGGATCAGGAATCCGGTTCCCAAAAGGAAACACATATGATTGAGAAGCGCCCGGTTCATTCCCGGATAAATCATGAGAAACAGCATCATGGACGCAAACAGGGTAATCTGGGAAAACGCATAGAAAAACAGGGCATCCAGCTCTCCCGTTTCCAGACAGAGCGTCAGAAAGGCGACAAACTGCCAGATAAAAATGCAGACCGTCTGCGCTGTATCCACAGGCCGCCCCTTTCCGGGAGAAAGGAAAAAGCGCACCACGGACAGCACCGCATACAAAACCGCCAGAAACGCTATTGCATATCTGGAATAAATCACGATGACCTGCTCCATGCCTGTTACTGTGCTCCTTTCCTGAAATGTCCTGTGGTAAAAGCATATGCCGGCTGTACCTGCTTTCCCGAAAGCCCGCCCTTGAACAGGCGCAGAATCTCTTCTGTTTCCTCACCATCCTCTTCCAGGAAATCCAGTCTGAGGAACGCCGCTCCGCTTTCCGACAGATCTCCCAGAAAGCCATGAAGGGAAAGGGGAACGGAATTATAGATGACATTATAGCAGAAACAGCAGTCGGTCTCGACGGGGAATTCCGCCTGATACCGGTCGATCAGAAACAGCTCATTTCCGTTTTTTCCGCCGTCCGGCGCTCCCGCAGCCATCCCTTTTCCCGGCCGGATGTCCTTCGGGCACTCCCCGGCCGTTTTCCGGACACAGTTTGCCGTTACCATCATGGGAATTCTGCCGTAAACCAGAATCTCCTTTCTTCCCCGCATTCCTTCCTTCGGGGCAGGCAGGGCAAAAACATCCCTTCCATTCAGTTCCAGCGGCGCGCAGTAGGTGTCCATGTCAGTGTTCCAGTATTCCCATGTCTGTCTGTTCCAGATATAGATTCTGTGGTCAAAGGCGATCTTTCCTTTCCAGCCGTTTTCCCTCAGCCATACGAGCCCCGAGGCAGAGGGAATAAGCGCTCCCTCAAAAAGTCCGGTATCAAGAAGCGCCTTCACATGCTTCCTCTGCTCTCTGGTTTCCGCCCGGAAAATAACGGGAAGCGAAAGGAAAAATTCCGTAGAAACGCTGTCTTCTTTCGCCGCTCTCAGCCGTTTCTCCATTTCACCGTTCACAGCCGAATAAGATATATAAATTCTGGAAACGCCCGCATTCAGACAGGCCTGAAGCTGAGGCAGCGTGGCCACAGAGGCTGACAGGCCGCAGGGTAAAGATCCGGAAGCGGACGGCTCCGGCTGCACGGACAAAAGGACCTGCTCCGGCTGCGCGGATGAGGATGCCTGTTCTGCGGCCAAAGAAAACGGAGCCTCCGGCCGCTCAGTCAAAAAACCGGCAGAGCCGGGGAGTACCTTCTCCGCCTCTATCCCGCTCAGGCGGCAGTACGCCGCGATCCTTCCGGCACGCAGCTTTTCAAGTGCACTCCTTCTCAGCTCATTGACGGACTTCAGGGGAAGAAATACATCTCCCGCCATACGGACATCGATTTTCTCTGCCCGGAAACCGCTTCCGCCCGTTTTGGACAGCTGCCGTCTCACCTCATCTTCGGAAAGCGGACGCTTCTGCGCCTGCTGTACCGTCTCTCCTTCCAGACAAACTGTTTCCTTTCCCGCCTGTGCCGTCAGGCGGAACGGTTTTCCCGCTTCCAGCTCAGCCGTCAGAAAAACCGGAAGCTCCATCGTCCGGTCCAGAATCCGACTGCGGATCTCCTCCAGGATTTTGTCCTCACATCCTGCATACCCCGGCTGATTCAGCGTAACCATATCCCGTCCGTTGTGCTTCGTCAGATATCCGCTTCCCAGACCGCTTCGCACATACAGAACAGAAAGAAGCTTTTTATCCTCCGGCGGCACCTCCCCTTTTTTCTCCGGATGTTTCAGATATTCATCAATCCTGCGCCGGTAAACGTCCGTCACACCTGCTACATACTCCGCCCTTTTCATGCGTCCCTCGATCTTAAAGGAATCGATGCCGGCATCCATCAGCTCCGGGATCAGGTCGATGGTGCACAGATCCTTCAGGCTCAGCGGATAACAGGCCTTTCCTGTTTTCTGTGACCGGATGCGGTAGGGCTGCCGGCAGGGCTGGGCGCACCTTCCCCGGTTTCCACTGCGTCCGCCCAGCATGCTGCTGAACAGGCACTGCCCGGAATAGCAGTAACACATGGCTCCGTGGATGAACACCTCCACCTCGAGTCCGCTTTCCCGTTTCAGGAGCGCCGCCTCCTTCAGGGAAAGCTCGCGCGCCGGAACAACCCGGACAATTCCAAGCCGCTTCAGGGCTTTTGCTCCTTCCGCATCCGTGACGGTCATCTGGGTACTCGCATGCAGGGGCAGATGCGGGAAATTCTTTCCGAGCACGCAGAGCGCTCCCACATCCTGCACGATCACACCGTCCAGTCCCGCCCCATAAAATGGAGCGATAAAATCCGCAAGCCGGTCCAGCTCCTCCTGTTTCATGAGCGTATTGACCGTAAGATAGATTTTTTTTCCGTAAAAATGGGCCTCATCCAGCGCCGAAAGCACTTCATCCCGGCTGAAATTCCCGGCATACGCTCTCGCACCGTACTCCTGGCCCCCTATGTACACCGCATCCGCTCCCGCCTTCAGCGCCGCCCGAAAGCAGCCATAATCCCCGGCAGGTGCAAGAAGTTCAGGTTTCTTCATTCCACTTTCCTCTTCTAATGAAAAAAGGCTGTCCACAAAAAGACAGCCCGTCCTGGTCCGTTATGCTTTTTTATTTCTGTCATTTTTATCCGCCAGCTCTGTTTCCAGTCTGACGATTTTCTTAGAGCTTTCGTTCAGCTCCTTCTGGACGCTTTTCAGGGATTTTTCCGAATTTTCCAGCTTGATCTGGGACGCGACCAGCTCATGCTTCAGATCATAGAGCTCCTTCTCCTTGCCCTGAAGCTCCTCTTCCAGAAGGGCGATCTGCTTTCTCGCCTTAAAATAATCATCCGCAATATTCAGCTGCATCAAAATATTCTGACGGTCAGGCGGCTGTCTCGTAAAGCCCTCCAGCCTGCTGTATTCCGTCAGCTTGTTATTGATATAGGAGGCCACCCGCTGCAGGTATTCCTCACTCTCATATCCGCTCAGCGTGAAAACCTTTCCTCCGATGATTACTTCCGTATCTGTCTTGACAGCCATGCTGTTCTCCTTCGTCCCGTTACCGGCATCCCGTTACACGGAAATTATTATACACCAGAAGGCTGCGGGAATTCAAGCCCCAAATGACGGTAAGCCGCTTCCGTTACAACTCTTCCTCTGGGCGTGCGGTTGATGAAGCCGTTCTGAAGCAGGTAGGGTTCGTAAACGTCCTCGATGGTCCCGGCGTCCTCCCCGATGGCCGCAGCCAGCGTATCCAGCCCCACGGGACCTCCGTTGAACTTATAGATCATGGTATCCAGCATGTTCCGATCCACATGATCCAGTCCCATCCGGTCCACATCCAGAAGATCCAGAGCCTTCTTCGCCACCTCCAGGGTGATTGCCCCGTCAAAACGAACCTGGGCGAAATCGCGCACCCGTTTCAAAAGACGATTGGCAATTCTGGGCGTCCCCCGGCTTCTTCTCGCCAGCTCTCCCGCCCCTCCGACATCAATCTGAACACCAAGGACTGCGGCGGAATGGACGATGATCTGCGTCAGCTCCTCCACCGTATAGAACTCCAGTCTGTGAATCACGCCGAAGCGGTCTCTGAGCGGTGCGGTCAAAAGACCTGCCCTGGTGGTAGCCCCCACAAGGGTGAAATGGGGAAGTTCCAGACGAATGGAGCGGGCCGAGGAGCCCTTTCCGATCATGATGTCGATGGCATAATCCTCCATGGCCGGATAAAGCACCTCCTCCACCTGACGGTTCAGGCGGTGAATCTCATCCACGAACAGCAGGTCGCCCTCCTGCAGATTGTTGAGAATGGCCGCCATCTCTCCCGGCTTCTCGATGGCAGGCCCGCTGGTGACTCTCATATGAACGCCCATCTCATTTGCGATGATGCCCGCCAACGTAGTTTTTCCAAGGCCGGGAGGCCCATACAGCAGCACATGGTCCAGAGCGTCTCCGCGCCGTTTTGCCGCTTCAATGTATACCTTCAGATTTTCTTTCGCCTTTTTCTGCCCGATATAATCGTCCAGCGTCTGCGGACGCAGCGTGCTCTCTATTCTGATATCCTCTTCCGTAACGTTCGTCTCAATGACTCTTGCCATATTTACCTCCATGCCGGAGCAGCAGGAAACTGCATCCTGAAAAAATAAGCCGCCAGGCCGGGACTGATATCAATCCGGCAGCAGTCAGAACAGATGTTTGAGAGCAGCCTTCAGAAGCTCCTCCACATCCAGCTCGTCCGCATTTTCCACCTTCCGCACCGCCTGCGCCGCCTCCGAAGCGGAGTAGCCAAGCGCGGCAAGCGCCTCGGCGGCCTCCCGTTTCGCGTCGCTTAAGCCCGCTGTCTGCGCCGCATAGGCTGCGCTTTCCCTGGGCACAAACGTTTCCTCCATGGAAACCTTATCCTTCAGCTCCAGGATCAGACGCTGCGCGGTCTTCGCCCCCACGCCGGGCGCTCTGGAAATCGCTTTCGCATCCTGAGTGAGCACCGCAAGGCGCACATCATCCGCGCTCATCACGGAAAGGATGGAAAGCCCGCCCTTTGGCCCGATACCGCTCACCGTGATCAACAGCCGGAACATGTCAAGCTCATCCTGGCTGAGAAAACCGTACAGCAAAAAGGCGTCCTCCCGCACGCAGGTATAGGTATATATTTTCACTTCTTCTCCGATGGGCGGCAAAAGAGCAGGCAGGCCAGACGGGATTTTGATATTAAACCCGATCTGTCCCACCTCAAGCACAAGATTGTCCTCCGTAACTCCGGCGACGCGTCCGATCAGATATGCAAACATAATTATTTTCCTCCGTTTTCCATCGTCCGTTCCGGCAGATGGGCCAGAACAGCCCGGCAGATAAGCCCCAGGCAGAAGCCGGTAAGACAGCCGCAGGCCAGAAGGGGCGGAATATAATAAAGAATCTGAACCGTTTCCGTAATCAGCATGGCAACGCAGAGCTGCGCCGCATTATGCACGATTCCGCCGGCGCAGCTCACACCTGTTATAGAAAAGGCAGGATGCTTTTTCAGAAGAGCCATGATGAAAAAGCTGAAAAACGCTCCGGCAAGGCTGTAAAGGAGGGAAGAAAAGCTGCCGAACAGAAAGGCAGACAGACAGACCCTGCATATATTGACCAGCAGCGCTTCCCTGGCACCGAACAGATACAGAACCAGAAGAACCGCCAGATTGGGAAGCCCAAGCTTCATCCCCGGCACACCGAACGGAAACGGAATCAGCGTTTCCACATATCCAAGAATCAGCGCGAAGGCCAGAAGCAGACCGAGCGTCGCTGTCCCCGCCGTACCTTTTCTGTTCATACCATTCTCCTGTGTATCATCTCATCAGCATCACAGCTCACATCATCCTCTATCCTGCCACACCATCCAGACCGTCTCCGCCATCCTCACCTTCTACCGTAACCACCAGCTCATGCGGAAGACAGATGATGCTCTCTCCCACCCGGCTGACAGCCCCCTGCCGGATGCAGAGTCCGTCCGGACAGTCCGCCTCTTCCATCCATACCTGCCCGTTCCGGATAATGAGCAGATTGGTGCCGTTTTCCAGCGAAAGCGCAATCTCTCTGTCCTCCTGAAGGGAATATTCCCCCTGGAGGCTTCCGGCGCAGACCACCCGCACCCTGCTTCCCTCTCTGCCCGCGAACGAAAGATACAGAACAAAGAGAAGCGCCGCACACAGGGCGGCGGCAAGCAGAAGCAGATCCGCTTTCGTCATTATAGCATGATCGAACATACGTTTCAAGAAGTCTTTCCTCCCGATTCGGTCTATGACACTTTTCCTTCCGATCCGGTCTGTGACTGAGTTGCAGCTGCATGTAACGGCGGATCGCCATCCATCAGCGCCAGGTAATGGGCCTCCTTTTCAGGATCCTTCAGTGCGGCACAGACAGCGGCACAGTTTTTCCAGAACAGCCGCGTTCCTTCGGAAGCGCCTGAAAGGGAGAAGCTTTTTTCCGCCGCCTTTTCATAACAGGAAAGAGCCTGCGCATAATTTCCCTGTTTCCATGCCGCCTCTCCAAGGCCGGAAAGGGCCGTCAGATAATAGACCGACGCCTGCCCTCCTGCAGCGCGCTCTTCCTCCGCTGCGGAGGCTTCCCCTTCTTTTTTCTCTTCAAACTGCTCAAACAGCTCTCTGGCTCGATTCAGAAATGTCTCCGCCTGCTTTTCTTCCTGTTGGTAAAGAAGAAGCAGTCCCTGGCTGGTCAGGGCCTCTGCCAGCAGCAGCTCCATCCCCTTTTTCCCATCCAGGATGCGGGCCGCGCGGGCATAACACCGCTCCGCCTCACGCTGCTGCCCGGCGCCTTCATAGGCGGCGCCCGTGCTCATCAGCACCAGGGCAAAGTGCTCCGTATCCTCCAGATTCAGTTCCTCCATCAGAAGCAGGATGTCCTCAGATACCGCGAACGCCTTTTCATACTGCCCGCTCTGCCTGTAAAAGGAAAGAAGCTCATTTCCCGCGGCAACATAGATACCGTTCTCTTCTTCCTCTCTCGCTTCATCCATACAGGTCTGCAGGCAGGATTCGATTTTCTCCCATTGGCCCTCCCGGATGAAAGCGTTCAGCTCCTCATATATTTCTTCCATTGATTTCATATATCTACCTCAGCTATCAGATTCTCTTCTCCGCCTCATGATTCCGACCCTTCCCCGGGAGTCGTATAGAGCGTCCAGCCAAGTCCGGCATCGTAAGCCAGACACCGCCAGATAATCTGACCGTCATCATCAAGCACAGGATCTCCGCCAGGCCGGTCCACCGGCACTTCAAACAGAATATCAATATACCGACCTCTTTCCGCATCTTCCGCTCTCGCATAGAACAGATATTCCACGCTGGGCTCATTTCCCAGATTCAGAGGCAGAAGCCATTCCTTATTTTCCGCTGAGGGAAAAGAAAAACCTGCAGCGGTCAGCTCCGTTTCTTCCGAATCTTCTGATGTATCTGCTTCTGCCGCATCCGTACCTTTCCTGTCCTCTGCCGCATCCGCTTCTTCATCCTCCGCTTCACTCAGGGAGTCCGCCTCCTCCGCAAGAAGCGATGCTTCCACAGCTTCCTCCGGGATGACCTCCGACCGGCCTGACAGATCCTCTCTCATTTTCTGACAGAGCTCGTTATCCGCGAGGATGACGGAATTTTCCCATTTATCCTTGTACTCCTGAAGCTCTTCCACCTGAGCCGTCAGGCTGTGGGTCTGCACGCTCAGCTCATTTATGGTTTCCTGAGCGGAAGCTGCCTGCGCCTCCAGCTCCGTCTGCTCCCGGCGTTCCATGTAGATAACGAACGCCTCAACCAGCATTGCGCCAAGCAGCACAGCCACCGTGATATAGGTAACGATTTTCGCAAACACATCTTCTCTGAAGCTCATTTCCGACTCTAAACCTTTCTCCTTGACATCCGACCGGGAAAGCTCCCTGCGGCCAATACCGACTGCTTTGTTACTGGTCACCGTGTAACCAGTAACGGGCGATTGGGCATTATAAGTTCGCTTCGCGAAGCCCAATCGCCTGTTGAATCTTATCGGCTCCCGACCATGCAGCAAGTACGTGGCCGGGGGCGACATGTAACACTGTTTTTTCTATTCTACACCATCCCGCGCAAAAAGTCATTGCCTATTTGCGCAGTGCTTCGACAGCGCGTTGACATTTCCTGCCTGAAAGCTTATAATCAGCTTGTTTTGAATCCCCGTTTTTTTGCGGAAAATGGCGGTTTCGGCCGTCCTGCGAAAAAGCGAAACTGATTTCAGAGGAAAAGAGAGAAGTATTATGGAAAATTATCAGATTACCACCGATTCCAATTCTGATCTGCCGTCTTTTCTCGTTGAGAAATATCATACGGTGATCATTCCCCAGTACTATGCCTTTGGAGATGAGGTATACGGTGATGAAAAGAACATGACGCCCGCTGAATTTTATCAGAAAATGCGGGAGGGCGCCCTCCCCTCTTCCATGGCGAACAACCCGGCCGTCATCCGGGAACGCTTTGAGGGGATTCTGAAGGAAGGCTTTGACATCCTGCACATCGCCTTCTCCTCTGCCTTAAGCGGCAGCTATAATAACGTCTGCGTTGCGGCGCAGGAGCTGATGGAGGAATATCCGGACAGAGAAATCGTCGTGGTGGATTCCCTGAACGTTTCCCTTGCGGAGACCATCCTGTTCCTCAAGGCGCACCAGCTTCAGGAGGAAGGCCGCAGCCTTTCCGAGAACGCGGCTTTTCTGGATGAATACAAAAAACATATCAACGTCCAGTTCACCGTGGACGACCTGTTTCACTTAAAACGCGGCGGAAGAATTTCCGGCGCTTTAGCTGCGGTGGGTACCGCGCTGAACTTAAAGCCCTTCCTTTCCATCACCGCGGAAGGAACCCTGGCCTCCAACGGCACAGTGCGCGGCCGCAAGAAATCCATCCGTGTTCTGGCGGAGAAGATGCGCGACACGCTGGGAGATAACCCGGACAGAACGGTTCCGGTCGGCATCGTACATGGAAACTGTCTGGAAGATGCCAATCTCGCCGCTTCCTATGTGAAGGAGCTGACCGGGATTGACAACATTCTCATCAACGATGTCAGCCCCAGCATCGGCACTCATGCAGGTCCCGGCGCGCTGGGTATTCTTTACTATGGAAAAGAGCGCTGATCTGTAAGCGCCAAAATCAGCCTTTGGCCTTTTTCCAAAAAACGGATGTTCCTCTTCGGAACGTCCGTTTTTTGCTGAAATTCTTCTACATTCAGAAAATCAGTCCTGTCCGCCGTCAGTCCTGTCCGCCGTCAGTCCTGTCCTTCTCTGAAAAAATGGATACGAACCGCACCTTCCGGTCCATCCAGTCTCCCATGAGGCCGATCACCTTTCCCATGGTGAATGCGGCGAGAATGGTACCTGCACCCAGCCCATCGATATGCCCCAGGCAGAAGAACGTGAGCAGCGCGGTAATCGCAAGACAGCTCACATCAAAGGCAATCTTAAAGACCGAATACCGGACGCCCAGTATTCCTGAGGCCTCTCTGGGAAACAGATCTGTGGGAACGATCGGCATCCTGCAACGGTTGGACAGGGCAATGCCGAAGCAGATACACAGATAGCTGACAATGAAGTACAGCACCCGGAGCGGCAGTGTCTGCGGCAGCAGCTCGATCCAGCTTTCATGAACATCCACGAAGATGCCAAACACAAAGCCCACCACAAAGCTGAACAGGTACTGCGGCACAAATCTGCGGCGCATGATAAACAGGCTCAGAACCAGAAGCCCCTGGAAGAGATAGGTCCAGGTTCCCAGAGACAAAGCGGGAAACACCGCTGAAAATCCATAGGGAACGCTGGAAATGGCGGAAATGCCGGAACCGGAATGCAGCATCAGCACCACGCCGAAGCTGTTCATCACCACAATCAGCAGAAGCGCCGCTTCTCCTCTGAGTGTGACGGACGGATTCGCCAGGCCGCTCCTTCCCTTTCTTTCTGTCCTTCCTCTCTCTCCCTTTTCCAGTCCGGCAGCTGCTGCCTCAGTCATAACGGATCCTTCCTTTCTCCTTCGCTCTTTTTTTCACGCTCAATCTTTTTCCTGCTTTAAATACTCCGCCCGTATTCTCCGGTCTGCCGGGGCGGGCAGGAGGTCTCTGAAGCTTCCAGGTCACAGTATAAAACTGCAGAAAGGCGGAATCAAATCAATTCTTTTCATTAAATCATAGATTTTATCTATGAATCATGTTATCATTGTTACAAAATCCGCCGTGCAGCGGCACGATTGAGAGGATAATTTCCCATGAATCTGATTCATCTGAGGTATTTTGTTGAGCTGGCCGAAACAGGCCATTATACACGGGCCGCACAGCGGCTCTGCATCACCCAGCCCTCTCTGAGCCATGCTATCGACCAGCTGGAAAAGGAGCTCGGCGTTCCCCTCTTTGAAAAACGGGGACGCAATACCACTCTGACCCGCTTTGGCGAACAGTTTCTGCATACCGCAAAAAACACGCTGAAAACGCTGAACGATGGAACGGAGGCTCTCCGGCTTGCCGCCCGCGGGGAGGGCCTGATCCGGCTCGGCCTGTTAAGAAGCCTCGGCGTGCGGTTTCTCCCTGAACTGGCTGAACGATTTCTCGCGGCATATCCGGAGAAGAATATCCGCTTCTCCTTTCGCTCCGGAATGACCGGTTCCCTTCTGGAAGAGCTGGCCGCGGGTCATTTTGACCTGGTTTTCTGCTCCGATCCCGGACACCGACCGGAAAGCGGCAGCCTGATCTCCCTTCCAGTCACCCGCCAGAGACTTGTTCTCATCGTTCCACAGGATCATCCTCTTTCGGGGCTGGACAGCGTGGATCTGGAACAGACGCTGGATTATCCCTATCTGTATTTCTCCGAGGGCTCCAGACTCCGAAGTGTGGTGGATGGTCTGTTCGAGTCCATGGGAAGGAAACCGGAAATCGCCTGCGAGGTGGATGAAGATCAGGTCATCGCAGGGCTCGTCTCCTGTCATTTCGGAATTGCCATCGTACCCGAAATGGAGCTTCTCTCCCATCTGCCTGTAAAAAGTATCCGGATCAAAAGTCCGGCATGGGAACGCAGCCTGTATATGATCCATGACAGCCGCTTTTACATGCCTCCCGCCGCCGCGCTTTTCCGGCAGTTCGTGCAGGAGCAGACCCGTTCCCTGCCTTTTTTAAGTGAATACTGAGGAACGGAATGAAATACCTGTCATTCCAAACATTATGCATTCACTTTTAGTTTATGCCATCTAAAATATACGATGATTCCCTGTGGAAATGAAGAGGTTTACAATAATAACAAAATGTTTATGACGACATTTTGACATGACAGGACAGGCATTTTTTGCATGCCATATCTGCGCCGGGATAAAAGCTATACTTCTCGCGCAGGAGGCTGGAAATGGAAACCGGGCGGCGGAACCGCCGCCGGTACTGCGGCCAGATCCTGCTGGTGACCGCAGGCAGAGGCTATTATCAGGAATGGGGGAAAGAAGCGCAGGAGCTGCATCCCGGCGACGTGGTCAACATTCCCGCCGGAGTCAAGCACTGGCACGGAGCCGCGCCGGATTCCTGGTTCGCCCATCTTGCCGTAGAGGTTCCCGGCGAGGAAACCTCCAACGAATGGCTGGAGCCGGTATCCGATGAGGAATATGGAAAGCTGAAATAATAATGGCAATGATGGCCCGCGGCTGTGGTTTCTTACAGAGATGCCTACCCGACAGGCACATGCCGAAAGGGGCATCCGGTTTTTCACCGTGATGCCCCTGACTGTAACATTTTTATTTTCCTGAAATTTCCTTCTTCTCAATGAGCAAATGATGAAAAAAAGCAATATCCTTATATCCGTCCATGTCTGATACCCGCATTTCCACATCAACCATTTTTTCCTGCCATTCAGCATCCTTATGAATTTCCTGGTTCTGCTGCAGATCCCAGAATGTTCTTATACCGAGAGTTTTCACCGTTCTTAAGTCAGGACACCATTTTTCAATATCCGAGTCCTCTTATTCTTTATACTTCCCAACTGCCGCCAAACAATTTTTTCAGAAGACAATCCCATGGCTGTAAATCCCTTACTGTCCTGCTCATGATGCTCTCCCTTTTCACGTTTCCCCTCACTGGATCAGCATCGCATCCCCAAAGGAGAAGAACCGGTACCGCTCCTTCACCGCTTCCTCGTAGGCGGCCAGCACATGCTCCCGTCCCGCCAGGGCGGAAACCAGCATTACCAGCGTGGATTCGGGCAGATGGAAGTTGGTGATCAGAGCATCCAGCACCTTGAAGCGATACCCCGGATAGATAAAAATGTCCGTGTTGTCGCAGCATTCCTCCAGATGGCCGTTTTCATCGCTGGCGCTTTCCACGGTGCGGCAGCTGGTGGTACCCACGCAGATAACCCGGTGGCCGCTCTCCTTTGCCCGGTTGATCTTCTCCGCCGCTTCCGCGCTCACCTGATAATATTCGGAATGCATGTGATGCTCCTTCACGTTTTCCACCTTCACCGGCCGGAAGGTACCGAGTCCCACATGCAGGGTCACATAGGCCAGATCCACGCCCATGTCCTGAATCTGCTCTAAAAGCTCAGGCGTAAAATGCAGGCCGGCGGTGGGTGCGGCGGCAGAACCGTCAAATTTGGCGTATACCGTCTGGTAACGGTTTTTGTCCTGAAGCTTATGGGTGATGTAGGGAGGCAGCGGCATCTCGCCCAGACGGTCAAGAACCTCTTCCCAGATCCCGTCATAGAAAAAGCGGATCAGACGGTTTCCGTCCTCCACCACTTCCTCCACCTGCGCATGCAGAAGACCGTCTCCAAACACCAGCCTGGTGCCGGGTCTTGCTTTCTTTCCGGGCTTTACCAGGCATTCCCACACATCGCCCGCACGGCGTTTGAGCAGCAGCACCTCCACCGCGCCGCCGGTCTCCTCGCGCACGCCCATAAGCCTGGCCGGAATTACCCTGGTATTGTTTAAAACCAGGCAGTCGCCGGGGTTGAGAAAAGAGGTGATTTCCCGGAATACGTGATGGGAAACCGCCCCCGTTTTTTTATCCAGAACCATGAGTCTGGAGGCCGAACGGTCCTCCAGAGGATCCTGGGCGATGAGCTCCGGCGGAAGTTCATAATAATAATCGGATGTTTTCAGTCCGTCCATGATTACCTCCATCTATCTCAAAAATTCCCAATCAAAATATGGAGTACAGGAAAAAGAAATCCCGGCCGGTTTTTCCATCCGGCCCGGATTTCCCTTTCTGTTTTTCTCTAATTTACATTCCCGCTTTTTTCAGGAAAGCGACATAGCCGCGCATGGTCTCGTAAACGTCCGCCTTGCTGGTAGCTTCCCAGGGCGCGTGCATGTTAAGCACCGCAACGCCGCAGTCGATCACGTTCATGCCGTACAGGGCCATGATGTAGGCGATGGTTCCGCCTCCGCCTACGTCAACCTTACCGAGCTCCGCGGTCTGGTAAACGATATCGGAACTGTCACAGATGTCACGGATGTGAGCTACGTACTCCGCATTCGCGTCGTTGGATCCGGATTTTCCTCTGGAGCCCGTAAACTTGTTGAATACCATTCCCTTTCCAAGGAAAGCAGCGTTCTTCTTTTCGAAGCAGGAAGCGTAGGCGGGATCAAAGCCTGCGCTCACATCAGAGGAAAGCATACAGGAGTTTGCCAGACATTTTCTCAGGTTCAGCTCACTGTACTCTCCCATCAGCTCCATCAGCTCTGCCGTCGCATTTTCAAAGAAACGGGACTGCATGCCGGTCGCTCCCACGCTGCCGATCTCTTCCTTGTCCACAAGGATACAGCAGCCGGTACGCTCCGTCACCTCTCCGGCGACCTCAAGAAGGGCCCTTGCGGAGGTATAAGCGCATACTCTGTCGTCCTGCCCATAGGCCAGAATCATGCTGCGGTCAAAGCCGGCCTCTCTGGCATGTCCCGCAGGAACGATCTCCAGCTCTGCGGAAAGGAAATCTTCTTCCTCAATATCATAGGTTTCCTTCAGGATCTTCAATACGCCTGCCGTAACAGCGTTCTTTTCCTCATCCTTCAGAGGCATGTTTCCAACGACCAGATCCATGGCTTCGCCTTCCACCACTTTGGCCGCCTTCTTCTCCATCTGCTCTCCTGCCAGATGAATCAGCAGGTCAGAAACGAAGAATACAGGATCATCCTCAGCGTCGCCCACATTGACCTCAACCGTGGTGCCGTCCTTTTTCACAACAACGCCGTGAAGCGCCAGAGGGATGGCAACCCACTGATACTTTTTGATGCCGCCATAATAGTGAGTGTCCAGATAGGCGATGTTCTCGTCCTCATACAGGGGATTCTGCTTCACATCGATTCTGGGGCTGTCGATATGTGCGCCAAGAAGGTTCATGCCCGCCTTCATGGGCTGCTTTCCGATCTGGTACATCACCAGACATTTATTCATATTTACCGCGTAAACCTTATCTCCGGGCTTCAGGGTCTCACCCTTTTCAACCAGGTCATTCAGCTCGCGGTAGCCTGCCTTCTCAATCAGGTTTACCAGCGTATCCACGCATTCGCGTTCCGTCTTGCCGTTGTCCAGGAAATCCATATACTCCCTGGCAAATGCGTCAGCCGCCTTTACCTGCTCCTCTGACCACACATTCCAGACATTTTTTCTTTCCATCAGTCTTCTCCTCCAGTTTCCTTTGCTTTTGAACCAAGAACAGATTTTAAAAGCTCTTTGGCCCTTGCCACTTCATCACTGTGAATCCGGAATACGCAGGCAGTCTTATCCTTCGGCTTCCGGAACAGAAACAGTCCCCCCAGACCCTTGTCCTCCCACTCCACGTAGTAGGATATCCTGTTTTTTAACAGGATTCGTTCCACCTTCTCCTTTGTGGCCATGTCATATACCTTGCAGAAGGCCACCTCATGATTCACAGATCCAATGTCCATTCTTACCACCATTTCTTTTCTGCCGCGCGGACAGCGCTCTTTTGAAGTGTCGAAGCGGACGCACGCCCGGATTCGGGAGAGAATGCAGATTTCCTTCTCTTCTCCGGACGGTTTGCCGTCTCAGGCTCTCTGTTCCTTATTCTATGAGGCACCATTTGAAAAGTCAATATATTTTTTCGTCGTTACCGTTTCAAATCCCTTGCTATACAAGCCCGATTTTTCATGTTAAAATGAATCAGGATTCATTCTACAAAAGTTTAAATCATTTCAGAAATGAGAGGTAAAAGCATGGGCGGATTTTTCGGCGTAGCATCTAAAGAAGACTGCGTGTTCGATCTTTTTTTCGGAACGGACTATCATTCCCACCTGGGAACGCGCAGGGCGGGTATGGCCGTATACAGCAGGGATTACGGCTTTGACCGCGCCATCCACAACATTGAAAACGCTCCTTTCCGGACAAAATTTGACAGAGAAGTCAATGAGATGAAAGGCAATCTGGGCATTGGAAGCATTTCCGATTATGAGCCGCAGCCCCTGATCGTGCGCTCCCATCACGGCACCTTTTCCATCGCCACCGTGGGAAAAATCAACAATACGGACGATATTCTTTCCAAACTTCTGTTTTCATCCCATATCCATTTCCTGGAGATGAGCGGCGGAAGCATCAACGCCACGGAGCTGGTGGCCACCATCATCAACCAGAAGGAAAACCTGATTGAGGGCATCCAGTACGCTCAGGAAATCATCGACGGCTCCATGACGATCCTGCTGATGACGCCAAAGGGCATCTATGCCGCAAGGGACCGGCTGGGCCGTACTCCGGTGGCAATCGGGAAAAAGGATAACGCCTACTGCGTCTCCTTTGAGAGCTTCGCCTATCTGAATCTGGGATACACCAATGTGCGGGAGCTGGGGCCGGGAGAGATCGCTCTCATCACGCCGGAAGGAGTGAAAACTCTGGCAGATCCGGGAAAGGACATGAAAATCTGCACCTTCCTCTGGGTATACTACGGCTATCCCTCTTCCTCCTATGAAGGGATCAGCGTGGAAAAAATGCGTTATAACTGCGGAGCGTCCATGGCAAAGCGGGATCATGTTTCCCCGGACATCGTGGCAGGAGTCCCGGATTCGGGAACAGCGCATGCAATCGGCTACGCAAACGCCTCCGGCATCCCCTTTTCCAGACCGTTCATCAAGTACACGCCCACCTGGCCCCGTTCCTTCATGCCCACCATCCAGAGCAAACGGGATCTGATCGCCAGGATGAAGCTGATTCCGGTGCGCGACCTGATTCAGGACCGGAGCATGCTTCTGATCGACGATTCCATCGTGCGCGGCACACAGCTGAGGGAAACCACGGAATTTCTGTATTCCAGCGGAGCGAAGGAGGTTCACATCCGTCCTGCCTGCCCGCCTCTTCTCTACGGCTGCAAATACCTGAACTTCTCCCGTTCCACCTCGGAAATGGATCTGATCACCAGACGGGTCATCCGGGACATGGAAGGAGAAGGACGGCATGTGGATCTGGACGCCTATGCGGATCCGGAGTCAGAACGGTATCAGACAATGGTGGAAAACATCGGGAAGCAGCTTAACTTCACTTCCCTTCGCTATAACCGGCTGGACGACATGATCGACTCCGTCGGCATCGACCGGTGCAAACTGTGTACCTATTGCTGGGATGGGAAGGAATAACAGCCGACGCTCATTTTCCTGTCAGCCCGTCAATCACTCCGTCCAGCACCTCAAAATACTGTGCGAAGGTCTTCCGGCAGCAGTCCGGATCATCGATTTCAATACCGTCCGCACGCAGTCCGGTCAGGGAAAATCCCATGGCCATACGGTGATCGTCATAGGTGTGGATTTTCCCCGGCTGAGGCTGTCCCGGCCAGATGGTAAGCCCCTCCTCACGGGTCTGAACACGGATGCCGAGGCCCTTCAGCTCCTGGGCGATCGCCGCAAGGCGGTCGCTCTCCTGATAGCGGATGTGCCCGATCCCCGTGATGGTCACGGGCGAATCCGCATAAGGCGCGATGGCCGCAAGGGTGATGGCCTGATCGGAGCAGGCATACATGTCCGCCTCCACTCCCATAAGCTTTCCATTCTCCGGTCCAAGAAGTACGATTCCCTCCGGGGTTTCCTTCGTTTCACAGCCCATCCGCTCCAGAATCCGCAAAAATTCCACATCTCCCTGCAGGGAGTCAAAATGCACGCCATGCACCCCGCCCTCTATTCCGAGAAGCGCAGCCATGGCATAGAAATAACAGGCCGCGGATACATCCGGTTCGATCTCATAGACCTGATGCCTGTAGCAGCCCTGCCCCATCCGGAAGCCTCCTGCAGAACCCGCTCCCGCCGAAATACCGTCCAGACGCTGCGGCATGATTCCAAACTGCTTCATCATTTTCACCGTCATATCAATATAGGCCATGCCATGGGTCCCCTGCACCTGAATATCCAGATTTCTTCCGCTGCAGCAGGAGGCGATCAGAAGAGCGCTTAAAAACTGGCTGCTGTGAGCAATGTCCACCGTGACCGTCCGGCGGTTTTCCCGGCCCGCCTCTTCCACCGTCTCTTCCGCTTTGGCAATGAGGGTAAAAGGGAAATGTCCCTCCGCCCCTTCATAAATCACCTGCGTTCCCAGCGTTTTCAGGCAGGCGAGCAGAGGCTCCATGGGCCTTCTGCGCATCTGCTCCGAAGCGTCCAGATGCCAGACGCCCTCCTTCAGTCCCAGAAGCGCGGTCAGGAAACGGGCGGCCGTTCCTGCGCTCCCAACGTAAACTGCCGCTTCCTTTTTGGGAATCTGTCCGCCAAGCCCCTTCACACGGACTTCTTCCGCCGCTTCATCTGCGGTGATATCAAATCCCAGATCGGCAATACACTGCACAAGATAACGGGAGTCGTCGGAAAACAGTGCCCCTTTCAATATGCAGTCCCCGTCGGAAAGCATGGAAAGCAGAAGCGCACGGTTTGTGATGCTTTTGGAACCGGGCACCCGTACCGTAAATGTTTTTCTCTCTCTCTCTTTTTCATGAATGCATTTATAAATATTTCTCACCTGGTAGACTTTTCCCGCCATGGCATTTGTCCTCTCTTTCCATACGTCCGTTTCCTGCCTCAGGAAACAGCATCCTTGAATTTCACTCAGGATCATGGTACGATATTATTCGACATGCGTCAACATCCGATGTCCCATTCTGCGGCACACGCAGCAGAAAAGGCTGCGGCCATGATCCGTACCGCAGCAGAAAACGGGACCGGTTCAGAGCAACAGAAGTGAGGAAGAACATGATCAAGGACATTTTTAATGAAAAGAAACCCACCCTCTCCTTTGAGGTATTCCCCCCGAAGAAGGAGGATGATTTTGCCAATGCATTCGCCGTCATGGACAAGCTGGCGGTTTTGAAGCCCGATTTCATCAGCGTCACCTATGGGGCTGGCGGAAGTAAATCAAAAAGGACGCTGGAAATTGCTTCCTACATCCAGAATCAGCTCCATATCAACGCGCTGGCTCATATGACCTGCGTCGGCTCCAAAAAAGAGGACATCGACGCTGTCGCCGCTCAGATGGAAAAGGAGGACCTGAAACATGTGCTCGCCCTGAGGGGAGACCGTCCCGCCGACATGAGCGATGAACAGTACAACAGCCGCGCTTTCGCTCATGCCAGCGATCTGATTGCCTATCTGAAGGAAACTACCTCCCTGCACGCTGCAGGAGCCTGCTATCCGGAAAAACATTTTGAGGCAAAAAGCATGGAGGAGGATCTGCAGCACTTAAAGGAAAAATGTGAGGCGGGCGCAGAATTTCTGATCACCCAGCTCTTCTTTGACAACGACAGCTTTCTCCGTTTCCGGGAAGCCGCACGGAAAGCGGGAATCACACTCCCCATCTGTGCCGGAATCATGCCCATCACAACGGCAAAGCAGATCGGCACCACCGTATCTCTCTCCGGTTCCGCGGTCCCGAAAAAAATGGCTGACATGATCGCCGCCTATGCGGACAATCCTGCCGACCTGAGAAAAGCCGGAATTGAATATGCAGCCGAACAGATCCGCGGGCTGAAGGCGGAAGGTGTGGACGGCATCCATATTTATACCATGAACCGCCCCAAAGTGGCGGCAGAGATCCTGGATCTGATCTGAATCAGATCCGGGATCGGATCAGATCTCTGTCATCCGATCCGCTTCTCCGGCCAGCATCTTCCTGTTATAGCCCAAAAGGCAGTATTTCAGCGTGACATCCGCAAGCTAATATTTCTCCTGTGTCTTCAGAATATTTTTCCCCCGGATAGCGTAACGGTGGCAGGGATAAACAATAAATGCATGTTCCAGACAGCGCAGGTAATTGTAAATGGATTCCACTGACACAGTGCGATGCTCGCTTTTTAAAAATCTGGCGATTGCGCTTGCCGAGAAGGTTTTCCCCATATTCTCAACAATGTATTTCACCACCCGGTCAAAAAGGTCCTGCCGGTTAATCCGATGATGCTTTACAATATCTCTGGAAATCACCGTATGGTAGATGCCATTGACAATCTGATAGACGCTCTGCTCTCATCATAACTTCCGAATGCCCACCGGGAAGCCGCTGGCTGGAAGCTGACATAAAAACAGGAAAAAAACACGAAAGTAGGGCTGCAGCCGTTTCAAAAGCCGCAACCTTACCTTGAAAAAAGCGGACGGCCTCACTTTCTGCCCACCAGCATCCGCGACTCTCCCAGCATCATCATCGCCGCCCGGCGGCGAGAGCCGAACGCCTCTCTGGCCGTATCGATCAGGCGTACCTCCTGATAGCCCAGATCCCGGAGCTGTTGGGCAAAAGCCTCCATGTCGCCGTACATCCGGGGCTTCATCTTATCATTCAGGGCGAAAACGCCGCCCTTTTTCAGCACCCGGAGGGTTTCCAGGAGCAGTTCCCGTTTCTCCGCGCCGGTGATGTTGTGATACACATAATTGCTCACCACAGCGTCAAAGCTTTCGTCCGCAAAATTCAGCTTTCTGGCGTCGCCATGCTGAAAATTGCACCGGTTCCCCGCTCCTTCCGCGGCGGCTTTTTTTCACAGAGCGTCCGGCTGTAGCGGTAAACCGCCTGCCAGGAATCGATCCCCACAACCCTGCCCTCCGGCCATGTCAGGGCGGCGCGGATGGATAAGGCTCCGGAACCGCAGCCCACATCCAGAAGCGTCCCTCTCCCATCGTAATCCAGATGAGAAAGAACGGTCTGGTGCACCCGTCCCATCACTCCGCCGCCTTCAAAGGCGTACTGCCGTCGGATCCAGACGAGCCAGCACAGAAGCGCGATCAGGCAGATCGTGACTCCTGAAAACAGGATGCCCAGGGCAGGGGTGCGGAACGCGGCAAAGGACAGGACGGCCAGCAGAATGGCCAGAGCGGCCGGAATTCCTGCCATAAAAAATACCGGGGTTGACATCCAGCTTCCATAATCCTCGCCATGCGTTCCAAGGCGGACCGCCTCCTGCTTTCTTTTTTTCTGTTGAGACATCCCACATCTCCTTTCCGCCGATGCGCTTCGGCCCGATTCGGACATGCCGCCTATCCCTGTTGATTTTGCTCTGTCAGAAGCTCCAGCAGCTGGCGGACATTTTTCTTTCCAAATGAAACCTTTTCCCCGTCATTCACCACCAGACAGGGGACGCTCATCACCCGGTACCTTTCCCGCAGTCCGGGAAAATGATTCAAATCGTATACCCGGGCGCTGACCTCCGGGTTCTCCACAGCAATGCGCTGAGCCGCCGTTACCAGTTCCGGGCACATGGTACAGGAGAGGGAAACCAGCACCTTCAGATCTGTTTTTCCAAGCTTTTTCGCCATCTCCAGGCTTTCCTCATCCATGGTCTGTCCCGGTCCAGCGGCGTTATACAGTCCCAGCACAAAGGAGGTAAACTCATGGCCGCCGGGCACTCCATGAAAGGCAAGCCCGGTCCAGCTTCCGTCCTCCCTGCAGATCCTGACGCAGGGAGCGGCCTCCGACCGCGCTCCATTCTCTCGGACGGAAAGCCTGTCCGTCAGAGCGCACAGCTCTTCCATAAAGGCTTTCAGTTCCCGGGAAAGCGGCGTATCGTCCAGATATAATTCCAGCTGAAGCGAAGACTCCATTCTGGAAAAAACGGTGTCCAGCTGCGCCAGCATGTCGGCGGTGAACAGGCCGCTGTCCGCTTTCATCCTGCCGGATTCTGCCCTGGAGGATTCTGTTCCGCCGGATTCTGTTTTCTCTGCGGAAGACGCCGCGGCGGTTCTTCCCGCATTCTGCCCGGTCTTTCCAGCGGCGGGCTGCTTCGGGTGCAGTCCTGTCTTTTTCTGCATGGCGGCGGCATACCGTTCCAGCTCTGTAGCCGCAAGGGCGCCGTCGCCCACGGCCGTCACCACCTGGCGAAGCGGTTTGATGCACACATCTCCCACTGCATACAGCCCTTCGCTGCTTGTTTTCCGGTTCTGGTCCGTCACAATATATCCCTGCCCGTCGCACTCGGCGATTCCCCGAACCAGCTCGGTCGCAGGCTCATATCCGGCGAACACGAAAACGCCGAAGCTTTCTCCGTCACCCGGCCGGTATTCCGTAACCTCCCCTGTTTCCGTATTCCGGTAACGAAGGATTTTCAGGGTATCGTCCCCGGATACCTCTTCCACCTGCGTATGGGTGAATACCGTTATTTTTTCATTCTGAAGCGCCGCTTCCGCGGCGGCCGGAGCGCAGGTAAATCCGTCTCCGCGGATCAATATCGTCACATGACTGGCATATTTGGTCAGAAAAACGCTCTCCTCCGCGGCGGCAAAACCGCCGCCCACCACGAACACCTCCCTGCCGGTGAAAAATTCCCCGTCACAGGTGGCGCAGTAAGCGACGCCGCGTCCACGGAACTCCCTTTCTCCCTGAAAGCCCACCATGCGGGGATGCGCCCCTGTGGCCAGCAGGATGCCGAAGCAGGAAAGCCCGCCGCGGCTGGTCTGAACCTGTTTGATGTCGCCGTCAACGGAAAGTCCGGTGACCTCTGCCAGCAGAAACTCCGCGCCGAAATTCTGAGCCTGACGTCTCATATTTTCCGTCAGCTCCCTTCCGGAAGTCCGCTCCACGCCGGGATAATTCACCACTTCGGAGGTAATGGTGATCTGGCCTCCGAACTGTTCCTTCTCCACAACCACCACCCTGTATCTGGCGCGCGCCAGATACAGAGCTGCAGTCAGGCCCGCCGGCCCTCCGCCGATGACAACCACGTCATAAAGATGATTTTCCTTTTCCATATCAGAGCTGCCCCACCAGATCAAGACTCGGTTTGAGAGTTTCCGCACCCGGCTGCCATTTTGCCGGGCACACCTCGTCCCCATGCTCATACACAAACTGGCAGGCCTGAAGCTTCCGGAACAGTTCATCCGCATTGCGGCCCACATTTCCGGCGTTCACCTCATAGGCGACAATCCTTCCTTCCGGATTTACGATAAAGGTGCCGCGCTCCGCCACGCCGTCCGTCTCGATATATACCTCAAAATCCTTTGCCAGAGCATGAGTCGGATCTGCCAGCATGGGATAGCCAATCTTCTTAATCCGGTCGGAAGCGTCATGCCACGCCTTATGCACATAATGGGTATCACAGGAGACGGAATACACTTCGCATCCGGCCGCCCGGA
This sequence comes from Candidatus Eisenbergiella stercoravium, assembly GCA_019113175.1. Taxonomy (GTDB): domain Bacteria; phylum Bacillota; class Clostridia; order Lachnospirales; family Lachnospiraceae; genus Eisenbergiella; species Eisenbergiella stercoravium. Next base: position 449 of record DXHY01000085.1, on the reverse strand, counting down.
AATCCGCATACTTATTCGCCAGATCCTCCAGCTCCGTGGGGCAGACAAAGGTGAAGTCCGCCGGATAGAAGAAAAAAACGCTCCATTTTCCTGTCACATCCGCTTTGGAAACCGTTTTGAAGGAACCTTCATGGTAAGCCTGAACGGTAAAATCTGCAATTTCTCTGTTAATTAAAGACATGGATTGTCCCCCTTTTCTTTTACTAGTTAGTTATAACTAACTAAATTATAAAGGATAAATCTGCCGGGTGTCAAGACCTTTTTGTTTCCTTTACTGTTGCACACGAGACAACTTTTGAAAGAAAAATTTCTCTTGTCTGTCTTGTCTGCATACCCGAAAGGTGCTACAATGCATATAAGCATAAATTTCTACATTTAAAGCCGTTCGGCTTTCGTCAGGACAGCATGTCTCCTGTCCTCTCTGACGTTTTTTCAGAACTCTATGCTGA
>DXHY01000084.1 GCA_019113175.1 Candidatus Eisenbergiella stercoravium | reverse complement strand
GATGCACCGGCAAAGAGAAGAGGCGGCGTGCGCAGAAGAAAGAAAGTCTGCGTATTCTGTGGAAAAGACAATGTGATCGACTACAAGGATACCAATAAGTTAAAGAGATACGTTTCCGAGAGAGGAAAGATCCTTCCCAGAAGAATCACCGGAAACTGCGCGAAGCACCAGAGAGCCCTGACTGTGGCAATCAAGCGCGCAAGACATCTGGCATTAATGCCTTATGTGGCAGAGTAAATCTGTGACAGATTGAAAAAGTCCTGCAAGACTGAGTGAAATGGTTTTGCAGGACTTTTTTTCGCAGATAATGAGACAAGGTAAATATGAGTATCATCGGATGTGGAGGAAAAAATGGATAAGAAAACACGTGTATTGAATGCGATGGACTGTAAGCCAGTGGACCGGGTACCAGTATCCTTTCGGAGCAGTTGTGAAGCGTCGTGAGGACTGACAGAACGGAAGTCGGCTTCGAAAATCCGGAACGAAGAAGGCATGTAAGTAATTTCTGAAAATCTTAAGAATCCGTTATGAAAATGTTTATTGAAATCTGCCGGGATTTTTCATCCTTTTCCTTTATTCTGTATTCAGAACAAAGAATGTGGAAGCTGAATCTGAGAAAGACGGGTTCGGGTCCGGGAATGGAGGGAATGAGATGTATTATGATACGCAGTCGGCGCCCCGGCCTGACAGGGGTGGGAAAACAAAGGTGTGGAAAATCGTGGTTCTGGTATTTCTGCTTCTGTGTGCGCTGCCTGTGCTGGCCCCGATTTCGCTGTGTGTAGCGGGCGGCGTTCTGGTAGTGGCGCTGTGTGTGGCGGGAGCGGCTTTGACAGCTGTGCTGTGTGTGGCAGGAGGACTCCTTGGCGCAGGATTATGCGTAGTGGGAGGGCTGCTCTGTCTGGCACTGATGCAGCTTGCCGCGCTGATTGGAATCGGCTTCGGTGTGGTTCTGCTTTTTCAGGCTCCTGCAAGCGGTCTTGCAGTTCTGGGCGCTTCTTTACTGATGACGGGAGCGGGCGCGTTGTGCTGGATCGTTCTGTGGCAGCTGGTAAAGCTTCTGATAAAAGGCTTTCGCGCTCTTGTGAACTGGTGCAGCCGGAGATTGTTCAGAAGACGGGAAGCGAAGCGGGAAAAAAGAGAAACGCAGGCAAAGCAGGATGCACAGGCGGTGAATGATGGTTTCGGATCGGAAAAAAACGAAAAGGATATGCCTGAAACAGAAGTAATAACAGCGGAGGATGAAATCAGAACGGATATGACAGAAGTGGGGAAAGGAGCCGACGATGATGAATAAATGGTTGAAAAGAACGCTGATTGCCAGCGCAGTTGTAATAGCAGCAGGAGCTGTTCTTCTGGGAGTGGGAATAGCGCTGGGAGGATCTCCTTCCTTTTACTACGATGCGGACGGCCTTCATGTGAAGGAAAATACGGAAGAAACGGTAAGATCGGATTATGTCCTGGAAAAGACACAGACCGGAGCGCTGACACGGCTGGATCTGGATCTGCAGGATGCGGACCTTCAGATCGTTTCCGGAAATGAATGGTCTGTGGAGTACGTTCTGGACGGCTGGTATTCGGAGCCGGTCTACAGCGTGGAGAACGGCACGCTGACTCTGAAGGAGGGAAACTACGTGGACACGGGAGTGAACTGGGTCAGCTTCGGCTTCTGGGACGGCTGGATGAACAGAAGAACGGAGGTTGCGCGCAGTCCTTATGTGAAGATCACAATTCCGGAGAATGCAAAGCTGAACAGCGTAAATATACTGAACGGCTCAGGGAATGTATCCATTGAAAAGGACCTGCGTGTGGATATCGTTTCGATTTACGCGGATGACGGCAATGTCCGTCTGGATGGCTGGAGGGGCGATACACTGAAGATGGAGACGGAATATGGTGAGCTGCTCACCGGAACGCTGAGCGGAGATGATGTGAACGTATACGGAGACTACGGTTCTATTCAGATCGGGGCGCTGAAGGTGGATACGGCAGTGATTGAAACGGAGTACGGCGATGTGAGCGCTGATGTGGAAGCAGCACAGAGCCTGGAAGTGGAAAGCTCAGATGGTGAGGTAAGGCTGGATCTTTCCGGGAAGATGGAGGATTACGGTGTGAGCCTGTATTCCGAATATGGCACGATCCGCGTCCCTCAGGGAACTGTGGAATCGGACGATTATGACGGAAGCAGTTCTTATACCCGGCTGGGAACGAATCAGGACACGGCCGTCATTCAGGTGTATACAGATTATGGTGATATCCGCATCAGGGAGAAGTGATCGGCCTGATTGGGATTTATCCGGATCTGCCAAACGCCCGGGATATGAAGCGTTTTCCATGTTGAAAAGGAAAAATGCTTAGGTATGGAGGTAAACAATGAGAAGATCGGACAGAGAAATCAGGGAAGCGGACAGGATCGATGCAATTATTTCATCCTGTCACTGCTGCAGGCTCGGTTTCTGCGACGGGAAGGACGTTTATATTGTGCCGCTGAATTTCGGCTTCCGTTCAGAGGGCGGAAAGCGTACCTTCTATTTTCACAGCGCGAAGGAAGGGCGGAAAATCGAACTCATTGCCCGGAACGGCCATGCCGGTTTTGAGATGGATACCGGTTATGCGCTGCAGGCGGGAGAGACGGCCTGCAGCTATTCCGCCCGATTCCAAAGCGTGATCGGAAACGGGAAGGTCTCCTTCGTTGAAGAAGCGGAGGAAAAGGAGGCTGCCCTGCGCCTGCTCATGGAACACAATACGGGGCGGGCGGACTGGAAATTTACCTCTGTCATGCTGGATGCGGTACGCGTGTTTCGGCTGGACGTGGAGGAGATCGCATGTAAGGAGCATCTGTAGGAAGATGCTCCTTATTTTATCTGTCATATCCTGTCGTCCTCTGTCAGCGGACAACAATCTGAAAAGTATGGAATTCCCCCAGAAAAAATGTTATAATAAGAACGGTGTTGTTCAAAAAACGCCTGCGCGCTGTGTGGAGAAGCGAAACGGCGCATCCATGCAGGGATGTTTCTGCGCAGATCTGCGGCTGCAGACGAGGAGCGGCTGCGAAATGCGCGGCTGGAAAGAAATTTTCAGAAAAGGCTTAGGCCTGTTCGGAAAATATGGGTACGGATATGAAGAAAAAAAGAGTCAAACTGAAGGGGCGGCTGAGGATTTATATGCAGACCTCCCTCTATCTGGGGCTGCTTCTGGTGCTTGTGGATTTTGGAATCTACCTGCTGGACGCGAGGGCAGGTTTTCTGCTGTCCTGCTTCCTGCTTCTGTACTTCGGGATGATTTTTTACCTGATGCTTTACAACAGGCCGATCATCATCAATGAGCTGGTGAGCTTTGCCACGCAGTACGGACAGATTCAGAAGGAGCTTCTGCGGGAGCTGGATGTCCCCTATGCGCTGCTGGATGAGGACGGAAAAATCATCTGGAATAACAACGCTTTTTCGCGTGTCATACATAACGAAAAGGCGGTGAGAAAGTCCGTCACATCCTTTTTCTCTTCCGTGACGAGGGACAGGCTCCCTTCCGAGGAGGAAGGCGTCGTACAGTTCGAGCTTTCTTATGATGACAGCGAATACGCGGCGAAGTTTACCCGGATTTCCCTGCGGGAGGCCGCGAACGACAGCGATATCATTGAGGACGAGGATTATAAGGGCTGTCTGTTTGCCATGTATCTGTTCGATGAGACGGCACTGAAGATCGCTCTGAAGGAAAATGATGATCAGTCCCTTGCGGTCGGACTGATCTATCTGGACAATTATGACGAGGCGCTGGAGAGCGTGGAAGAGGTCCGTCGTTCTCTTTTGATCGCGCTGATCGACAGAAAAGTGAACAAATACGTTTCCAGCTTCGACGGCATCTGCAGAAAGCTGGAAAAGGACAAGTATCTGGCGATCCTTCGAAAGAAGGCTGTGGCGCAGATGAGCGAAAAGCGTTTCGAGATTCTGGACGATGTGAAAACCGTGAACATCGGCAACGAAATGGCTGTCACCATCAGCGTGGGAATCGGTCTGGACGGCCTGACCTATTCCCAGAATTTTGAATTCTCAAGGGCGGCCATCGATATGGCGCTGGGGCGCGGCGGAGATCAGGCGGTGGTAAAGACGCCGGAGCAGATCAGCTATTACGGCGGCAAGAGCCAGCAGGTGGAAAAGAACACCCGGGTGAAGGCGAGAGTGAAGGCGCATGCGCTGCATGAAATCATTACCAGCAGGGACAGGGTCCTGATCATGGGGCACAAGCTGGGGGATGTGGACTGTTTCGGCGCTGCAATCGGCATTTACAGGATTGCGAAGTCCCTGGACAGAAAGGCGCAGATTGTCATCAACGATATCAGCACATCAGTGCAGCCGCTGATTGAGATGTTCCAGAATAACCGGGAATATGAACCGGACATGTTCTTAAAGAGCCAGCAGGCCATTGAGACGGCGGAGAGCAACACGGTGCTCATTGTAGTGGACGTGAACAAGCCCAGCCTGACGGAGTGTCCGGAGCTGCTGAAGATCTGTAAGTCCATCGTGGTGCTGGATCATCACAGACAGGGAACGGAGCGGATCGAAAACGCGACGCTTTCCTATGTGGAGGCCTATGCTTCCTCCACCTGTGAAATGGTTTCGGAGATTCTGCAGTATATTGACGGCGGCGTCCGCATCAAGGTGGAGGAGGCTGACTGCATGTATTCCGGCATGATGATCGATACCAACAATTTCATGACAAAGACCGGTGTGCGCACTTTTGAGGCCGCGGCCTTCCTGCGCAGAAACGGTGCGGATGTGACGCGTGTGAGAAAGCTGTTCCGGGAGGATGCCGCCGAATATAAGGCCAAGGCCGATGCAGTCAGACAGGCGGAGATTTACCGTAATTATTACGCCATTTCCACCTGTACCGGCGAAGGCCTGCAGAGTCCGACAATCATCGGCGCGCAGGCTGCCAACGAGCTTCTGAACATTAAGGGAGTCAAGGCAAGCTTCGTGCTCACGGATTATCAGGGAAAAATATTTATCAGCGCCCGTTCTATCGACGAGGCGAACGTGCAGGTGGTCATGGAGCGGATGGGAGGCGGCGGCCATATGAACATGGCGGGCTGTCAGGTGGCGGATAAAAAGATTCCGAAAGTGATTGCGGATATCAAACAGACGCTGGATCAAATGATAGAGGAAGGTGAACTGAAGTAATGAAAGTGATATTACTGGAAGATGTGAAATCCCTTGGGAAAAAGGGAGAAATCGTAAATGTAAACGACGGATACGCGAGAAATTATATTCTGCCCAAGAAATTGGGCCTGGAAGCGACAGGAAAGAATCTGAACGACCTGAAGCTCCAGAAGGCAAATGAGGAAAAGCGTGCAAAGGAGCTTCTGGAGGCGGCACAGGAATCCGCCAGAAACCTGGAAGGAAAGTCCGTTGTCATCAAAATGAAGGCCGGAGAGGGCGGCAAGCTGTTCGGCTCCGTTTCTTCCAAGGAAATTGCTGCTGCGTTCAAGGAGCAGTGCGGTCTGGACATCGACAAGAAGAAAATTCAGTTGAGCGACCCTATCCGGGCATTCGGTTCCTACGATGTGCCTGTGAAGCTGCATCCGCAGGTGGTCGGTACGCTGAAGGTTAAAGTAGAAGAATGAGAAGGGTACCATGGCATCAATAGACGAGGCTGTTTTAAAGAGAGTGCTGCCCCACAGCATGGAGGCGGAGCAGTCGGTGATCGGTTCCATGCTGGTGGACCGGGAAGCCATTGTGGTTGCGTCCGAAATTATCAGCGGGGATGATTTTTATAACAAATCCTATGGCGTCGTGTTCGAAGCCATGGTGGAGCTGAATGAGCAGGGACAGCCTGTGGATGCGGTGACGCTGCAGAACCGTCTGAAGGAAAAGGATGTTCCGCCGGAGGTCGCCAGCCTGGAATTTGTCCGGGATATCATGGCTGCGGTTCCTACCTCTGCAAATATCAAATCCTATGCCACGATTGTTTCAGAAAAATCGGTTTTAAGAAAGCTCATCCGGCTGACGGAAGAGATTGCCAATAACTGCTATGCGGAAAAGGATGGGCTGGAGGCTATTCTGGAGGATACGGAGAAACGGGTGTTTGATCTGGTTCAACGCAGGAACACGGGAGACTTCGTGCCCATCCGCGAAGTGGTCATGAACGCCATGGACAAGATCGAGAAGGCCTCCCACAGCAATGGAAACGTGACCGGAATCGCTACGGGCTTCATCGATCTGGATTACCGGACGGCGGGCATGCAGCCCTCCGATCTGGTGCTCATTGCGGCAAGGCCCTCCATGGGTAAGACGGCATTTGTTCTGAACATCGCCCAGTATGTGGCCTTCCATTCTGGAGAGTGCGTGGCCATTTTCAGTCTGGAGATGAGTAAGGAGCAGCTGGTGAACCGTCTGTTCGCCATGGAATCCAAGGTGGACTCCCAGCACCTGAGAACCGGAAATCTGTCTGATCTGGAGTGGGAAAAGCTGATTGAGAGCGCGGGAATGATCGGCCAGTCCAAACTCATCATTGATGATACCCCCGGTATCAGCATCGCGGAAATGCGTTCCAAGTGCCGGAAATTCAAGCTGGAAATGGATGTGAAGATGATCATCATCGATTACCTTCAGCTTATGTCGGGCAGCGGAAGAGGAAGCGAGTCCAGACAGCAGGAGATTTCCGATATTTCCCGGTCCCTGAAGGCGCTCGCCAGAGAGCTGCAGGTTCCGGTGCTTGCCCTGTCCCAGCTGAGCCGTGCGGTGGAGCAGCGGCCGGACCACAGGCCCATGCTTTCCGACCTGCGTGAGTCGGGAGCCATCGAACAGGACGCGGACGTTGTCATGTTCATCTACCGGGACGACTATTACAATCCGGATACCGAGAAAAAGGGCATTGCCGAGATCAACATTGCCAAGCAGAGAAACGGTCCGATCGGCACCGTGGATCTGGTATGGCTGCCGGAATTCACCAAGTTTGCGAATCTGCAGAAATAAAGTGGATTTCATTTTGAAAATGGAAAAATAACAGAAAAGTACATATGACTGGATTGGGCCGTTTTTTCGGCCCTGATCTGATACGAAAGAGAACTCATGCACCGCATCGGGTTCTCTTTTTTTCATGAAAGCGTTGTCAAGCGGCTGAGCAGACGGCGTGCCTGCACGCGTGGCTGCTCAGACATTTGACAACCGGGCCGAAGTGAGTGAGAAGGCCGACAGGCCGGATCACGAATTTCGCCCGCGATTGTGGGAGTGCCGAAGGTACGGAGCAATCGGCTTTCATGTGCGCAGATGTTGAATTAAGCGTTGTCAAGCGGCCGAGCAGCTGCACAGACATTTGAAAGCAGGTCTGAAGGAAAGGAAAAGGGCTATGAAAACAGAGCAGGAAAAGAAGGAAGAGAGATATCTGATCTCAGAAACGGCAAAGCTGGTTGGGGTGGAAAGTCATGTGCTGCGCTACTGGGAGGAAGAGCTGAAGCTTCCGATCCGGCGAAATGAGCTGGGCCACCGGTATTATACCAGGGAGGATGTGGAACAGTTCCGGGAAATTAAAAAGCTGAAGGAGCAGGGACTGCAGCTGAAGGCTATCCGTACCGTACTGACGGCGGAGGGCAGCATGCAGATTCTCATGCCGGTTCCGGAAAAGGAAGGGGAACACAGAAGAGAAATGCAGGAATCCGGCGACAGAGTGCGAAATGAGAGCCCTGCGGAAACGGAACAGCGGGCGTTGGATGCCGGAGAAAAGGCCATGCGCCTGCAGATGCTGCTTCACAGTCTGGTTTCTCAGGCGGTAAGAGAAAACAACGAGGAGCTGACCAGGCAGATCCGGGAAACCATCACAAAGGAAATGGATTATCAGTTCCGCATTCAGGAGGAAGAGAGCCGGAAACGGGAACAGGAGCATATGGAAAAGGAGGAGGAGCATTTTCGAAAGCTGGATGAAACGCTTCGGCAGTATGCGGGAAGGGGAAGAGCTGTACAGGCCAGTCTCCGGGAAACAAAAAGACAGCAGAAGCTGGCGGCAAGGACGCAGAAGGAGGAACAGAAAGCAGCGCAGAAGGCGGCCCGTGAAGCAGAAGCAAAAAGCAGAAGGGAGGCTGCAAAATCCCGCAGGGAAAGCGGGCGTTTGAAGAAGGAGCAGGAGCGACAGCAGAGAGAAAAGGAAAAAGAGGAGAAACGAAAGTCAAAGTCAAAAACAGGAGAAGCAGAGCGGCTGTGAAGTCCGGGAATTCTGGAGCTTCTGAGACATTGAGATGTGAAATGAAAAGGCTGCCGGAAAAAGCGGTCAGAATTGCAGTCCGGCAGTCTCCTGACAAAAGTCATATTCAAAAAAAGATGACAGCCAAAAAAGCTGTCATCTTTTCAGGCGGCACAGAGAAATGCCGCGCCTATGTCTCTGTCGGTATCCGACAGCCGCAGCCCGAAAGCTTCGTCTGCGATCAGCCCTCGGAAATAGCGCCGGTAGGGCATGCGCCTGCGCAGGAACCGCAGGAAATGCAGGTATCAGGATCGATTACATACTGTCCGTCTCCCTGAGAAATTGCACCTACAGGGCACTGTCCCTCGCAGGTTCCGCAGCTTACGCAAGAGTCACTGATTACATATGCCATAGTTTTATCCTCCTTTAAATAATAATCTGTTGATTCTCAATAATCATTCTAATATAGAAGGAGAAAATGTACAAGTGATTTTTCGGGAATATTGGCTGAATTCTTGTACTTTTTGAAGTACATTTCCGGCATATTGGAAAAAAACCCATTGTTTCTGTTATCTGGCATATCGGTAAAGCGTTTTTTATTCGTCATGCCGCCTGCGGTCTTTGATTCCCTTCAGAATTGCCTGCTTTTTCAAAAGGAGAGTGGGGCGGTCCATGGCGGGAATGCCTTCCAGACGGTAGGGAATTCCAAGTTTTTCATATTTTGGCCTGCCCATGGTATGATAGGGGAGAACGTCCAGCGCCTTCAGGTTTCCCAGCCCGCCGATGAACCAGCCAAGCCGGTACAGAAAGGTTTCGTCATCGGTGACGGTGGGAACCACCACATGGCGGATCCATACCGGGATTTTCCTGTGATCCAGGTAATGGGCAAAGCGGAGAATATTTTCATTGGAGCAGCCTGTGAGCCATTTATGGAGCTTCGGATCGATGTGCTTGATGTCCAGCATGACCAGATCCGTCATGGAAAGAAGCCGGTCCAGCCGTCCCATCCACTCCTTATCAGCGGCGTTGAAGCAGATGCCGGAGCTGTCGATACAGGTATGGATGTTTTCCTGTTTGGCAAGTGCAAACAGCTCCAGGAGAAAATCCAGCTGTAAAAGCGGCTCACCGCCCGTTACGGTCAGTCCGCCGTCCTTATAAAAGCTTTTGTTCCTGCGGAAGCGTTCCATGATTTCTTCTGCCTCCATGAGGGTCCCGGCGTTCGTTTCCCAGGTGTCCGGATTATGACAGTAGGCGCAGCGCATGGGGCAGCCCTGCAGAAAAACAACGAATCTTACGCCAGGTCCGTCCACTGTGCCAAAGCTTTCTATAGAATGAATGCGTCCCTGCATGAAAAGCCTCCTTTCTGGGCGAACGTCCGGTTCGTGCGGCTGTCTTACTACCGCCTGGACAGGAGCGCCGTCGGACAATGAAAAGGACGGACACCCGAAAGCGTCCGCCGCGAGTGGATCGCACTGCGGCGGAAAGGGAGATGTCGCTTACGCGACCCGCCACGCAGATAATCTTTGATTACCGGGAGAATCCCGCTTGCGGGATTCTTTTTTACAGTGCTTCGTGGAACGTGCGGGAAATCACATCCGCCTGCTGCTGAGGCGTCAGCTTGATGAAATTCACCGCATAACCGGATACGCGGATGGTCAGCTGGGGATATTTTTCCGGATGCTTCTGTGCGTCCAGCAGCGTTTCGCGGTTCAGAACGTTTACGTTCAGATGATGGCCGCCTTTTTCCGCATAGCCGTCAAGTAAGGATACCAGGTTATCGATCTGTGCCTTGTTTGCTTCCATAGTCGTTTCTCCTTTCAGTTTGTCGCGGGACGGGCGATACTGCCCGGCCCTGTTCTATTCCTTCCGATCAAGCCCTTCATGAAGGGTGGGGACACTGCAGGCGAGCGGCACCGCAGAGCAGTCCGCACAGCCCGTCTGAATTTTTATATCCGGATCTCCATCCGGAGCGCAGGCAACGTTCACATGCCCTACGCCCTGAACGGTCCCTTCATCCAGAAGCCTGATCAGTTCGTCAATTCTTTTGTCCTGATTCATCTGATCCATGCTTATTCCTCATCGTTAAAGGAAAGGTCAATGTCAATATCGCCGGCGAATACGGCGTCCTCCTTGCCCAGCGCTCCCGGAATGATGGTGAAGGTATTGGAAATTCCATCCTGGGAATCCATGAAGGGCAGCTTGGACACGGAGGAGAGGGAGGCCACGGCTCCGTGGGTATCCCTTCCGTGCATCGGATTAGCGCCCGGCGCAAAGGGAACGCCGGCTTTTCTTCCGTCCGGGGTCGCTCCTGTGGCCTTGCCGTACACCACGTTGGAGGTGATGGTCAGCACGGAGGTGGTGGGGAAGCCGTCCCGGTAGGTGTGATGCCTTCTCACCGCGGTCATGAATTTTGAAACCAGTTCCCTTGCGATATCGTCCACCCGGTCGTCATCGTTTCCGTATTTGGGGAAATCTCCCGTGATCCTGAAGTCAATGATGATGCCGTCCTCATCCCGGACCGGCTCCACCTTCGCGTATTTGATGGCGGAGAGGGAATCGGCCACAACGGAAAGTCCGGCGATTCCGGTGGCGAAATAACGGCGCACATCTCTGTCGTGAAGCGCCATCTGTGCCCTTTCATAGCAGTATTTGTCATGCATGTAGTGGATGACGTTCAGGGTGTTCACATAAACGCCAGCCAGCCATTCCATCATATCATAGAATGCGTCGATTACCTTATCGTATTCCAGCACATCGCCTTCATACTTCCGGTATTTCGGGCCCACCTGCTTTCTGGTCTTTTCATCCACGCCGCCGTTGAGGGAGTAAAGCAGGCACTTCGCCAGATTGGCGCGTGCGCCGAAGAACTGCATTTCCTTGCCGATTCTCATGGAAGAAACGCAGCAGGCGATGCCGTAGTCGTCTCCGTGTACAGGACGCATCAGATCGTCATTCTCATACTGGATGGAAGAGGTCTGGATGGACATCTTCGCGCAGTAACGCTTAAAGCCCATGGGCAGTCTGGTGGACCAGAGCACGGTCAGGTTCGGCTCGGGAGCGGGGCCCAGATTGGTCAGGGTGTGCAGATAACGGAAGGACATCTTCGTCGCCATGTGGCGTCCATCCACGCCTACGCCCGCAAGGGATTCGGTGATCCATACCGGGTCGCCGGAGAACAGCTCGTTGTATTCCGGCGTGCGCGCAAATTTGATGATTCTCAGCTTCATGATGAAGTGGTCCACGAATTCCTGGATCTGTTCCTCCGTGAAGGTCCCAAGCGCCAGATCGCGCTCTGCGTAGATGTCCAGGAAGGTGGAGGTGCGTCCCAGGGACATGGCCGCTCCGTTCTGTTCCTTCACCGCCGCAAGATAGCCGAAGTAAGTGGCCTGGATGGCTTCCTGAACGTTAGAGGCAGGGCGGGAAATGTCACAGCCGTAGGAGGCAGCCATTTCCTTCATGAGCTTCAGAGCAACGATCTGCTCGGAAAGCTCCTCTCTTAAGCGGATCACATCGTCGGTCATCACGCTTCCGGTGGAATTTTTCTGTGCCTGCTTGTCCTCGATCAGAAAATCGATTCCATAAAGGGCGATCCGTCTGTAGTCTCCGATGATTCTTCCTCTGCCATAGGCATCCGGAAGGCCGGTGATGATGTGGGCGCTTCTGCAGGCCCGCATTTCCGGAGTATAGGCGTCAAATACGCCCGCATTGTGTGTTTTTCTGTGGGTGGAGAAGAATTCCTCAACCTCGGGGTCCAGCGTATATCCGTTGTCCGCGCAGGCCTTCTGCGCCATACGGATGCCGCCGTAGGGCTGCAGCGCGCGCTTGAACGGCTTATCCGTCTGCAGACCGACAATTTTTTCCTTCTCCTGATTCAGATAGCCGGGTGCATGGGAGGTGATGGTGGAGATCACCTTCGTGTCCATATCCAGGACGCCTCCCGCTTCTCTTTCCTTCCGGGACAGCTCCATGACCTGATCCCAGAGATCCAGTGTATCCTGTGTGGGCGGGGCGAGAAAGGACTCATCCCCGTCGTAGGGATGATAATTCTTCTGAATGAAATCGCGAACGTTGACCTCGCGTTCCCATTCCCCGCCGGTAAATCCATTCCATTCTGTCCTCAAGACTTCCTCCTGTCTGCTGCATGGGGCAGCATGAAACATATACCGTATGAAAGCGCCTGCCGGAGCGCCGCAGCGCGGAGCGGCGGCTTTCATACATGTTGGCGCGCCGGTTGCGGCGCAGGCCGGTTACTTTTAAAATGTTCCGCGTGTCTGCGCGGAGCGGACATACTCATCCGCCTTTAGTATTATATGTTACCCCATAAAGGTGCGTCAAGGCAGGAATGTTCTTTTTGGGAGACATGATTTTTTTTATCGGGAGGAGGAAATAAAGCCATTTCACAGGAGGAAATAAAGCCATTTCACACATAATCTTGCGCATTCAGGGAAAAAGTATTATACTGGATGCAGCCGTCAGAGGTGACTTACCGGCCGGAAGGCACGGAGGGCTCCGAAAAAAACGGATGGCGCAAAATCGTAAGAAAAGGAGGTTGGCGAAATGGCTGGCATTACGAAGGAAATGACAATCGGTGAGATCCTGAGAACCAATCCTGAGGTTGCTCCTGTTCTGATGAACGCGGGAATGCACTGCCTCGGCTGCCCTTCCGCGCAGGCGGAGAGCCTGGAAGAGGCCGCGATGGTTCACGGTATTGATATTGATGAGCTGATGAAGGCGATTGCAGAAGCATAAGAAGCGGCCTTATCACGCAGAGGCGGCGGCGTACCGAAAGGGGTGCGCCGCCGCCTTTATAAACTGTTTTTCAGTTCTCTGATCATATTCTTCCAAACGACTGAAGGGCATGATCCCTGACGATCAGCTCGCAGTGCTCCTCGAGGAAGGCTTCTCCGCCCGGGGCGGACCTTTCCTGTCTGCCATATTCGGACAGGCAGTTGCAGAGCTTATTGAATTCCTCAGGAGTATGAGAGGAATTGGAAACGATCAGTAGATAGCGATCCTTTCCCGCATCTCTGTAAAGGGAATTGATCCCGTTGTAAAAGCCGTCCAGAACATGAGCGAGCCGGGTGATATGATTGAGGGATGCAAAGGAATAAATTCTGGTGATCTGAAGCGCTTCCTCTTTTTTGGCGGAAGCGGGCTTCTGCGTCTCCTCTTTCCCCGCTTCCTGGGAGGCTGTACGGCCTTCGTGGATGCGCCGGAACAGGTCGAGGACATCGTCGGCTCCCTCATTCAGATCCTGAATCATGTCATCCAGACTGTCGTCATCATGTACGCTGGGAGCAAATTTGGAGAAACGGGTATCCAGTTCCTCCGGGTCCTCCACCTTGGTGATGATGAGGACGATGCAGTCCGAATTCAGGGGGATGGCTTCGATCATGAGGGGAATATCCTCCGCCTCAAAGCCGAATTTGATTGCCGCCTGCTGCATCATATCACGAAAAAGGCTCTTTGCCTTCTCTGTTCCATAAGCAAGTTCGCTGATTTTAAGCTCCCTGTCCGCCAGGTCAGCCTTGGTCAGGGTGCAGCGAATCTGATGGTCATTCACTTTCTCAATTTTCATTATGATCACATCCTTAATATAAAGATATTGAAATTCCTTCTTTGTGTGACTGAAAAGCCCGTAAAATGAACATAATTTACAGTATCTGCGATTACAGATATATTATACTGCGGCCAGTAAGAAGTCAAGCATCCGGGCATTGTTTCACTTTTTTTTTACAAATTGCTTGCCATTTTGCCGGATATCGGATATAATTTCTCTAAAGATGCTTCCGGTCACTCCGTATCAGAAGGAGGGGAGCCGAAGCCGGAATTTTTCCGTTATCATATTTTAAGCAATTCTTCAGAAGACGCCGCGTTATGGCGGTTCTTCTGCATCTGCCAGACAGCGGACGGCATGCTGTGGCGGTTTCGCTGTTGCCTCATCCATATAGTATGAGGAGGTCTTACAGGCTTATGTGCCTGTCGGGAAAGAAATCATTTCCAAAATTTTCACCTGGACAATGTTTAATTCAAAAAAATAATTGCAAATGGTTTATTTAGGTATATCTTTGCAGGAATTTCGCGATACACGTCCGGGAGCATCTTTTCAGGCTTGCGAAACATCGCCGCTGCCGCATGAACAGAGGGCATAGGGGTTTATATATCACGTCCTTTTGGGAAACTGTTCTGAACGGAGCTCTGTTATGTCCCTTTGTACACACAGGGAGGGAATTTGTCATGAACGACGATGAGATCGAGCTTAAAAAGCATTTGAAAAGGATCAGCGGACAGGGCGTGGATCTGTATCTGGAGGGAAAGCCCGCTTCTCCTGAGGAGATTGCAAAGAAATATTTCGTCTGTGAGGATGCTGTGTACATGCCGGATTTTGTCATGGACGAGCAGGGCAGGCTGACTCAGGTCAGATACGACAAGGTGAAGTGCCCGTAGGCTGTTTCGGAATGCAGCAGCTTTCTGTCTGAAAACGAATGAAAATGAATGTAAGAGATTCTGCGGCTGTGCAATGCGGGCCCCCGTACCGCTGCTGCACGTATCTGCGGGATTAACGAAAACACAAGACTGCGATGATACATGTAAAAATAGGTAATGACGATGTTTCAATAGTCTGATATAATAAGGACGGTCAGGAGGTTACGGAAGATGAAAAAAGCAATTCCGGTGATCATCGCGGTCGTCCTTATTTTCGCGATTGTCGCCATTACATTTGGGATGAAGGTCGTGGAACGCTTCTCCTATTCTGAGGAGCGAATGGATCTGAATGCGTATTTCGGCCTTACGGCAGACGATGAGGCGGCGCTGGTGATAAATGATGAGATACGGGAGGAAAAGGGAACTGTAAGGGACGGCAGGTGCTATCTTCCGCTGGAAACGGTACATATGTATCTGAATGACAGATTTTATGCGGATTATAATGAAGGGTGGCTTTTGTATACCACGCCGGATGAGATCATTTACGCACGCGCGGGTGAGGCGGGAGAGGAAGCCTACATACCTGCTTACCTGGAAGATGGCGTGATGTATGTGGCGCTGGACTATGTGAAGAAGTATACCAATTTTTCCTATACTCTGTATACGGAGCCGAACCGGGTGGTGTTGACAACGGTATGGGACGAGCATCTGGCGGCAGATATTAAAAAGAATACGGCAGTTCGTTATCAGGGGGGAATCAAGAGCGATATTCTGACGGAAGTGAGCGCTGGCGACCAGGTTACGGTGATGGAGACAATGGAAACCTGGAGTAAGGTGGCGACCCGGGACGGCTTCATCGGTTATGTGGAAAATAAAAGACTGAAGAACGAACGCAGCGAGACGCTGATTCCTGTCACCGATTATGCGGAACCGGAGTATACTTCGATCCACAGAGATTATCGTATCAGCCTCGGCTGGCATCAGGTGACCAGTGAGGCGGCCAATGCAACTCTTTCCGAGGTGCTGGAAGGAGTGAGCGGGATGAACGTGATTTCTCCTACCTGGTTTTTCCTGAACGATAATGACGGAAATTTTGTCAGCATCGGAAGCAGTTCCTATGTGCAGGAGGCCCATAACAGGGGCCTGGAGGTATGGGCGCTTGTCGATAACTTCACTTATGATGTGGATACGAGGGAAGTTCTGTCCTATACCAGTAAGCGGCAGAAGCTGATTGAAGGTCTGGTAAACGAGGCTTTGTCTCTCGGAGTGGACGGTATCAATGTGGATTTTGAACAGGTGCCGGGTGACGCGGGAGAGGACTACATTGAGTTTATAAGAGAGCTTTCCATTCCCTGCCGTGCGAACGGGCTGGTGCTTTCCGTAGACAATTATGTGCCCAGGGGCTACAATTCCCATTATCATTGGAAGGAACAGGGAATCGTGGCAGATTATGTCATTATTATGGGCTATGATGAGCACTATGGCGGCTCTCAGGAGACGGGAAGCGTGGCTTCCATTGATTACGTGGAAGAAGGAATCAGCACCATGGTTCAGTATGTTCCTGCGGAAAAGGTGATCAACGCGGTTCCATTTTATACCCGCATCTGGGAGACGACGTCTGAAGGTGTGAAAAGTCAGGCGGTGGGAATGACAACGGCGGAAGACTTCCTTGCGCAGAGAGGGATTGAAGCCGTCTGGGATGAGACCACCTGTCAGAATTATGCGGAATTTGAAGAAAACGGTGCGTTTTTTCAGGTGTGGCTGGAGGATGAGCAGTCCATTCAGGCTAAGATGAATGTGATGAAGGAATACGGAATCGGCGGCGCGGCTGCCTGGAAGCTGGGCTATGAGTCCGGGCATCCGGAGGTTTGGACAATAATTTCAGATTTTGTAAACGGCTGACGGCAGGCTGAAGAGACAGTGGTGTTTTCCGGGGATCTTCCGTTCTTTTCCTCATCCGGCGTTCATATAATAAAGAAAATGGAGCGCGGGAGAGCCAATGAGGACGGAATTAAAGGAAGGAATGCTGAAAGGGGCTGCGACGGTTCTTCTGCTGAGTGCTGTTTTCTGGTCGGCCGGCCAGACGGCCATACTGGTAAATGAAGGCCGGGCAGAGGAAGAAGATACTCCCTGCGTGGTGATCGATGCGGGACACGGCGGCATTGATCCGGGAAAGGTGGGAGTGAACGGAGAGCTGGAGAAGGATCTGAATCTGCAGATCGCCGAAAAGCTGAAGCTGTTTCTGGAGGCTTCGGATGTCAGAGTGGTAATGACCCGGACAACTGACACCGGACTGTATGATGAGAATGCATCCAATAAAAAGGTTCAGGATATGAAACAGCGAATCCAGCTCATTGAGGAGGCGCAGCCGGATATTGCTGTGAGCATTCATCAGAACAGCTATGATGAAGAGTATGTAAAGGGCGCGCAGGTCTTCTACTATCAGAACAGCGCGGCAGGGAAATATGCGGCAGGTCTGATCCAGGACCGTCTTGTGGAAAAGCTGGATCCGGAAAATCATCGGACGTCCAGGGCAAACGACAGTTATTATCTTCTGAAAAAAACCGGACGGCCTCTTGTGATTGTGGAATGCGGATTCCTTTCCAACCGGGAGGAGGCAGCGAAGCTTTCTGATGACTACTATCAGGAAAAGCTGGCATGGCATATCCATATGGCGCTGATGCAGTACTTAAATCATCTTCATTCTTCCCCGGGCTGAGCCGGGGCTCGGCTGTTCTCTTCCACATGGTTCATGACCTGTCCGGAGCGGCTTCCCGATGCCTCAGGGGACTTCCCTGAGAAGGCAGGATGTGATATAATTGGGCGGAGCGGATGTAAAGGCTGTTGGTCTTTACATCCCTGGAGAGCAGAAAAGAAGGAAGGGTCTGCTTACAGGCAGGCCTTTTTTTGCATGAGATGCTTTGATGATGGAGTAGAAGTCCTCCTGCAAAAGAGACGGAAAGAAGTTAAAACGATGAAAACCCTTTATGAAGTAATGGATGGCAGCGGAGAAGATGAAGAAAAGCTGAAGCGGGCAGGTGAGATTCTGAAGGCAGGGGGGCTGGTGGCCTTTCCTACGGAGACAGTATACGGTCTTGGCGGAGACGCGCTGAATCCGGAATCTTCCAGAAAGATCTATGCTGCGAAGGGCAGGCCTTCGGATAATCCTCTGATTGTGCATATCTGCCGCTTTTCTGATCTGGACAGAATCGCCTGGGATCCTGACGGAAGGGCGGAACTGATCGCACGCGCGTTCTGGCCGGGTCCTCTGACTATGATTCTGAAAAAAAAGGATGTGGTACCACAGGAAACAACCGGAGGTCTTTCCACAGTGGCGGTGCGTTTTCCCTCGCATCCTGTAGCCCGGAGAATGATTGATGCGGCGGGCGGATTTGTTGCGGCGCCGAGTGCGAATACATCCGGAAGGCCAAGCCCCACCAGCGCCCGGTATGTGGCGGAGGATATGGATGGGAAAATTGACATGATTCTGGACGGCGGTGATGTGGGAATCGGTCTGGAGTCCACGATCGTGGATCTGACAGAAGAGGAGCCGATGATCCTGAGACCCGGATACGTGACGCAGGAAATGCTGGAGAAGGTTCTGGGACAGGTATCGGTGGACCGCACCATCCTGGATGCGGCTTCAACACAGCGGCCGAAGGCGCCCGGCATGAAATACCGGCATTATGCCCCAAAGGGAGAACTGGCCGTTGTGGAGGGAGAACCTGGAAGGGTGGTGGCCTGCATCAATGATCTCTGCAGACGGGCGCAAGAGGAAGGAAAGAAAACGGGAGTGATCGCCACAGATGAAACGGTTTCTCTTTATCATGCGGACAGCATAAAGAGCGTGGGAAGCAGGGAGGATGAGGAAGCGATTGCCCACAGCCTGTACCGGATCCTGAGAGAATTTGACGATGAAGGGACAGAGGTGATGTATTCGGAGGCCTTTTCCTCCCATGGGATGGGACAGGCCATCATGAACAGGCTTTTGAAGGCTGCGGGCCATCATGTGATTGAGGTATAAACAGAGCAGAAAACGGGATTTATGTCATATTGCCGTAAATCCCGGATATGGAGGAAAGTATGAAGATTGCATTGGGTTGTGACCATGGAGGTTATGCGCTGAAGCAGGAGGTGATCCGTTATCTGGACGGACAGGGACTGGAATGGGAAGATTTCGGCTGTTTTGATGAAGCCTCCTGTGATTATCCGGATTATGGAAAAGCGGCTGCGGAAGCGGTGGCAGCGGGAAAATGCGACAGGGGGATTGTGATCTGCACGACAGGAATCGGAATTTCCATTGTCGCCAACAAGGTGAAGGGGATCCGGTGCGCGCTTTGCGCGGATACGGTATCAGCAAGGCTGACCAGAGAGCATAATGACGCGAACATGCTGGCGATGGGAGCGGGAATTATCGGAAAAAATCTGGCCCTCAGCATTGTGGAAACCTTCCTCGGCACATCGTTTTCCGGTGAGGAAAAGCATGCGCGGAGGGTTGGGAAAATAACGGCTTTGGAAAAAGAACAGTGAGAGAAAAACAGGAGGGAAAAAACATGTCAAAGGTAGTAGTAATGGATCACCCGCTTATTCAGCACAAGATTGGCTATATCAGAAGAATCGAGACGGGAACCAAGGATTTCCGTCAGACCATCGGAGAGATTGCAATGCTGATCTGCTATGAAGCTACCAGAAATCTTCCGCTTACGGATGTGGAGATTACAACCCCGATCTGTAAGACAACGGTGAAGGAGCTTCGGGGAAAAAAGATGGCGATTGTACCGATCCTGCGTGCTGGTCTTGGCATGGTGGATGGCGTGCTGAATCTGATCCCTGCCGCAAAAGTAGGGCATATCGGACTGTACCGCGATCCGGAAACGCTGGAGCCGGTGGAATATTACTGCAAGCTTCCCGCTGACTGTGCGGAAAGAGAGGTTTTTGTGGTGGATCCCATGCTCGCCACAGGCGGCTCTTCTGTTGCGGCCATCCGGATGCTGAAGGAAAAGGGATGCAGAAAAATTCATTTCATGTGCATTATTGCCGCACCGGAGGGAATTGCCCGGATGCAGAAGGAGCATCCGGATGTGGATCTGTATGTGGGAGCGCTGGATGAGAAGCTGAATGATCACGGATACATCGTGCCCGGCCTTGGAGATGCGGGCGACAGGATTTTCGGAACAAAGTAAACGGGAAAGGAGCTGCCGTGAAGAGACAGGATTACATCACGTGGGATGAATATTTTATGGGAGTGGCCAAACTGTCGGGGATGCGTTCAAAGGATCCCAATACGCAGGTTGGGGCCTGCATTGTCAGCAGTGATAACAAGATTTTATCCATGGGCTACAATGGTTTTCCGATTGGCTGCTCCGATGATGAATTCCCGTGGGATAAATATGGAGAGGAAGAGAATACCAAATATCCCTATGTGACGCACAGTGAGCTGAATGCTATCCTGAATTACAGAGGGGGAAGTCTGGCGGGGGCAAGGCTGTACGTTTCTCTGTTCCCCTGCAATGAATGTGCGAAAGCCATCATCCAGAGCGGAATCCGGGAGATTGTGTACGAATGTGACAAATACGCGGATACGCCTTCCGTGCGTGCATCCAAGCGGATGCTGGACGCCGCCGGCGTGCGCTGTCGGAAATATGAACCGGCTGGTCGGAGCGTGGTTCTTAACCTTTAGACCGACTGGAAGATGGAAGAGGAGAATTACGGATGAAAAGAATGGGAAAGCGCAGGCTGATCGCCGGAATCCTTGTGCTGGTCATGCTTACGGTCCCACGGCTGGGTGCGAACGCCACTTCGGATACGAGAGAGAAGCTGGAAAACGCGAAGGAAGAAAGAGAAGCCACCGAAAATCAGAAGAACGCTCAGGAGGAAAACATCACCAGTATGGAAGCGGCCCAGAGCGGCCTTCAGGGGGAACTGAACAGCCTGAACAGCCAGCTCGCTGAAGTCAGCAGCAACCTGGAAGAGATCGAAAACAATATCATCGCAAAAAACGGAGAGATTGAAACGACGCAGGAGGAGCTTGCGGAGGCAAAGGCAACGGAGGAAAGGCAGTATCTCTGCCTGAAGAAACGGATTCAGTATTCCTACGAAAGAAGCAGTACCTCCTACCTGGAGGCGATCCTTTCTGCGGATTCGCTGGGTGAAATTCTGAATATGACGGAATATTTTACTCAGATGGCTTCCTATGATCAGAAAATGCTGGCATCCTATCAGGCGGCCAGGAAGGCAGTGGAGGAAAAGGAAGCACAGCTGGAAGCGGATATGGATCAGCTGGAGGAAATGCAGGCGTCCGCAGAGGCGGAGCATCAACGCTTCTCCGGCCTGATCAGTCAGACACAGAGCAGCATCTCCGCCTATTCGGATCAGATTGCAACTGCGGAAGCCCAGGTGGAGGCACTGGAGGCCCAGATGGCGGCGCAGGATGAAAACATCGCGGCGCTGCAGAAGCAGCTGGAGGAGGAAATCCGCAAATCCCGCCTGGCGGCTCAGTCAAGCTGGCGCGATATTTCCGAGGTGACCTTCACGGAGGATGACAGATATCTTCTGGCAAACCTGATTTACTGCGAAGCGGGAGGAGAACCCTATGAAGGACAGGTTGCCGTCGGAGCGGTGGTGATCAACCGGGTGCTCAGCTCCGTATTTCCCAATACTCTTTCAGGGGTTATTTATCAGAGCGGCCAGTTTGAACCGGTGTCCACGGGCCGCCTGGCTCTGGCGCTTGCGGAAAACAGGGCAACATCCAGCTGTTACCGGGCTGCTGATGAAGCCATGAGCGGTGTTACAAACGTGGGAACCTGTGTGTTTTTCCGGACGCCTATTCCGGGGCTTGAGGGAATCAATATCGGGGGACACGTATTTTATTAATTCAGAAAGGGAAGCTGCTCTGACAGGTATCGCCGGAAGTATGGAGATCAAACGGGTCCATCGGCCGGGAAAGCTCAGGCAGCTTTCCGGCATATACGGCCTGCAGCAGCCGGTTCAGGGATCGGAGGGCGGTACGCAGCAGGGAAATGTCAAGAACTTCCGCTTCCAGCGCGTCTGCCATTTCTTCCAGATCCACAACCTTTACGAAGCCGTCGGGATAGATGATGACGTCAGCAAGCAGGTCGGTAACGGTGAGGGAGGAGGCAGCTGCATCATATGTGGCGGCGATGATGTCGCAGTAATGATAGAGGAGCGTATTGTCGGCAGCATAGAATCGGCTGATTTTATACCCTTCATCCAGATAATAACAGGAGAAGCCATGGCTGAGATCCGGCCGTGGCTTCAGTGCTTTCCAGGAGGTCACAAGAAGGCCGGGGTCGTTCAGAAGTATAACATCGTCCTTCAGGCGGACGCATTCCTCCGGAATCAGACGTTTGCGGTACAAAGCGGAAACGGTCATAGCTCCTCCTTCTCCTGCCGGGGGCAGGTCTGAAATTGTAAGAAAAAATAAAAAAATGTTGTATATGTTCAGAATATTACGCTTTTTGGGCAGTTGTGTCAATCAAAAACAGAATGATCTTTTCACAAAATTTTCACTATTTCCGGGGATTGTGATTGACTGGCGGAATGGACAGAAGTCCGGGAAAAAGGTATAATCGAAAGCAGAACCGCTATGGAAGAAATATGGCTGCGGTGCGGGAGCCGCCGCTGATGTATACAGGACGGCAGAAACGGGTGAACGCTCCCGGGGGAAAAGGAATTATGGAAAGGTTTGGTGAAAAATGCGGGAAGAGATACAGAAGGTTATCGATCATGTGGGAAGGGTCATCATCGGCAGGGAAGAAGTTACGGCAAAGCTTCTTGCCGCCATTCTTGCCGACGGACATGTGCTCCTTGAAGATGTGCCGGGCACGGGAAAAACGAAGCTGGCAAGGTCGCTTGCAGCATCACTGGGAATCCGGATGGGAAGAATTCAGTTCACGCCGGACATGCTGCCGGCAGATATCACCGGACTTCATGTTTACAGCCAGGAAAGCGGACAGTTTGAACTGAAGAAGGGGCCGGTTTTTACCAATATCCTTCTTGCGGATGAGATCAACAGGGCCACGCCGAGAACGCAGGCAGGACTGCTGGAATGTATGGAGGAAAGGCAGGTTACGATTGACGGGGAAACCATGGAGCTGGAGAGGCCGTTTTTCGTAATTGCAACACAGAATCCGGTGGAGACAGCAGGAACCTTTCCGCTGCCTGAAGCGCAGACGGACCGTTTCATGATGAAGCTTTCCATGGGAATGCCTGACAGGGAAGAAGAGATATCCATTCTGCAGACATACGCTCAGGGAGATCCTCTGGAGGAGCTTCAGGCAGTGATGACGAAGGAAGAGCTTCTTTCTTTGAAGGAGGAAGCGGCAAAGGTCTATGTGCATCCTCTTGTGGCCGGGTATCTTGCGGATATTGCGGGAGCGACCAGAAAACAGGAGAAAATCGCAATGGGTGTAAGCCCGAGAGGAACCCTGGCGCTGATGCGGGCGGCAAAGGCGCTGGCCTGTATGGAAGGGCGGGACTATATGATCCCGGACGATGTGAAGACACTGGCCTGTGACGTGCTCTCCCACCGGCTGGTTTTCACCTATGGAAGCGGCAGAACGGAGGAGGCCAGGGGACTGATGGAGGAGCTTCTGGCACAGGTGCCTGTACCTGTGGAGGATTTTGGAAAGCGGGTACAGTAAAGGTGGAGAACCTGTATGCGGGGGCGCCTGCATGATGCTTCGAAATGGAGAATGACATGCTGATTTTGTGGATAGGTCTTGGTGCGGCTGCCTTTTATTTTCTGCAGGCCAGACTGTACAGCCGGTGCTGGAACAGGGGATTGACGGCCAGACTCTTTTTCTCGGCCGGGAACGTAACGGAGGGAGACAGATGCTATTTGTCTGAGCAGGTGGAAAACAGGAAGGCGCTGCCGCTGCCCATGCTGAAGGTGAAGTTTCAGGTCTCCAGAAAGCTTTGTTTTGAAGATGAGGGAGACAGCGCGGTGACGGATCAGTATTATCGGAACGACATTCTGTCCCTTGGACCGAACCAGCGTGTGACCCGGAGGATTCCCTTTCGCTGTACGGCGCGGGGATATTACAGGATCGACGGGCTGGATCTGGTGGCTTCGGATCTGTTTCTGAGCAGAGAGATGACAGAGCGGATCCCTGAAGAGAGCGTTCTGTATGTATATCCCCGGCCTGCGCATGGCGTATCACTGGATGCGGCAATAAGAAAGCTCAATGGAGAGATACTGGCCAGACGGCATCTTGTGGAGGATCCTTTTGAGTACAGGGGGCTGCGGGAATATGCGCCCTTTGATGAACCCCGTTCGATCAACTGGAAGGCGTCGGCAAGAACAGGGGAGCTGATGGTAAATCTGAAGGGATATACGGCTCTGAGGGCGGTCAGGATCTTTCTGAATCTGGATGACAGGGGGATCTGGAAAAGACAGGAGCTTCTGGAGCTGTGCATCCGGATCGCGGCAAGAATTGCGGGGGAGCTGCTGCGTCAGGGAATCCGGACCGCAGTTTTCTGTAATGCAAGGGATGTGCTTACCGGAGAGGTGATGCGCATTGCCCCCGGGGCCGGAGCCGGACACCTGGAGCAGCTGAACCGGGCGTTTGCCAGACGAAACCTGGATGTGGAGGCCGTTCCCTTTGCAGAGGCTTTTTCGGGAGAGCTGGAAGCGGAGGAAAAGGATACGGCTGTCCTGTTTCTTTCTGCAGAAACGGACGAAGGCTTCCAGGAGCTTCTGGAGCGATTTGCCCGTTCCGGCATGGATTTTACGTGGATGTGTCCGCTGTATCCCAGGATGGAGAGCGGGATTGAAAATCCGGAGCGTCTGCATTTTGTGAGGCTGGATGCGGAGGAGATGCTGAATGAATGAAAAATGGATGAGACCGGTGGAGCTGATGGAGATTCTCATGAATTTCCTGACGGTGTTTTGTGTGGAAACGGCACTGTTTTCCGCGCTTGTGCCGCTTTCCGGCGCGCTGGAGGGCGAGGCTTTGGGAGAGGGGAGCGGCGTGCTGGCTCCGCCTGCGCTTCCGGCTCAGGTTCTGCTCATTGCAGTGCCGGTATGCTTCTGGCTGATCCGGATTTTTGCCGGCCGCTTCTGGATGTTTGTGATCCTTCATGCCGGCGTTTTTCTTGCGGCGGTTTTCGGGCTGGGACAGAATGGAATTCAGAGAGTGCTGTTCGGCGTTTTTGCGGGGCTTTATCTGATCGTTTCCTTCCGTGTCCGTATCAGAGAAGAACGGGAGGAGGAGGGACTCCTCGGGCCGGTGGCAGCCCTGATCGCTGCGGCCGCGGCCGTGCTTTTGTGCGCATATCTGGAGGACGGGGCGGCCTGCGGAAGAATTCTGAACGCTTCGCTTTTGTATGCTTTCCTTTTCTTCGCGGATACCTACCTGAGGAACCTGGAGCGTTTCGTTCAGTTCAACAAATCCAGCAATGCCCATATCCCCGTGCGGCGGATGCTGTTTCAGGGCGGCGGACTGACGGCGGTCTGCAGCCTGGGGGTGGTGGGGCTTCTGGCTCTCGGCGCGAATCAGGCCTTTATGGAACGGGCGGGAGAGCTGCTGAAAAACGCACTTCTGTGGCTGGTCAGAGGTGCGCTGCGGCTGATCATCGCATTTCTGAGCCTGTTCGGGTCACAGGAGGAAAGCAGGGAGATCGTGGCGGAGCAGGAGACGGCCCTGCAGCAGTTTATGGCGGCCGAGGTACAGGAGCAGCCCTTCTGGCTTGAGATCTTGTACCAGATCGTGCAGTATCTGCTTCTGATCGGCGTTGCCGTGCTTGTCGCATTTCTGCTGTATAAGGCGGTGGCAGCCCTGGTGCGCAGGTTCAATGAGGGAAAGACGAAACGGACGCAGGACGGGCAGAAGGCGGAGGAAATCCGGGAAACGCTCCACACGGAAAAAAAGAAGCGGGACAGGCAGGAGGCGGCGCGTCTTTTTGCCAGGACGCCTGAGGAAAAAATCCGCAGAATTTTCGTCCGGACAGTGCAGAAATCGGAGCGTTACCGCAATCCGGAGGGGAGGCCAGGCGGCTCGCGGGGAAAGGATCTCTGGAGAAAGGATATGAGAGAGAGCCTGCTGCGCGCAAAAACGGCGAGAGAGCTGGAGTTCCTTTTTGAAGATAAAGAGCGGAATGAAAATGTGCCGGGTACAGGGGGGACGGAAAAGGCGTTTGGAGAGCTGGTGCGGCTGTATGAGGTGGCGAGATATGCCGGGACGAATACTCCCGAAAGGAGTCGGGAGCGTATCGGCCCGGAGGATGTAAAGCGCGCGGAAGCCTGCCGGGATATACTGCTTGGAAAACGGAAAGGCAAAACGGACCCTGCCGCATACAATAAAGCATAAAAAGAAAAAGCGTGCCGCGGACATCTGCTGCAGGGCTGTCGGAACCATCGCTGCGTAAGCCGCTGCAGAATGGCGTTTTGGCGGCCATGGAAAGGATCACATGGACGATTTCAGTAAAAACCCGGGAGGCTTTCCTCCTTTTTCTTTCCCGGGAGATGGCACCCGCATGGGAAGGTCTCCGCAGGAGGAAGCATGGAGGCGCAGGAGAGGGAATGGCGGGATGGCTCTGCCCTTTTACATGACCTATCCTCTGCCCATGTTCTGGGAAGAAGAGGATACGGCAGAACGGGATCTGGATTATCTGATCCAGCTTTATCCGGAGCAGGCGAAAAAGTACAGGGAGAGGATCAGCCGCATGCTGGACGGCATGGATTATCAGGGAAGCATGATTTATGACGAGTATCCGGACAGACTGGCTCTGTTCCGGCTGGCCGAGAGCGTTCAGGCGCGGATCAGGCAGGAAGAGGAGCAGGAACAGGAAAGCGGACAGGAGGTTTCTGCGGAAGTCTCCAGGGACCGGCAGACGCTGATCCAGATCCTGCTCTATTATGAGATTTTCCGGAGAAGGAGAAGGAACGGCAGAAGCTGGCAGGGATGGAGCCGCGGATAATTGGAGGATAAATTGCCCGTTTTTGAAAATACCGGTTGAGTATTCGAATGAAAATCATTACAATGGGTTTGACGGAGGAAAGCAGGGGGCGCAGGAGATCCGAAAAAGCGGAAGGCTTTGCGGAATGGCTGCGCCGTCTTTCCGGTTGGAAGAAAGGAACAGCAGGATGGACGAATTACGCGCTCTTTTGCAGGAAAGCCTGAATGGAGGGCTGTATCAGATGACGGCGGGAGGTCCCAGAAAAAAGGACGGAGATATCCGCTTTAAGGTGAGGCCGGTCATGATCCGGGACAGGCTTCTTTTTCAGATGGAAACCTTCCGGGGAAATCAGGCTTTTCACAGGAATCTGAGTGAAGAGGAAGCCTGCAGGGCCATCTGTGACGCCATGACGGGGTTCCGCCAGCTTTCCATAAAGACGGAAGGCTTTGAGGCGGAAGTGATGGTGAGCAAAAAAGGAAAGGTGACCGTGAGGAAAAAAGAGCATGAAGCGGGGCGTCAGAAGCTCGTCCCGGACGCTCTGTATCTGTCGCATAACAGAAAGAAATATTCTGGAGGAAGGGCATCCCGTCCCGTTTCTGGTGGATCTCGGCGTTCAGACGCCGGATGGAAAAACGGTGAAGAGCAGGTATGATAAATTCCGCCAGATCAACCGGTTTCTGGAATTCATTGCCGATATTATGCCCATACTTCCAAAGGACAGGTGTGTGCGTATCATCGATTTCGGCTGCGGGAAAAGCTATCTGACCTTTGCCATGTATTATTATCTTCACGAGCTTTGCGGGCTGGATATCCGTGTGACCGGCCTGGACCTGAAGGCCGATGTGATCAGCTGCTGCAGCGGGCTGGCGGAAAAGTATGGCTATGAAAAGCTGGATTTTCAGCAGGGCGATATCGCGGATTTTGAGGGAGAGGACAGAGTGGATATGGTGGTGACGCTCCATGCCTGCGATACGGCCACGGATTATGCGCTGTATAAGGCGGTGAAGTGGAACGCGTCGGTGATCCTGTCCGTTCCCTGCTGCCAGCATGAGGTGAACCGGCAGATCAGAAACGATATCCTGGCCCCGGCCCTGAAGTACGGCCTGATTAAGGAACGCCTGTCAGCATTGGTGACGGATTCGGTGCGGGCCTGCCTTCTGGAGGAGAAGGGCTATGAAACGCAGATCCTGGAATTCATTGATATGGAGCATACACCGAAGAATATTCTTATCCGCGCGGTGAAAAGGCGTGACGGAAAACGGAACGGCACAGGAGAAGCCGGAGAGGAAGCGTTTGGAAGAAAAGAAACAGGCGTGAAGGAAATGACGGAATTCCTTCATGTGAATACCTGTCTGCAGAAGCTGTTTGAAGAAGGAAAACAGGAGAATTCATGAAAAGAACGATCATCAGAGGCTGCGTATGCGTGGTCACCTTCGTGGCGGCGCTGATCATCAGCAGCATGCTGTTAAACAAAGGAAATACGGATATGACGGCGGAAATGGAGCCTCCGCGGCTCCCGGAGGTCTATGTGGACGCGGACGGACTGCGTGTCAATATGATGGACGGGTATCTCGGTGATATGGAAGAGGAATATATGCGGGGCAGACTTCTGCCCATCGGGATGGACCGGAAAATTTCCGTAGGGATTCTGACCTACGGCACGCAGGTGGATGCTCTGGCCTTTGAGGTGCGCAGCGCCGACGGAACCAGGCTGGTGGAAGATACTCAGGTTCCCGCACTCAGACAGGAGGACGGCGTTCTGAAGGCTGATATCGTTCTGAAGGATCTGATCGATGAGGGGACGGAATACTGTGTGATTTTCAAGCTCACGCTGGAGGATGAAAGGGAAGCGTCCTATTATATGCGGGTGATTCAGCAGGAGGCATCCGGCATGCAGGAAAAGCTGGATTTCGTTGCGGCCTTCAGCGAAGATACTTTTGATGATGCTTCCTGTGCGGCGCTTGCCGTTTATATGGAGACGGACTCCAGCGGAGACAATTCCACGCTGAGCAGGGTGACGATCCACAGCAGCCTGGATCAGCTGGGCTGGGGAAGTCTGGATGTGCGCAGGGAAACGGAGCCGGTGTTCACCATTCTGGACATGACAGAACAGACGGCGTCGATTGTGGTGGAGTATCTGGTGAGCTATACCAGATATGAGCGGGAGATCTATGCGTTCGTGAAGGAGATCTACCGGATTCGGACCGGCACGGAACGGATGTATCTGCTGGATTATGAGAGAACCATGAGCGAATATTTTTCCGAGAATGCCTCCTCCTTCGTGAATGCGGAGGTGGTACTGGGGATCCGGGACACGGATGTGGAGATGGCCGAGAGCGAGGGCGGAAATATTGTTGCTTTTGTGCAGAACGGTGTGCTTTACAGCCTGAACGTGACGGAAAACCGGCTCGCCCGGCTGTTCTCCTTCCACGATACGGATGGCCTGGATGAGAGGGCCTTCCCGGATGACAGAAATTTTAAAATTCTTCAGGTGGACGAGGCAGGGAACATCTGCTTCATGGTTTACGGCTATATCAGTTCGGGCCGCAGACAGGGCTTCTGCGGCGCGCAGGTTTATTACTATGACAGCTCTGCAAATACGGTGGAGGAGCTGGCTTTTCTTCCAGGAGGAAAATCGCCGGAGATCCTGAAGGCACAGATTGATCAGCTTGCCTATATCAACGGCAGGTATGAGCTGTATCTGTTCCTGAACGATCAGATCTGCTGTGTGCATCTGGACAGCCAGACGGTGGACATCACGGCGGAGAACCTGAGTATGGACAGCTGCAGCGTGTCGGAGAGCAACCGGATGATCGCGTGGCAGAGCGGAGAAAGATATTCTTCCGAATCCCTGATCCTGATGAATCTGAGCACCGGTGAGCAGACGGAGATTGAGGCGGGAAGCGGAAACTATATTCTTCCCCTGGGCTTCATGGAAGAGGATATTGTGTACGGGATCGTGAGGCAGACGGATGTGGCGCAGGATGGAACGGGAGCCATTATTTTTCCCATGTATCAGGTCAGAATCCAGGATGAGAGCGGAGAGATCCTGATGACCTATGAAAAAGAAGGATATTATGTGACCGACTGTGAAATGAGCGGAAATCAGATCATTCTGAACCGGGTAGAAAGAGATGCGCAGGGAGATTACGTTGCCTGTGAGGCGGATCAGATCGTGAGCAGCCGGACGGAAGCGCAGAGAACCAACACGGTCATCACGGTTCCCACGGAAAATGACGACAGGCTGACGGAGATTCAGCTGAAAAACAGCGTAAAAACAGGCCAGCTGAAGATTCTCACGCCCGGAGAGGTGTTATATGAGGGCAGCAGGCAGGTGGATGTCCCCTTGTCGGGAGAAACGGTAGAGCTTTACTATGTGTACAGCCCGGACGGAGAGGTGACGTTTGCGGCAACGCCCGGAGAAGCCATAGCGCTTGCAGCGGAAAATTCCGGCTCGGTAACGGCTCGGGCGGGTTATTACATCTGGAGAGCGGAAAGACTCCATACATCAAACCAGATTATGGCCATCGAAGGAACGGCAGCCGACGGGGAGAGAAGCAGCCTTGAGGTGTGTCTGGATGTGATCCTGACGTATGAGGGAGTGACAAGAAACACGGGATATCTTCTTGAGCAGGGAAAGACATTATCTGAGATTCTTCAGGAGAATCTGGATAATGTGCGGGTTCTGGATCTGACCGGATGCAGTCTGGAAAATGTTCTTTATTACCCGGACCGGGAAATTCCCGTACTCGCCCTGCTGGAGGATGGCAATGCGGTTCTGATCACCGGCTTTAATGAGAGAAATGTGGTTCTGATGGATCCGCAGACCGGACAGGTTACCAGAATGGGGCTGAACGATGCAGCGGCCTGGTTTGAGGAGAACGGAAATATGTTCGTCTCCTATGTGGAAATGCAGTAATACGGAAGATCGGCGCTGTTCAGAGCGTTCCTGCCGGAAGAAAAAAGAGACTGCCGAAGCGAAGAGCGAAATGCTCCAAACGCTTTCGGCAGTCTTTTATATGGGACTTTTTTAAAAGCTCTCCCTGAAAATCTGGGAGCGGTATTTGTTTAAGGTGAAGGCAAGCAGAAGGCCGAGAATTCCGCAGGAAATGATTTCCCCGGCGCCCACCGTCAGAAACGAAAGCCACAGCGGTCTGATGCCGTATGCATAACGCAGCACAAACGGAACGATGATTGTATTTGCGAGGATGGGAGGAAGTGGTGCAAGAAAGATATTCCTTTGGAATGCATTATTTTGAAACGTTTGCCGGTTCCCGCTCAGCTTCCAGGTTCCCAGCGCGCCGATCAGGGTGGCGATGGAGCCGAAAATGATGTCCGGAAGGGCGCAGCCTGTCAGAATGTTGCTGACCAGACAGCCAATGAACAGTCCGGGAATTCCGGCAGGTGTAAACAGGGGAAGGATGGTAAGAGCTTCCGAGAAACGGACCTGAACCGCGTAATTTGCGAGTCCGAAGGCGTTGGCTATAAAGGTGAGCACAACGTAGAGGGCGGCGATCATCGCCGCCTGGGTGAGCAGGTGAATGTTTTTCTTCTTCATTTGTTTTTTCTCCTTTAGTTTTGTTTTAGGTGAGGAAGGTCTCGAACTCACCGGGATCATGCCGAAAAAACCTGATTCCATGGGCGTTTCCAGCTTTTCCAGTATATCAGGAAAAGGGGAATTGTCAAGGGCTGACTCAAATTTTGACTCAACTGCGGCTCAAATATTATGCCATCAGGTCAACTTTTGATGGAAAATTTCATAATCCGGTTCAAAATAAGTATGCCAACGACTAAAAGGATCGGGAAAACGGTGGCAGCGAGCAGCCCGATTTTAAGACTGCCGCCAGCCAGTTCTGAGAAACTTCCTACCATTGCCGGGCTTACTGTACCGCCGAAATCCCCTGCTAAAGCCAGAAAAGCGAACATGGCGGTGCCGCCCTGCGGACACTTTTGAGAAGAAAGGCTGATCGTACCGGGCCACATAATGCCCACGCAGAAACCGCAAAGGGCGCACCCGGCCAGGCCAAGAATGGGCAGGGGGGAAAGTGAGGCCAGCAGATAGCATGCCACACACAGCAGGCCGCTTTGCAGCATGGTCTTTGCCAGGTTCAGCCTCCCGCTCATTTTTCCGTACAGCATGCGGGAGATTCCCATGAAAACGGCAAACAGACAGGGTCCGGCCAAATCTCCAACGGTTTTGGACACACCGAGAGCCGACTCTGTAAATGCAGACGCCCACTGCGCCATAGTCGCTTCGGATGCGCCGGAGCAGATCATCAGCAAAATCATGATCCACATCAGAGGCATCCGGAACAGTCTGCGAAGGGGCAGACTTTCACCGTCTTCTACCAGGCGCTCTATGGGACAGGTAAGAAACTGAAAGATATTGACCAGCGGAACCAGCGCCCAGATCAACGAGAGTATCCTCCAATTCCCGGTGCCAAACACAGCAAAAAAGAGAGTGGAACCCAGGATCACACCTACCGCACCCCAACAGTAAAAAGAGTGCAGCAGGCTCATCATGCCGTCCTTGTTTTCAAAGGGGCAGGCTTCCACAATAGGGCTCACCAGCACTTCCACAAGGCCGCTGCCGGTGGCGTAAAATACCACCGCGATGAGGATCCCCGGAAAGGGGGCGGGGAGAATTTCCGGGAGAACTGCCAGCAGCACAAGCCCGGTTGCCGAAACAACCTGTGAGGCCACCACACAGGCGCGGTAACCGATCTTATCCGCAAATCTGGTTGCCCCAAGATCGATCAGCAGCTGGGTCAGATAAAACACAACGGGAATCAGCGCGATCTTATCGAGCGGGATTCCGTAGGTGTCCTGAAAGGTCAAAAACAGAAGGGGCGCAAAGTTGGCGGCGATGGCCTGGGTGATATATCCCAGATAGCATGCCGCCAGTGTTTTTTTGTACTTTCGCTTTTCGGCCATATCACTTACCTGCCCGAATGTTCTTCACGGTCTTTTTCTCAATACTGAGATTTTCATATACCCGGATGCCGCCGTTTCCTGTCGGGGCCTGTGCCAGGAGACCTGCTTTGATGACGGGATCCGCAGGAAGATGAAAGTATCGCATCATGTAAAAGTTGACCCCATCCACGGAGTAGTGGAAGCCGAAGTTATTGCCGACCCGGCAAACCTGCAGCCATGCGGTGTTGCCTTCCAGATTGCAGCCATTGGCATCATCGGAATCCCCCTTTGTCACCACACTCACCGCGGCGTGTGTGCCGAAATCGGTAAGTTCAAAGCAGCATTTCGCCCAGCAGCTCTGATCTTTCATGACCATAACAGAGGCGGAATCGTAGGTATCCTGAAAGTCATGGGAGACTTTCACCCTGAGCACAAAGTCCCCTTCCACTTCCGTATAGTAATAGGGGGCATTGCAAAGGGACTCCGGAAGAATTCCCTCCTCACACTCGTCGATGCTGCCGCAGAAGAAATCGGTCCGGGCCGGCGCCAGGATTTCAATCCTGTTCTCCGTCTGTTTGATCTCACTTTTGTTTAACCACTTAAATTCCATGATGGATCTCCTTTCACACCTGTATTTAAGCGTATTATATAATCAGAACCTTCACAGATAAAGGCACTATAGCGTCAAACAAAAGCATTATTTACCCAACCCGCGTTTTTCTCTGGGTGAATATCCGTATCTTCTGCGAAATTGACGGCTGAAGTAATTTGCAGAATGAAACCCGCAGGCAAAACTGATTTCCTGCAGAGTCAGCGTGGTTTCCTGCAGCAAATGCCGTGCTGCCTGAAGGCGGTACTGAATGAGCGCCTCCACCGGAGAACACCCCAGGTAGGATTGAAAACACCGCCCTGCTTCGCTTCGACTGATATTGGCGGCGCCTGCGATATCTGCCAGAGTGACCGTTCTGGCGTAATTCTCGTAAATATATGACAGCATTTTCTGGAGGCGTATCTGGGTGTTCAGCTGCACCCGCGATGCTTCTGCTTTTGGCAGAGAATCAAAATTGCGAAAGATTGCTTCCAATATACGGCAGATGTTGCGCTGAACCTCCAGCTCATAGCAGTCAGGCATATCCTGCATGGCGCAATACGTAGCACAGATCCAACCGCGGACCTCTTTCCACAAGCTGTTGTCGTGCCGGAATACAATAAAGGGCAGGGAGCTGCACGCAAGGATCGGCCGGATGTACTTCTGATAAATGGAGCTGTTCTCCGGGGCAACCACTGTGCCGGAAAAAATAATGATCGGCAGGCGGTCCGGCGCTGTGCCGGACAACTGTCGGATTCCGTGAAGCATGTTCTGGTTGATGAAGATGCTGTCCCCCGGCTCCAGAATCGTATGGGTTTGTCCTATCTGGAAGTCCAGAATACCGCTTTGTGCTGTGGCGATCTCAAAGTAGGGGTGCCAGTGCACAGGTCCCGTACGGTCCGGCAGGGCGGCAAGTTCATCGCAATAAAATGCTATGGGAAAAGCCAGGATATCATGCGGTATCTGCTCCTGCAATTGATGATCAAGTAAAATTGGCATGCTTTATTCCTCTGCTCATGGCCAACCGGCGGTTTTCTTCTGCGTATCCTGTCTCCCATCGGCAGGGAAGATGACTGCTGCCGGCCGGAGAC
The DNA here is from genome assembly GCA_019113175.1 of Candidatus Eisenbergiella stercoravium. Taxonomy (GTDB): domain Bacteria; phylum Bacillota; class Clostridia; order Lachnospirales; family Lachnospiraceae; genus Eisenbergiella; species Eisenbergiella stercoravium. Next base: position 22,363 of record DXHY01000084.1, on the reverse strand, counting down.
ATATACTGTTTGAAAAAGACTGGCAGGCAGTGCGGGTATGCACTGCCTGCCAGTCGCGTCATCTGCGGAACAAAGGTACATCAAAGCCTCCGTAACCCGCTGTCTGCCCCGACGGGCTTCGACATGGAGAGACTTAAAGCTTTCCGCTCCGGTATTTCATAAGAAGCTTCTGAATCTTTTCGTTGGGGCTTAAGAGATCGCTGATGGAGGTATCGTGGTTCAGCGTATCAATCAGGTATGCCACATATTTGCTCATACTGCAGTTGACATACCATTCGCGTTCCAGCAGTTCCGGCGGCTGATAGATCAGATTGGTGGTCAGCACGCGGTCGATGATACCCTCCTCGTAGGCTTTGTCAAAGCTGTCCAGCCCGTTGGTAAACAGACCGAAGGTGGCGCAGATGAATATCTTGCGGGCCTTCCTTTTCTTCAGTGCAGCGGCAACCTCGCGCACGCTTTCGCCGGAGGAAATCATGTCGTCGATGATGAGCATATCCTTGCCTTCCACATCGGAACCGAGGAACTCATGAGCGACGATGGGGTTGCGGCCGTTGACAACGCGGGTATAGTCGCGTCTCTTGTAGAACATGCCCATGTCCAGTCCGAGCACGTTGGCGATGTAGATGGCACGGCTCATGCCGCCTTCATCGGGGCTGATAACCATCATGTGGTCGGCGTCAATGATCAGATCCTTCTGGTTGCGCAGCAGGTTTTTAATGAACTGATAAGCGGGCTGTACGGTTTCAAAGCCGTGCAGGGGAATCGCATTCTGAACCCTGGGATCATGTGCGTCGAAGGTGATGATATTTTCCACGCCCATGTGTACCAGCTCCTGCAGAGCGATAGCGCAGTCAAGGGATTCTCTGCTGGAGCGCTTATGCTGTCTGCCTTCGTAGAGATAGGGCATAATTACGTTGATTCTGCGCGCCTTACCGCCGACGGCAGAGATGATGCGCTTCAGATCCTGATAATGATCATCCGGAGACATGTGGTTTTCTTCTCCGAAGAGGGAATAGCTCAGGCTGTGGTTTACCACGTCAACGAGAAGGTAAAGATCCATTCCGCGGACGGACTCCTGAATGACGCCTTTTCCTTCACCGGTTCCAAAACGGGGAACCTTTGTTTTCAGCAGATAAGAATCACGCTGATAACCGGCAAAGGCCAGACTGTTTTTGTGCTCGCTTTCCCGTTCTCTGCGCCATTTTACAAGATAGTGATCCACCTGCTCGCCAAGTGACTGGCAGCCCGCCAGGGGAATGATGCCGAGAGAGCCTGCGGGAATCGTTTCCAAGTTTCTTTTTTCTTCCGCCATGGGAGTCCTCACTTTCTGTTTGCTAATCTTTTCCTGTACATCCGGATGTCCGGGCCTGTGAGCTTGCAGAAGTCAAAACTGCTGGTGATCCTGGAGAAGATCCTGTCCTGATACCGTTCCTTCAGCTCGGGAAGCGAAAGATTGGTGGAGATGATCATGCTCTTCTTCCGGATGATGCGTTCATTCAGTACGGTGAAGAGATGGGAGAGCGTAAACGGCGTGCTCTGCTCCGTTCCGAGATCATCGATGACCAGCAGGTCACAGTTGTAGAGATCATTATATAAATAGTCCAGGTTGTCCTGTCTCTTTATATCAAATGCATTGCGTGAGAGCGTGTCAAACAGCATGGAAGCGCTGAAGTAAATTACGGAATGTCCGCTCTCAATTACCTCTCTGGCGATACAGTTGCTCAGGAAGGTTTTGCCGGTGCCCACTGTTCCGTAAAAAAACAGATTCCGGCCTGATGAATCAAAGGAAGCGGCAAAATTGCGGCATTTCTGCACTGCCGCACGAAAATCGGGGAGGCTGTCCTCATCGAAATATTCATAGGAAAGGGTATCAAAATTCTCCTTCTGAAGAACCTCCTTCAGATTCGACTGCTGATAGAGCAGGGCGATTTCCGCCTGACGGAAGCAGTGGCACTTCCGGCCGTCAACATATCCGGTATCATGGCAGTCCGGACAGTCGTATACCGGCTCCAGATAATCGTCCGGCAGGCCTGCTTGGCGCAGAAGTTCCTTTTTGTCGCGGGTAAGCTGATGAAGCTGCTTCTTCAGATCGCTGAGAGCATTGGGATCGCCGTTCAGCATTTTCTTGCCCTGGGAGACAGAGAGCGTGGCCACGGATTCGTCCAGACTGCGGTAGCCCTTTACGTTGGCATAGACAAAGTTGAGTCTGTTCTCTCTCTCGTGACGGTTCTTTGTCTGCTTCTGCTCATATACCCTCATGATCGTATTATATTGTGTATTCGTTAAGGCCACGGCTGTTCTCCTTCAAATAAGACTGACAGGAATGACGCATACGATCCGGACGTCCGGAAGAAGGCGGTCAGCTGTGCAGCAGCTCCTTCTCCAGCGCCTCATAATCGTAGCTGTTCTGCATGAAGCGGTTGTACCGGTCGGCAGAACGTTCTCTGATCTGCCTTGCGGGCTTTTCCTTCTGGAAGCCCTCGTCCAGCCGGGCAATATCGGACAGATGGTGTACACCGGACTCTTTCCAGGACGAAAGAATCTTGTCCGCATATTCAAAACGGTGCCGGTCTGTGGCGAGAACGGTCCGCTCGCATGCTTCCATGATGATGGAAGTCTCAAAGCCGTATTCTTCCCTCCAGCGGCGGATGAATTCAGCCTCCCGTCTGGTGGGAGCGTTCGTCTTGCCGAGGGAATTCATGATAGTATAGACGGTTTTGTCATATTTTCCCGCCTGCCTCTCCGCTTCGGCAGGCGTGGTGACGCCGGCTTCCGCCCAGCTGACGGCCACCTTCTCCATATAGCGGAAATCCTTCTTCCCGCGTTCCACACAGTACTGAAGGAGATAATCGATCAGATCATCGGAAAAATGAAGCCTGTCCGAAAAGAAAAGAATCGATTTGATATCGGAGGGACTGAGCGTTCTTCCCAAATACTGCTCCGCGATGAAAAGAAGCTGAGCGGTGGAATCCTTTTCCTGGAATGCCTTCAGATCGTCCAGTGAATAGGACGGGCGGGCATACTCCTCTCCGGCGGAAGCCCTGCCGGGGTCTGACGCCGCTTTATTCACCGTACTGTCTTCCGATACGTTCGCCTCAGCCTTTCGGGAGGAGACCTTCTCAGGAGCGCCTTCCCGCAGGGGCCTGCTTCCGGACAGATCAAGAAGCCGGATCCCGGTAAGATTCTTCGCCGCATCAAATTCCAGCAGGAGCACGCCGCACTTTTCCCAGTACTTCAGCGCGCGCATCACGTCCTTCTCCGTGTGGTTGAACACATCGGCGATCTCCGAAATATCCAGAGAACGCCCTGCGCTCAGTGAACGCAGAAGATACAGATATATTTTCAGCTGCGCGTCGTTGGCCTGCGGCATGAACTCGTCGATAAAACGGTTGGACACGATGGTAACGTCGGCACAGCTGTCCTGATAGATTTTCAGACAGCTCATAATCTCACCTGTTTTCCGGTATGTATGTTGGAGGCAGAGCGGCGGATGTTCATCCGATGTGAAAACAGGGGCAAAAACATGCTGAAAGCCAGGCTTAACACCTGCTTTTGCCCCTGTATTCCCGCCGCTCTGAACTGTTATTTCATATTTTAAGCAAGTGCATTATAACATACGCCTTCGGAAAAAGGAACCGTCATTTTGCTGAAAAACCCCGCAGCTGCGGGAAGTCCGGCAAAATGTGGATAGTGTGGAAAATGTGGATACATCTGTAAAATTTCGGTAAAACGGGAACAAAAATATCCACACCATTCATACACATGAAAAATGTGGATATTGTGGATAACTATTGCCCGAGAAGGTCTTCTCCAATGTTTACAACGTTTCCGGCCCCCATAGTTATCAACAGGTCGCCGGGGATGCAATTTTCCAGAATAAATTTTTCAATTTCCTCAAAAGAAGGAAAATAATGGCAGTCCGTACCCAGCTGTTCGATTTCACGGCAGAGAAGGGCGGAGCTCATTCCCAGCGTATCGGTTTCCCGGGCGGCATAGATGTCCGCCAGGATCACCCGGTCGGCATGGGAAAGGGCACGGGCGAATTCATGGAAAAAGGCCTTTGTGCGGGTATAGGTATGGGGCTGGAAAACGCACCAGAGCGTTTTATGCGGATAGTTGGCTGCGGCCTTCAGGGTAGCTTCAATCTCTGTGGGATGGTGGGCATAGTCGTCAATAATGGTGACACCGCTTAAGCTTCCCTTATACTCAAAGCGCCGGTCGGTCCCGGAAAAGCCATGCAGGCTCTCCGCAGCCTGTTTCATGTCGAGATTCAGATAATCGGCCAGGGCAAGAGCTGCGGCCGCGTTCAGGATATTGTGCTCGCCCGGAACGCCCAGATGGACCGGGAGGGTCTTCCCGCGGTAATGCAGGGTGAAGGAAGCGTGCGCATTTTCATCATAGGAGGCGTCCGTGAAGAAATAGTCGTTTTCCGGAGCTCCTCCAAAGGTGACGACACGGCAGGCCAGTCCTTCCGTGATCCCGGAAAGCTGCGGAATGGAGCCGTTTATGATAAGAAGGCCGTCCTCCGGAATCAGCTCCGCAAAGCGGCGGAAGGAGGAACGGATATCGGCAAGATCCTTAAAGAAGTCCATGTGGTCTTCTTCTATATTAAGGATGATTCCGACTTTCGGGAAAAAGCTTAAAAAGCTGTTGGTGTATTCACAGGCCTCCGTCACGAAAAGCTCCGATCCGCCCACTCGGATGTTGCCTCCGATATCCTTCAGAACGCCGCCCACGGAGATGGTGGGATCCGTACCCGCCGCGAGCAGGATTTCCGCGATCATGGATGTGGTCGTGGTCTTTCCGTGCGTTCCGCTGACGGCGACGGGCAGCTTATAATTTTTCATCATCTGTCCGAGCAGCTGAGCGCGGGTGAGGCTGGGAAGTTTCCGGCGCAGCGTTTCCCGGTATTCCGGATTGTCCGGATGCACGGCTGCGGTATAAACCACCAGATCCACATCGTCTTCGATGTTTTCCGCCTTCTGCGGCCTGCCATAGTGGATAACGGCTCCCTGCTGCTCCAGACGCTCCGTCAGAGGAGAGCGGTTCCAGTCCGAACCGGAGACGGTAAAGCCCTCGGAAAGAAGAATTTCCGCGAGCCCGCTCATGCTGATGCCGCCGATGCCGATGAAATAGACATGGACCGGATGATTAAAATCTACCTGATAAATATCCTGTATCTGAGACATGGAAATGACCTTCCTTTCTGATTCTGATATGTATTATACGCATTGCAGGGGAAAAAACCAATAGGTAAATGGAAAATGGAGAACAGGAAACGCAAATTCATGCAAAAATCCAACTGTTTTGTTGAAAATACAAGAAAAAACGGGATGAAAAAATGGAGCCGGACTATGAAAAACACACAAGACGGCATGCGGATAAGAAAAAAATATGTAAAATATCTACTAAATTTGTGCCCTTTTTACAGAAAGAAACTGTAAATAATTATTCACTTTTGTACAATCGTGTGTTATAATCTTCTTACGTAATATACGTAAATCTATGCAATACGTGATGCAGGAACATGAGGTGATGACATGGTTAAGAAAGAAATGATTGCTATGCTGCTGGCTGGCGGTCAGGGAAGCAGGCTGGGCGTCCTGACCTCGAAGGTTGCGAAGCCTGCAGTATCCTTTGGCGGAAAATACCGGATTATCGATTTTCCGCTGAGTAACTGTATCAACTCCGGTGTGGATACGGTCGGAGTGCTTACCCAGTATCAGCCCCTGAGGCTGAACACCCATATCGGGATCGGCATTCCGTGGGATCTGGACCGGAATATAGGCGGTGTTACCGTTCTTCCCCCTTATGAGCGGAGCGAGAACAGCGAATGGTACACCGGAACGGCAAATGCGATTTATCAGAACATCGATTATATGGAAAGCTTCAATCCGGATTATGTGCTGATTCTTTCAGGAGATCACATCTATAAGATGGATTATGAGGTGATGCTTGATTATCACAAACAGCATAATGCGGAGTGTACCATCGCGGTCATGCCCGTACCGATGGAGGAAGCGAAGCGGTTCGGAATCATGATCACGGATGAAAACGGAAGGATTACGGATTTTGAGGAGAAGCCGGCGAATCCCAGAAGCAATCTGGCATCCATGGGTATCTACATATTTAACTGGAAGACGCTGAAGGAGGCTCTGATTGCCAGGTCAGAACAGCCCAACCTGGATTTCGGAAAACATGTCATCCCTTACTGCCATGAGAATGGCGCACCGATGTATGCGTATGAATTTAACGGCTACTGGAAGGATGTGGGAACCCTGAACTCCTACTGGGAAGCCAATATGGAGCTGATCGATATCGTTCCGGAATTCAATCTGTATGAGGAATACTGGAAGATCTATACGAAGAGCGAGATCCTCCCGCCTCAGTATATTTCGCCGGACGGTCTGATCGAGAGGAGCATCGTGGGTGAGGGCAGCGAGATCTCAGGGCAGATATACAACTCCGTGATCGGCTGCGGTGTCGTTATCGGAAAGGGAACCGTCATCCGTGACTCCATCATCATGAATAATACGGTGATCGGAGAGGGCTGCGAACTGAATAAGGCCATTGTGGCGGAGAATGTATCAGTAGGCGACGGCGTGAAGATCGGTGTCGGTGAAGAGGCTGAAAACGATGTGGCCCCTCACATCTATAACAGCGGAATCGCTACTGTCGGGGAGAAGAGTGTGATCCCGAAGGGCGTTTCCATCGGGAAGAATACAGTTGTTTTCGGAATAACCGAAAGCGCGGACTATCCGGATGGGATTCTTCCCAGCGGCAAATCTATCATTAAGGCAGGTGAGGAAAAGTGAGAGCGATAGGAATTATTTTGGCCGGCGGCAACAATCACAGAATGAAGGAGCTCTCCAGAAAAAGGGCCATAGCGGCAATGCCGATTGCTGGCAGCTACAGAAGCATTGACTTCGCGCTCAGCAATATGACCAACTCCCATATTCAGAAGGTGGGTGTTTTTACGCAGTACAATGCCCGCAGCCTGAACGAGCATCTGAATTCCTCCAAATGGTGGGATTTCGGACGTAAGCAGGGCGGCCTGTTCATCTTCACCCCGACGGTGACGGCGGACAACAGCTTCTGGTACAGGGGAACAGCAGATGCCATGTATCAGAACCTCTCCTTCTTAAAGAGCAGCCATGAGCCTTATGTGGTGATCGCCTCCGGCGACTGTGTGTACAAGATGGATTATAACAAGGTCCTGGAGTATCACATTGAAAAGAAAGCGGATATCACGATTGTCTGCAAGGAGATGCCTGCCGGAACCAATCTGGAGCGCTACGGCACCCTTAAGATGAATGAGGACAGCAGGGTTGAGGAATTTGAAGAAAAGCCCATCGTTGCCAAGTCCAATACGATTTCCTGCGGCATCTATGTGATCCGCAGAAGACTTCTGATTGAGATGATCGAGCGCTGCGCGATGGAAGACAGGTATGATTTCGTCAAGGACATCCTGATCCGCTACAAGAATCAGAAGAGGATCTACGGCTATAAGATTAAGGAATACTGGCGCAACATCGCCTCAGTAGAGGACTACTTTGCCGCCAACATGGATTTCCTGAAGCCGGAAATCCGAAACTATTTCTTCCACCAGTATCCGGACATTTATTCTAAGGTGGACGACCTTCCTCCCGCAAAATACAACGTGGGCGTCAAGGTTTCAAACAGCCTGATTTCAAGCGGCTGTATCATTAACGGAACGGTGGAGGACTCAGTTATTTTCAAAAAATCCTTCATCGGAAATAACTGCTACATCAAGAATTCCATTATCTTGAATGACGTATATATCGGCGACAACACACATATCGAAAACTGCATCGTAGAGAGCCGGGATACGATCCGGGCTAATACCTACTATAAGGGCGAAGATGGAATCAAGATTGTGGTTGAAAAAAATGAAAGATATGTCATCTAAAGATAAAAGGGGGAACTCACATGAAGATTACAGACGTACGTGTGCGTAAGATCACCAAGGAAGGAAAGATGAAAGCCATCGTTTCTATTACAATAGACGACGAGTTTGTGGTACACGACATTAAAGTAATTGAAGGCGAGAAAGGGCTTTTCATTGCAATGCCCAGCAAGAAGGCCACTGACGGCGAATACCGGGACATCGCTCATCCGATCAATCAGACGACGAGGGAAAACATCCAGAGCATTATTCTGGACAGATACGAACAGGCGCTGATGGAACCGGACGAGCTGGCATAAGACATAATACTGTATACCAGGTTACTGCCTGCCGGCATACCGGTAAACAGTAACGAAACCTGCATTGCTGCCATCCCCAAAAAAGATATTGACTTTCAATTCCACGGATGCTAGTATACTGGTAACGTAAAGGCAATGAAGGAAAGAGTAGCCTGCCGCGGGCATAGAACAGAGAGAGGAACATGTGCTGGAAGTTCCTTTATGCCGGGTATGGGGAAGACCGCTCCGGAGCCGCTGTAGGAAGGAACTGTTCATTGGAATGAATCCGTTCCGAAAGTACAGACGTGAATCCGCGTTAAGGATGAGGATTTGAAAGAATCTGAAGTGAAAAGTTAAGGTGGAACCGTGCGTCGCGCGTTGGAATTGATGACTGCACCCTTAGAAAAGCGGACAACCGTTTTTCTGAGGGTGTTCTTTTTTGTTCGACAGTAAATTTCGTTTCCGGTCGAATAAAAAAGGCGGTGGATCGCACTGCGGCGGAAAGAAAGATGTCGCTTACGTGATCCGCGCAGACGGCTTTCATGTGTGCGCACATCAGTTATTCTGGAAAGGAGAATGAAAAAATGGACGTAATTCTGAAGGATGGAAGCAGAGGAGAGCAGGAATTTACGGATAAGGACGGAGCGAGAACCTTCCGTCATACGACTTCTCATATTCTGGCTCAGGCGGTAAAGCGCCTGTATCCGGATACGAAGCTGGCGATCGGACCGGCCATTGAAGACGGGTTTTACTATGATTTCGAGTTTAAGGAGCCAATTTCCAGCGAGGATTTTGCCGCCATTGAAAAGGAAATGAAGAAAATCGTGAAGGAGCGTCTGCCTCTGGAGCGCTTTACGCTTTCCCGCGATGAGGCGATCGCCTTCATGAAGGAGAGAAACGAGGACTATAAGGTGGAACTGATCGAGGATCTGCCGGAGGACGCGGTGATCAGCTTTTACCGCCAGGGAGAGTTCGTGGATCTGTGCGCGGGCCCGCATCTGGACAATACCAAATACGTGAAGGCCATCAAGCTTACCAGTCTGGCAGGAGCTTACTGGAGAGGCAGCGAAAAGAACAAGATGCTTACCAGAATCTACGGAACCTCCTTCCCGGATAAGGAACAGCTGAAGGAATATCTGGACAGGATCGAAGAGGCGAAGAAGCGTGATCACCGTAAGCTGGGTAAGGAGCTGGGCATTTTCACCCTGATGGAGGAGGGCCCCGGCTTCCCGTTCTTCCTTCCCAAGGGAATGGTGCTGAAAAATACCCTGATCGACTACTGGAGAAAGCTGCATGAGAGGGAAGGCTACCAGGAGATTTCCACACCCATCATCCTGAACCGGAAGCTCTGGGAGACCTCCGGACACTGGGATCATTACAGGGACAACATGTATACCACCGTGATCGACGGCGAGGACTATGCGGTAAAGCCCATGAACTGCCCGGGCGGCATGCTGGTTTACAAATCCCAGCCCCGTTCCTATCGTGACCTGCCGCTGCGTATCGGCGAGCTGGGTCTGGTACACCGTCATGAAAAGTCCGGACAGCTTCACGGCCTGATGCGCGTGCGCTGCTTTACCCAGGACGATGCGCATATCTTCATGACCCGCGAGCAGATCACCGATGAGATCAAGGGAGTAATGCGTCTGATCGATGAAGTGTACAGTCGCTTTGGATTAACTTATCATATGGAACTGTCCACCAGACCTGAAGACAGCATGGGAAGCGACGAGGACTGGGAGATTGCGACGGATGCACTTCGTAAGGCGTTGGATGAGGTAGGAAAGGGATATGTGGTGAATGAAGGAGACGGCGCGTTCTATGGCCCGAAGATCGACTTTCATCTGACGGATTCTCTTGGAAGAACCTGGCAGTGCGGTACCATCCAGCTCGACTTCCAGCTTCCGCAGCGTTTTGAGGCGGAATATATGGGCGCGGACGGCGAAAAGCACCGCCCGATCATGATCCATCGTGTAGTATATGGAGCTCTTGAGCGTTTCATCGGTATCCTGATTGAGCATTACGCAGGAAAATTCCCGGTATGGCTGGCTCCGGTACAGGTGAAGATTCTTCCCATCTCCGAGAAATTCTTCGGATTCGGAGAAGAGATTCTGAAGAAGCTTAAAGACGCCGGCATCCGCTGTGAAATGGATCAGCGTGATGAAAAGATCGGTTACAAGATCCGCAGCGCCCAGATGGAAAAGGTGCCCTATATGCTCATCGTAGGCCAGAAGGAAGAAGAGACCGGAACCGTTTCCGTCAGAAGCAGGGATGACGGCGATCTGGGAAGCCAGGAGCTTGACGCCTTTATTCAGAAGGTTGTGGAAGAAGGAAAAGAATAAAAAAGAAAATTCTGTGCCGGATGGCACAGATCAGAAGGGCCGCCCGGTTTTGAGACCGGACGGCTCTTTTCACGTACGGTATCGCGCACGTTTCTTAAGGAGGATTACTTAAGAGCTGTCTGCTCAGATTTTCTGATGGAGAGCGAAAAGAAACAAAAATACAATTCCATGAAACAAACAATATAGAAGAAAATGGGAGAAACTTCTAAAATAAAAAAAGAAAAGAGGATTCGCTGAGAATCAAAAAGCAAATAAGAAGCGGGATGTATGGAAAGAAAGGAGACATTATGGTAAAACTGACACCGCCCATGGGATGGAATTCCTGGAATACCTTCGGGGCAAACATCAATGAGGCACTGATTAAGGAAACGGCGGACGCAATGGTGGAAAGCGGGCTGCTGGAAAAGGGGTACGAATACCTTGTCATTGACGACTGCTGGTCCTTAAAGACCAGGGATGAAAATGAAAGACTGGTGCCGGATCCGGAGAAGTTTCCGAACGGCATGAAGGCTGTGGCGGATTATGTGCACAGCAGGGGCCTGAAGTTCGGCATGTATTCCTGTGCCGGCAATCTGACCTGCGCCGGCTATCCGGGCAGCTTTGAGCATGAATTCATCGACGCAGAAACCTTTGCGGAGTGGGGCGTGGATTTTTTGAAGTACGATTACTGCTATCACAGCCCCATCATTCATGGCCGGTATCTGTACCGCAGAATGGGACTTGCGCTGGAAAACTGCGGACGGGACATTCTGTTTTCCGCCTGCTCATGGGGAAGCGATCAGACCCATGAGTGGATCAAAACGTCTGCGGCTTCCATGTGGCGCTCCACGGGAGATATTTTTGATACCTGGGAATCAGTAAAAGATCTGACGAAGCAGCAGGAAAAGCTGCATCCCTACAACGGCGTGGGCTGCTTCAACGATATGGACATGCTGATCGTAGGCATGTATGGAGAGGGAAATGTGGGCCTGAAGGGCTGTACGGATACCCAGTATAGAACCCACTATTCCATCTGGGCGCTGCTGGGCTCTCCTTTGATGATCGGCTGTGACATCCGGAAGATGAACGATGCAACAAAGGAAATTCTCTGCAATGAAGAGCTCATCGCCATCAATCAGGACAGGGCCTGCCGCCAGCCGGTGAAGCTGAACGGCATCTGGAGCGGAGATGATATGGTCATTTATTCCCGTCAGCTGGAAAACGGGGACCTTGCCATCGGCCTGTTCAATCTGAGCGAAGAAAAAGCCGCCGCCCGTTTCAATCTGGACGAAATCGGACTGGGCTTTTCCACGGGCAAGACTCTGGATATGCATGAGGTCTGGACCGGTGAAGACTTCCGGGTGGATAATTCTACGGTAATCCGTGAGCTTCCGCCCTTTGGCTGTGAGGTATACCGCGCAAAGGTGGTCGATCTGTAATGTCCGTCTGCGTAAAATGCGGCAAGGCCCTGACCTACAACGAGATCGGGGCCTACCGGAAATTCGTGAACCGGGGAGCGAAAGACTTCCTGTGTAAGGAGTGCCTGGCCAAACGGCTGGGCATCTCCCCGGAAAAAATCGATCAGAAAATAGAAGAGTTTAAACTGCAGGGCTGTACTCTTTTCGTATGAAACCTGTACGAAATGAGGGGACAGCCCCTTTTATCAGCTCACGGCAGAAACAGCTTTATGATTCCGCCTGCCACAGAGACTGTGACCAGGAGACGTGCTGCCATGCGGGCCTTATCTTCCGCGGAGCGGATGTGAATCACAATACCTGCCGCGCTGAGAAAGCCGATTGCCCAGGTGATGAGTCTTTCCAGGGTGTAGTTGGTGGGAAGGCTGGTGGCGCTTACGACGGCTATGATCATTCCCCATATCGCCATGATATAAAAGATAACCTGCCTGGCTCCTGGGCTTTTCACCAGATACAGCGCCAAAGGGCTGTAGTGCTTCGCCCTGCGCAGAAGTGCCTTCATCCGAAGCAGAAGCTCCGCGTTGGAAATGGCTTTACGATATAATCGTCCGCTCCGGCGGAACAGCCGATCGCATTGTCAGATTCTCCGGAATAGGCGGTGAGAAAGATCATGGGCGCATAGGTCTGCTTCCGCAGCTCAGCGCCTGCGGCAAAGCCGGATATTACCGGCATATTGACATCCAAAATAAACAGGTCTATTGTGCCGTCCGCTTTTTTCAGGACTTCTTCCCCGTTTTCGGCGAAAATGACCTGATATCCCTCTTCCTCCAGAAGCATCCGGAGGATGTTCCGGATTTCCGGATCATCGTCCGCGATGAGTATTTTTCCGTGAATTTCCATAAGAATCTCCCTGATTGTCTGGCCTGCATCCAATGTATCACAGACCGGCGGGTTTATCATTGAAATCATAGCATTTGCTATAAAAAAAGCCGCTGCAGTTCAAAACTGTCTGAACCACAACGGCTATAGGGCTTCGGCTGAGTGTCCGTCTGAAATGTTACTGGACGGAGCTGGTCTGTGCATCACCGGCCTTTGCGGCTACCCGGATTTCTTCCGGATTGGCCTGGGCAGGGATGCTGGCTGTCATGATCTGGAAACGGGCGAGAATGGTATCCCCGATGGCCAGATCGGAAATGGAAAGCTCTGAGCTGCCGTCCAGACTGAGAACTCTGGTGTTTTCATTTGGAAGCAGATTCAGGTTCTGGTCGGTGATGATGGTTACCTGTCCATCTTCAGCGGTCTGAATATCCGTGATCTGCGCACAGGTGGGGATGACGGTGTCGTCTGTCACATCGCAGAATACTATAATGGCGTTTGACATGGGAGGGATGCTTCTGGTCATGGCAGGACTGATGTCAGCGTACAGAGTATCGCCCACCGTGATGTCGGAAAGCGCCTTCTGGCTGTAATCTGAAGCGGAGAGAATCAGGGTATCCTCCGTGATGTTCAGAAGAACCTGGGGATAAGCCGCACCTTCCTCATTATTTTCCAGCAGAATCTGACCGTCTTCGATCTGCGTTACCGTTCCGTTAACCCGAATGGAAGAAGAGATATTTTCAGGCGCTGCGGCAGTATCTGAAGAGTCAGCCGCCTGTTCAGCAGTCTGATCGGACGACTTTGCCACAAGGCGGATTTCCTCAGGGCTGGTCTGGGCAGGAATGCTCATGGTCATGATCTGGTATTTTGCCAGGATGGTATCTCCAACAGCCAGGTCGGAAACGGAAAGGGTATCCATTCCATCCAGGGAAAGAACGATTGTGTCCTCTCCGGGGATCAGGATCAGCTCATGATCGGTAGTGATGCGAAGGTATCCGTCATCTCCTGTGCTGATATCGGTGATCTGTGCATAGGTGGGAACGGCGGTGTCTTCCGGAATTTCACAGAAAACGGCAAAGGTGTTTGCCATGGGCGGAAGGCTCCTGGTCATGGCCGGGCTGATGTCGGCGTACAGGGTATCGCCCACCGTGATGTCGGAAAGCGTCTTTTGGCTGCAATCCTCACCGGAGAGAATCAGGGTATCATCCGTAAGGTTCAGGAGAATCTGAGGGTAAGCCGCGCCCTCCTCATCATTTTCCAGCAGAATCTGTCCATTCTCGATCTGCGTTACCGTGCCGTATACACGGATGGAGGATGGAGCGGTGTTTTCCGCAGCTGCGGCAGAATCCTCCGGAGAAACAGAAGCGGCGGAAGCATCGTCCGGGTTTTCCGTGGCGGTGAACGCCGCTGCCTCCGGTGTCTGTCCGTCGGAAGGAACCATGCGTGACTGGGATGCAGCATCGCCCTCCTGCGGTGTGCGCAGGTCAGAGGGAAGAACCCTGAGAACGACGAAGCCCAGAACGCAGGCGGCGGCAAGTGTACCGATAGCGGCAATCCATTTTTTTTCCATATGTCTCTTTCCTTTCTTTATACCTTTCTGGACGGCGTTGGAAAGACCGTCCGGCAGGGGGATGTTCTGATAGTTTTCTTTTCCTTTATTCATACAAATGCGCTCCTTTCTCGAATTTCAGACAAGAATGGCGGCCCGAAGCTTTCCGATGATGCGGTAAAGCCGGGTTTTCACCGTACTTTCCGGGAGCTTCAGGATGGACGAGATTTCCCGGAAGCTCCTGTCCTCGAAATATTTCAGGATGATCAGGGATTTTTCATCCGGAGAAAGGGTGTCCAGCGCCTGATACAGGTCGAGCCTGTCATCCACGGAAAGGTCCTCTTCCCTGGCGGGAAGAGAGTCGTCAGGCTCCTGAAAATCGTACCGGTTCTGTTTTTTCAGAAGATCGCAGGCACAGTTGATGATGATGCGGCTCATCCAGGTGTCAAAAAATTCCGGCTTTTCCAGGCGCTTAAGATGGATGAAGCCCCGGTAGGTGGCCTCAGAGAGAATCTCCAGCGCGTCATGTTCATTTTTGACGTAGCAGTATGCCAGCCTGTAGAATTTTGCCTGGGATTCTTCCATGCGCCGGGCAAACTGTTTTGCTGTCATGAATTTTCCTCACTTTCTGTCGCCGTCAGGCGACATTTATTCAAGAAGAATCCCGAAGGGATTCTTGCAGGAAGCCGGCCGCCAGGCCGCCTTCCGCCTTGCTTTCATCTATTAGACTGTCCGGGAAGAAAAATAGTTTGCGTTATTTTCAAAAAAATGATAAAAGTTAGTATGGCATTGGAAAGTATAGCATTGGAATGAGAAAAAGAAAAGCGTTGGTATATGTCGCGGCTCTGCTGCGCGCAGTCTCAGCGTAACGTTTCGGTATGGAGGTAGTAATTAAAAAATGCGTTTTATCATATCCCCGGCGAAAAAAATGAAAACGGATACGGATACCCTTGCGCCTGCCGGCCTTCCGGCTTATCTGGACCGAACGCAGGAGCTTCTGGACTGGATGAGAAAAAGGAGCCTTTCCGAGATGAAGGCGGTGTGGAAATGTTCGGATAAAATCGCTCAGGAGGCGTATGCGCAGCTGGAAAAAACGGAGCTGAAGCGGAATCTGACTCCGGCGTTTCTTTCCTACGAGGGCATTCAGTATCAGTACATGGCGCCCGCGGTGTTTGAGGACGGGCAGTGGGATTATGTGCAGGAGCATGTGCGTATTCTGTCAGGCTTTTACGGAATTCTGCGGCCGCTGGACGGGGTGGTTCCCTATCGGCTGGAGATGCAGGCGAAGGCATCGGATGCGGGCAGTCTGTACGCATTCTGGGGACGGAGCCTGTATGAGTATCTGGCCGCAGAGACGGACTGCATTGTGAATCTGGCGTCCAGGGAATATGCGCTCTGTGTGGAAAAATATCTGGAAAAGGAAATGCGGTATGTGACCTGTGTTTTCGGGGAAGAACAGAGAAAGGAAGACGCGGGCCATCAGGCCGGAGTTCTGGAAAAAGCCGAAAAGGCTTTTTCGCCTGTGATTCAGAAGGGTACCCATGCCAAAATGGCCCGCGGGGAGATGGTGCGCTTTGCGGCGGAACACAGGATTTTGGCGCCGGAAGGGCTGAAGGACTTTAACCGGCTGGGATATGAATACCGGGAAGAGTATTCGGAAAAGGATCTGTATGTATTCTGCAGAAGTGTTTCAGGTGAAGGGGATTGAGGAAAGTACGGTTGGCAAAGCGGTTTTCGGGTTTTTAATGGTATGAATTCAGTGTGCTTCAATAGTTGTACTGTCATTTTGGGCAGCCACACGGCCGCTGCTGCAGTCAGCCATATGGCCGCGGCATTGACAGAATCTGTTTTTATGGCTTAAACTGGAAAGATGCAGAAGATGGAAACGGCTTTTCGCGCGTGCTCTGGCACAAAGCGTTTTAATATGGAGGAAAAAATGTTTATCATTGCAGGTTTGGGAAATCCCAAAAAGGAATATGAAAATACCAGACACAACGTGGGCTTTGAAGTGGTTGACGCTCTGGCGGACCGCTACGGCATCCGGGTGATCGACAGAAAGCACCGTGCGCTGGTGGGGAAAGGTGTGATTGAGGGGCAGAAGGTGCTTCTGGCAAAGCCTCTGACCTATATGAATCTGAGTGGTGAAAGTCTTCGGGAGATCATAGATTATTATAAGGAAGATCCGGAAACGCAGCTTCTGGTGATCTGCGACGACATCAGCCTGGATGTGGGGCAGCTGCGCATCCGTAAAAAGGGAAGCGCGGGAGGCCATAACGGGCTGAAAAATATCATTGCCAATCTGGGAACCCAGGATTTCATGCGGCTTAGGGTAGGCGTGGGAGAAAAGCCTGCGGGACGGGATCTTGCGGATTATGTGCTGGGGCATTTTCCGGCGGCGGAACGGAAGATCATGGACGAGAGCGTCCGGCAGGCGGCGGAGGCGGCGGTCGCGGTTCTGACGGAAGGGCCGGATGCGGCGATGAACCGTTATAATCAGAAGCGGAAGGAAATGGAGCAGGAGTAAAAGCGGGATGAAGGCATTAACGGCACCACTTTATGAGCTGGCGGAGTTTGAGGAGGGCCAGTCCCTTTTGAAAAAGGAAAAGGCCAGTATCGGCTACATAGGCTGTACGGACGCGCAGAAGCTTCATCTGGCCTGTGGACTGAGCGAGGATTTTCTCTATAAGGTCATTGTTACCTACAGCGATCTGAGGGCCAGGGAAATCTATGAGGAATATCAGTTTTATGATAAAAGTACGGTGCTGTATCCGGCCAAGGATCTGATTTTTTATCAGGCGGATATCCACGGCAATCAGCTGGTTGCGGACCGGATGAAGGTGCTGCGGAAGCTGATTGAGGGAAGACCGGTGACGGTGGTGACCACCTTTGCCGCACTGATGAGCCCGCAGGTGCCGCTGGAGGAGATCGCGGATGCGGTCATCCACATCGACGCGGACAGCACTGTGGATGAGACGGAGCTTTCCGAACAGCTTTCCCGGATGGGCTATGAAAAAAACTGGCAGGTGGAGGCACCGGGCCAGTTTTCCATCCGGGGCGGCATCATTGACGTGTTCGATCTGACGGAGGAAAATCCTTACCGCATCGAGCTGTGGGGAGAAGAGGTGGATTCCATCCGCTCCTTTGATCTGGGAAGCCAGAGGAGCGTGGAGAAGCTGTCCATGGTTGACATCTATCCGGCCACGGAGATGGTGCTGGACAGGCGGCAGAAGCTTGACGGGTTAAAACGGATTGAGACGGAGGCGAAGGCGTTTGCGGCAAAGCTGCGGGAGGATTTTCACACCGAGGAGGCGGCCCGGATCACCGGACAGATAAGAGAGCTTTCCGAGCAGGTGAGGGAGCTTTCCGCGGCGGCGAATCTGGAAAGCTATATCCGTTATTTTTATGAGGATACGGTGTCCTTCCTGCGTTTTTTCCCCGACCGGTATACCTGCGTGTTTCTGGACGAGCCGGGGAGGCTGAAGGAGCAGGGAGAGGCGGTGGAGCTGGAGTTTCGGGAGAGCATGAGCCACCGGCTGGAAAAGGGCTATATTCTGCCAGGGCAGGCGGATCTTCTGTACGGCTGCGAGCAGACGGCCTCCTTTTTGAGCGGCCTGCGCACGGTGCTGCTTTCCGCGATGGATGCCAGAAACTCTCTCGTCACTCCGCAGAAGCGGTTTGATGTGAATGTAAAAAGCATGTCCCCCTACAACAACAGCTTTGAGGCGTTGACGGCGGATCTGAAGCGGTATAAGAAAAACGGCAGCCGGGTGCTGCTTTTATCCCCCTCCCGGACCCGGGCGAAGCGGCTTGCGGAGGATCTGCAGGCGGAAGGGCTTTCCAGCTTTTACAGCGAGGATGGAGACAGAGAGGTACGGCCGGGAGAGGTGGAACTGTTTTACGGCCATGTGAGCAGGGGCTTTGAATATCCCCTGCTGAAATTCGTGGTCATCACGGAGAGCGACATTTTCGGGGCGCAGAAGAAAAAAAAGAAGCGCCGCAGGCAGTTTGAAGGTCAGAAGATCCAGGATTTTGCCGAACTGAAGGTGGGCGACTATGTGGTGCATGAAACCCACGGGCTCGGAATCTATCAGGGCATTGAAAAGGTGGAGATGAACGGCACCGTCAAGGACTACATCAAGATTTCCTATCGGGACGGCGGAAATCTGTACGTGCTCGCCACCGGCCTGGATGTGATCCAGAAGTATGCTTCCGCGGACGCTGCCAAGACGCCTAAGCTGAACAAGCTGGGCACCCAGGAATGGACCCGTACCAAGTCGAAGGTGCGCAGTGCCGTGGACGAGGTGGCGAAGGATCTGGTGGAGCTGTACGCGGTCAGGCAGCAGAAGGAGGGATTTGCCTTCGGCCAGGATACGGTCTGGCAGAAGGAATTTGAGGAAATGTTCCCCTTCGAGGAAACGGAGGATCAGCTTTCTGCCATCGCCGCCACCAAGGAGGACATGGAAAGCCACAAAATCATGGACCGACTGATCTGCGGGGATGTGGGCTATGGCAAGACGGAGATCGCCATCCGGGCTGCCTTTAAGGCGGTCCAGGATGGAAAGCAGGTGGCTTTTCTGGTGCCCACCACCATTCTTGCCCAGCAGCACTATAACACCTTTCAGCAGAGGATGAAGGATTTTCCCGTGCGCATCGATCTGATGAGCAGGTTCCGCACGAGCACGGAGCAGAAAAAAACGGTGACGGATCTGCGCAAGGGTCAGGTGGACATTCTGATCGGCACCCACCGCATTTTGTCCTCCGACATTCAGTTCAAGGATCTGGGCCTTCTGATCATCGATGAGGAGCAGCGCTTCGGCGTGGCACACAAGGAGAAGATCAAGAAGCTGAAGGAGGATGTGGATGTGCTGACGCTGACCGCGACTCCCATTCCCCGGACCCTTCATATGTCCCTCATCGGCATCCGGGACATGAGCGTGCTGGAGGAAGCGCCGGGGGACCGTCAGCCCATCCAGACCTTTGTCTGCGAATATAACGAGGAAATGGTGCGGGAGGCCATCGTCCGGGAGCTTGCCAGAGACGGACAGGTGTACTATGTCTATAACCGGGTAAACACCATTGCGGATATGGCGGCGTCCATTCAGAAGCTGGTGCCGGAGGCGAATGTGGCCTTTGCTCACGGGCAGATGAAGGAGCACGAGTTGGAACGGATCATGTATGATTTCATCAACGGGGAAATCGATGTGCTTGTTTCCACCACCATCATCGAGACGGGGCTGGACATTTCCAACGTGAACACCATGATCATTCACGATGCGGATCAGCTGGGCCTTTCCCAGCTCTATCAGCTCCGGGGCCGGGTGGGCCGTTCCGGACGCACCGCCTATGCGTTTCTGATGTATAAGCGGGATAAGATGTTAAAGGAGATTGCGGAAAAACGTCTGTCCGCCATCCGGGAATTCACCGAGCTGGGAAGCGGCTTCAAGATCGCCATGCGGGACCTGGAGATCCGCGGCGCGGGTAATCTGCTCGGAAAAAGGCAGTCCGGCCACATGGAGGCGGTGGGGTACGATCTGTACTGCAAGATGCTGAACGATGCGGTGAAAACCCTGAAGGGTGAGACCCGCACGGCGGATTTTGCGACCACCGTGGAGCTGGATGTGGATGCCTATATTCCGTCCGCCTACATCGTCAACGAGCAGCAGAAGCTGGATATCTATAAGCGGATTGCGGGGGTGGAAACTCCCGCGGAGAGCGAGGATATGAAGGAGGAGCTTCTGGACCGGTTCGGAGAGGTGCCCGTCTGCGTGGAAAATCTGCTCCGGATCGCCCTGATCCGGGTAAAGGCCCACTCTCTTTATATCACCGAGGTGAAGAGCCGGGACGAAGTGAAGAACCGGGAGGGAGCGCTGAAGCTTCAGCTCCGTCCGGACGCATTCTTACGTGTGGAAAATATTCCCGGGCTGCTTCGCCTGTACGGCTCATCCCTGACCTTTACGGCGAAGGGAACGCCCTATTTTCTGCTGCGCTTTAAAAAGGAGGGTCTGGTGGAAAAGGACGCGGAGAAGCTGCTGGAGCTGACGGAGAAGCTGCTATCCGATATGGAACAGCTTCTGAAGCTTGAGAATGGCGCGCAGAATGTGGTCTGAAAAAAGGGAAAATGGGGAGAATGGATGACAACAGGGCGTGGGATCGCGCCGGAAAGGATAGAGTATGAAAAAAATACTGGTGGTAGTGGACATGCAGAATGATTTCATCGACGGAGCGCTGGGAACGAAGGAGGCGCAGGCGATCGTCGGCAGGGTTGCGGAGAAGATCCGCACATATCCTGAGGACTGCATTTATGCCACAAGAGATACTCATGATGAGGATTATCTGGAAACCAGCGAGGGGAGGAATCTGCCTGTCCCTCACTGTATCCGGGGAAGTGAGGGATGGCAGATCCGGAAAGAGATTCGGAAGGCCATGCCCCATGCGGTGATCGTGGACAAGCCCACCTTCGCTTCCCTTGAGCTGGCAGAGCTTCTGTACAGGGAAAGTGAGAGGGAAGAGCTGGAGATCGAGCTGGTGGGTCTGTGCACGGACATCTGCGTGGTGTCCAACGCGCTTCTGTTAAAAGCGCGGCTGCCGGAGACCAGGATCAGCGTGGATCCGTCCTGCTGCGCGGGTGTGACGCCGGAAAGTCATGAGGCGGCGCTTCTGACGATGAAGATGTGTCAGATCAGCCTGAATTAAAAATAAGAGGGAGTTCGTGTACTTATGAAAATCATCTATCAGATTGGAATTATTTTTGCGCTGTGCTGGGTAAGCGAAATTGTGGAAAATCTTCTGCCCTTTGCATTTCCGGCAAGTGTGATCGGGATGCTTCTGCTGTTTGTTCTGCTCATCTTCGGAATCCTGAAGGTGGAGCATATCAGGGAAAAATCGGATTTTCTGCTTTCCAATATGGCCTTTTTCTTTATTCCTGCGGGAGTGAGCATCATCAATTATTTTGACGTGCTGGCCGGAAACGTGGGAAAGTTGCTTCTGATCTGTCTGTTTACTACGATTCTCACCTTTGCGGTGACAGCCTGGACCATCCGCGGCGTCCTCTGGCTGATGAACCGGCGGCAGGCAGACAGCGGACGGATTGAGGTGGACATAACAGGAAAGGCCGGAACGGAAGAAAACCGGACTGCGGAAAGGAAAATAAAGGAAGGGAGGAAGGAATATGTCTGAACTGCTGGCTTCTCCGTTTTTTGGAATTGCACTCAGTATTGTGGCGTTTTCCATCGGTGTATGGATTCAGAAAAAAACGGGGCTTGTGATCTGCAATCCCCTGATCATTGCTATCGTTCTTGTATCGGGGGTACTTCTGCTGTTTCAAATTCCTTATGAGAGCTATAATGAGGGCGGGAGCATCATAAATATGTTTCTGGCTCCGGCCACCAGTTGTCTGGCGGTATCGGTTTATACAAGACTGGAACTTCTGAAGAAGAACTGGCTTCCGATTCTGGCGGGCTGCGTGGCGGGTTCTCTCACCTCCATGGGAAGCGTGTTCCTTCTCTGCCGTCTGTTCGGGCTGGACGAGGCCATGACGTATTCTCTTCTTCCCAAATCGGTAACCACTCCCATTGCGGTGGGAATCGCGGAAAGTCATGGAGGTATTTCTTCCATTACGGTGGCGGCGGTCATTCTGACCGGAATCATGGGAAGCATCCTGGCGCCCTTCCTGATCCGTATCTTCCGGGTGAAGGACTCCATGACGGCGGGGCTTGCGATCGGTGCATGCAGCCATGCGGTGGGCACATCAAAGGCCATTGAAATCGGAGAAACGGAAGGGGCCATGAGCGGACTCGCGATCGGGATCTGCGGGATCGTGACGGTGGTGTTTTCGATGTTTTTGTAAAAAAAGCAGAAACGGAGGCATAGTGTGAAAAATAAGCCCGATGGCTTATTTTTCACACGGCAATTTGTGCCGGAGCGTCACAAATTGCTCTGATGGCAGAAGAGAAATCGCATTCGCGATTTCTCTTCGCCCCGTCGCTTACGCTCCGGAA
>DXHY01000083.1 GCA_019113175.1 Candidatus Eisenbergiella stercoravium | reverse complement strand
CTCCAAAAATGCTGGGCAGTAACATAAGTCATCTCTCCTTTTTATATAAATCCGTTGTTATTTGTTTTTTTCTGGAACTCCGGCTCCGGTACGGATTTTCGGAACCTTTTCGGTTTCCTCTTTTCTGTACCCCTTTCCTTTGTTCTAGCTGTAATATAACACCTATTATTAGCACTGTCAAGAGGTGAGTGCTAATAAAATTGTGAACTTTCTGTGTCCTGATTTTCTGATTTTCCTTATAAAAACATTAATGCCGCAGAATCCCGGAAAATAAGATTCTGCGGCATTTGATTTGAAAATATTAAAAAAATACGGTCGAAAAATTTCAAAGCCTGTGTGCTTATGCGCCAAACTTCTGGATATAGCTCATGACCAGAATGAACAGGACGATCAGAGGCAGAATATAGGTGACATACCAGCGCGCCCATTTGGGGAATTTCAGCCCTTTTCCGGCATCTGCCTCCTGGATGAAGTTTTTCCAGCCCCAGCCATAGCGGCTTGTGCAGAAGAGCAGATATCCTACGCTGCCCAGAGGAAGCAGGTTGTTGGAAACGATAAAGTCTTCCAGATCCTGGATTGTGGTACCTTCTCCCAGCGGAGCAAAGCCGCTCAGCACGTTGAAGCCGAAGACACAGGGAAGGGAAAGAATCAGGATCAGGACCAGGTTGACCAGAGTGGATTTTGTTCTCGTCCAGCCGAACAGATCGATGCCGAAGCTGATGATATTTTCAAATACCGCGATGACGGTGGACAGGGCGGCAAAGCTCATGAACAGGAAGAAGAGCGCGCCGAAAATCCGTCCCCCGGCCATCTGGTTGAAGATGTTGGGCAGGGTGACAAATACCAGTCCGGGACCTTCGCCGGGATTGACATTGAAGGCAAAGCAGGCGGGGAAGATCACCAGGCCGGACAGCAGGGCTACCGTGGTATCCAGGCAGCAGATGCGGACGGATTCTCCGGTGAGGGCATGGTCTCTGGAAATGTAGCTTCCGAAGATTGCCATGGCGCCGATACCGAGGCTCAGGGTGAAGAAGGATTGTCCCATGGCGGCGTATACCACCTCGAACCAGCCGTATTCCTCGATCTTGCCAAAGTCGGGAACGAGATAGAAGCGGATGCCTTCTCCCGCGCCCGGCAGAGTGACACTGCGTATGCACAACAGAATAAGGATAAAAAACAGCGCGACCATCATGACCTTGGTGATCCGTTCCACGCCGTTCTGCAGGCCCATGCCGCAGATACCGAAGCAGACAAGAACAACAACAACCATCCAGAACGTCATGGGGCCGGGCTGCGCCAGCATCTCATTAAAGACACCGCCAACCTCATCCGGCGTCAGTCCGGTGAATTCTCCCCGGAGCATTTTTACAATATAGGCCAGCATCCAGCCGGCGACCGTGGTGTAGAACATCATGAGCAGATAGTTGCCTGCCATGGCAGGATAGGAAAGCAGATGCCATTTCGTGTTTTTCGGTTCCAGTACATGGAAGCTTCTTGCCGCTGATCTGCGGCTGGCACGGCCCACGGAAAATTCCATGACCATGATGGGAAGGCCAAGAATGACGAGCGAAATCAGATAGATAACCACGAAGGCCGCACCTCCGTATTTTCCCGTGATATAGGGAAAACGCCATACATTTCCAAGTCCGATGGCGCAGCCGGCTGAAATCAGGATGAAGCCCAGCCGGGATGAAAAGCTTTCTCTTTTTTCCATTGGAAGTATTCCCCCTTGCGACAATTTTGGACGGCATGCGCCGTCCGTTTCCAGTTTATAGAGATTATGAAAATAAGTCAATATGGAGAAATGACGGAATTTATAAAATAAATCCCGTATACGAAAATATGAATGGCAAAGATGCACAAAGAAGTGTGAAAATGGAAAATAGATGGAAAAACAATGAAATATTATGGTGAATTTGTATATTATAACTATCGTAAAAAGTTAAAATTATATAATTAAACCATAAAAAATGGGATGAAAAAGCTGAAAAAAGAATAAAAGGTCATTTTTGCATAGAAATGATGAGAAAATGAATGGAACAGAACTGTAACATGTATGATAATGTAAATGTTTACATCTACTGGTAAAGTCAAAATGACGAAGGAGGTATAATTATGAAGAGGAAAACGCTTCACAGGGCGATTGCCGTAGCGTCAGCTGCGATAATGGCCATGGGAACGCTTGCCGGCTGCGGAAGCAGCAATACGACAGAGAGCGCTGCATCAACAACAGAAAGTGCAGCTGCTTCAGAAGTGGCAGAAAGTACTGCAGCAGAGACGGATGCTTCAGGAGAAACGGCATCCGCGGAAGCGGGAGCAGGTATGGACAGCTGGGAGCCGTTTGCGGAGAATGTAACCCTTCAGGTTCCTGTTTACGACAGAGGCGTGGAAGGTGTTCCGGATGTGGTGAACAATTACTGGACCCAGTGGATTCAGGAAAACTTCGGCGATCAGTGGAATGTTACCGTAGAATTCGTTCCGATCACCCGTAACGATGTTATGACGGACTATGCGCTGCTCGCATCCGCAGGAACGCTTCCTACCATGCTGACGGAGTTTGATTATCCCAAGCTGGCACAGTGGGCGAATGACGGTTATCTGACCACCATCGATATGAACGAGTTTGCGTCCGTTGCTCCTACCTATTATAACAGAATGGTAGATCAGGGACAGCTGGATTATACCACCATCAATGGAGATACCTATTTTGTAATGGGCGAAAGCACCTATTATGAGACGGCATATACCTGGCAGACCTTTGTTCGTATGGACTGGCTGGAGCAGGTTGGATATGACCATGTTCCCACTACCCGTGAGGAATATCTGGATGCCATGCAGAAGATTATGGATGCAGGTATCTGCGAGCATCCCGGCGGAGGCAGCATGCTGACCGGCCTTGGCTCTGATCAGAACCACAGCTTCAGAACCCTTCCTCAGGACGAGCAGGAGTGGGCAATGTATGGCGATTACAACATTGTATCCCTTGGATGGGAGCCCAACAAGAAGCTGCTGAAGGCGAAGAACGAAGAATACAATCTTGGCATCACGAACCCTGAGTATTATGTTACAGATACTGAGACAGAGAAGGCCAATTTTGTAAATGGCGGACAGTACGCCTATGGTGGATATATTTCCGCCAGCATGGACTGGCTGACTTCCTTCTATGAGCAGAACCCGGATGCAAAGCTTGCGGTTGTTCCCGCGGCAGCAGGTCTGGCAGCCTCCTATGGAGAAACTCCGGCTTATCGTGCGAATAACCCGTTTGGCGTTATCGTGGGCTTCTCTTCCAGCGCTTCCGAGGATGAGATCAAAGCAGCCTGGATGTATCTGGAGTGGATGAGCCAGGAGGATGTGCTTCATACTCTGCAGTGGGGCGTTGAAGGTGAGAACTACACTGTAGATGAGAATGGCAATGAAGTGAGCGTTGGCGATTACAGCGGCGAATACCAGCAGGGCTATAACTACAACGGCGACTATGTTTCCGTGGTTACGAACGCAAGAATTACAGGGGACCCGGAGGTAGATATCAGCAGCAGCTTCCCGATGGATCTTCCTCAGAGAGATGAGCTGGTGGAACAGATCATTCAGTTCTATAATGATCGTGTAGAACTGGCTGATCAGGGAATGGCGATCGTGGACTGCCAGTTCTCCACCGCAATTGAATCGGAAAGCGAATACAGAGATACTCTCAGCTCTCTGTATACCCAGTATCGTGATGAGCTGACCATGTGCGATCCGGACGAGTTTGACTCTCTGTATGACCAGAGGGCTCAGGAATATCTGGATGCCGGATATCAGGAAATCATCGATGAGAGACTGGCAGCCTATGAAGCCGGCCAGACAACAAGACTGGCAGAGTAATTCCGGAGCAACGGCTGAAATAAAGAAAAGAGGCATCACAGCGGCAGCTTCCGTGTAAAACGGAGCTGCCGTTTTTTTCTGATTCAAAGGCGGATTCCAAAGAGAAAAGGCGGATTCCAAAGAGAAAACCACCTTGAGAAAGCCCACCCCTTGTGTTAAGATTATCAGATAAGGACCTGAGTTTGAAACGGGGACCGGCTGCCGTACGGCGGCCTTTCCTGATAAAAGCGCCGGTCGGAATGGGGATTTTTTTGAATGGAACAGTTATCGACAGCATGGCCCGTTCTGCTGACCGCGGGCGGCATCCTTCTTCTGGCTCTGGCAGCCATTTTTACGGTCAGATTTTTCAGAAGCCGCAGCCGCCGGTCGGAAATGGATGATATGGAGGGCCATGAATTTGAATACTTCTGTGCGGATCTGCTTAAGGACAACGGATTTACAGAGGTGGAGGTGACGAGAGGAAGCGGGGATTATGGTGTGGATATTCTGGCGGAAAAGGATGGCGTGACGTACGCGGTACAGTGTAAGTGCCATACAGATCCGATTGGCGTCAGGGCGGTGCAGGAGGTCTATGCGGGCCGGGACTACTATGACAGGATGGTGGGAGCGGTCATGACCAATCAGTATTTTACTTCCGCGGCCGTTCAGGCGGCCGGAAAGCTGAAAATTCTTCTGTGGGACCGGGGATACGTGGAGGCAATGATGGAAGAGAAGGAGTGACGGCATGGCCTTTGTGGAATTTAAAAATGTGAAAAAAGTCTATCATATGGGAGAGGTGGATATCGAAGCGCTCAGGAACGTAAATTTTGAAATTGAGGAAGGAGAGTTCTGTGTGATCGTCGGAGCGTCCGGAGCGGGCAAGACGACAATCCTCAACATCCTGGGAGGAATGGATACCCTTTCGGAGGGAAGCGTCATCCTGGATGGAAAGGAAATCTCCGCCTACAATCAGAAGCAGCTCACTACCTACCGGAGATATGACATCGGCTTTGTATTCCAGTTCTACAATCTGATTCAGAATCTGACGGCGCTGGAAAACGTGGAGCTGGCCTCCCAGATTTCAAAGGATCCTCTGGATGCGGCGGAAACGCTGAAAAAAGTGGGTCTCGGAGACAGGATCGGGAACTTTCCGGCCCAGCTTTCCGGCGGAGAGCAGCAGAGGGTTGCCATTGCCAGAGCGCTTGCGAAGAATCCCAAGCTGCTTCTGTGCGACGAACCCACCGGCGCTCTGGACTACAACACCGGAAAGGCGGTGCTCAAGCTCCTTCAGGATACCTGCCGGAATACGGGAATGACAGTGGTGGTGATCACGCATAACCAGGCGCTGACAGCCATGGCGGACCGGATTATCCGGGTAAAAAACGGCACGGTACAGAGCATGGAGATCAATGAACACATCACTCCGGTGGAAGAGATCGAGTGGTAAGGTAAGGCGTATGCTCCGTTGATGGAGCTCCGGATTGGAGATATCATGAAATCTACCATAATGAAAACAACATTGAGGGAGATTCAGGAGAGCCTGGGGCGCTATATGGCGATTCTTGCCATTGTGGCGCTGGGGGTCGGACTGTATGTGGGACTGACGGTGACGACGCCGGATATGCTGGCAGCCGGAGAAAACTATCTGGAAGAAAATAAGCTGTATGACCTGAGGCTGGTTTCCACCATCGGTTATGATGAGGAGGATGTGAAAGCGCTGAATGAACGGGACGGAGTGGAGATCGCCGAAGGTGAGATCTATACGGATTTTCTCGCGGTGGAGGAAAACGGAGAGGAGAATGTGCTCCGCGCCCATTCCATGCTGTGGAAGCTGAATCAGACCGTGGTGACGGCAGGAAGAAAGCCGACAGCCGGGAATGAATGCATGGTGGATGCGCAGGCTTATGGTAAGGACGCTCTGGGTACAACGATCCGGGTATCGGAAAATAATGACGAGGATACGGCGGATATGTTCCGTTATACGGAATATACCATCGTCGGGCTGTGTAATTCTTCCTATTATATTAACTATGAACGCGGAACAACATCGCTCGGAAGCGGAAGGCTGAAGGGGTTTGTCTATATCCCGAAGGACGGCTTCAACACGGATTACTACACGGATATCTATGTATTTCTGCAGGACCGGTATGAGCTGTACAGCCAGGAATATGACGATGCGGTGGACGCGGCTGTGGACTGGGCGGAGCCTCTTGCGGAAAATCTTGCGCAGGAGCGATATCTGGCTCTGAAGGAGGATGCTGAGTGGCAGATCGAGGAAGGCGAACGGCAGCTTGCAGAAAACCGGGCGGAGGCGGAGTCAGAATTTGCGGACGCCAGACAGGAGCTGGAGGACGCGGAGCAGGAAATCGCGGACGGACAGCAGGAGATTGACGACGGCTGGGCGGAGATCGCGGACGCCAGACAGGAGATTGAGGATAACCGGGCGACCCTGGCGGAGTCCAGACAGGAGCTGGAGGATGGTCAGACGCAGATTGCGGATGGAAGGTCTGAGCTTGCAGATCAGCGGACTGCGGCGGCCGATCTGGATGACGAGGACGAAAGAGATAATATGGAGGCCGGCCTGAATCTGGCGGAAGCGCAGCTTTACGGAAACGAAGCGCAGGTGGAAGCCGGGCTGGGGCTGGCCAATATGGGACAGGCGCAGATTGAGGCCGGGGAGGATCAGATCGCCAGAAATGAAGAACGGCTGAGAGAGGCGGAAGCGGAGCTGGCGGACGCCAGAGAAGAGGTTGCCGACGGCTGGGCGGAATATGAAGAAAATCTGCAGAGCTTTGAGGAGCAGATCGCGGAGGCGGAGGAAGAGCTTGAGGAAGCGAGGCAGGAGCTTGCGGATCTGGAGGAGCCGGATACCTATGTCCTCACGAGAGATGAAAATATCGGCTACGCCTGTTACGAAAGCGATTCCAGCATTGTGGAGGGGATCGCTGGCGTTTTCCCGGTATTCTTCTTCCTGGTGGCGGCATTGGTCTGCATGACCACCATGGCCCGCATGGTGGAGGAGCAGAGAACCCAGATCGGCGTGCTCAAGGCGCTGGGCTATGGAAAAGGACGGATCATGGGAAAATATCTGTTCTATTCCGGAAGCGCTGCCCTGATCGGCTGTCTGATCGGCTTTTTTGTGGGCTCCTGGCTGTTCCCTACGGTGATCTGGTTTGCCTACGGCATCATGTACCAGATGGGGGATTTTGTGCTTCTGCTTGACTGGAGGCTTGCGGCTGTATCGCTCGCGGTGGCTGTTCTGTGTTCCATGGGAACCACCTTTGCCACCTGCCGGTATGAGCTTGCAGAGGTGGCCGCGCAGCTCATGCGTCCGAAGGCGCCGAAGAGCGGAAAGCGCATTTTCCTGGAGAAAATCCCTTTTCTCTGGAATCACATGTCGTTTCTGGTCAAGGTATCGGCAAGAAATATTTTCCGTTATAAGCAGCGATTTTTTATGATGGTGTTTGGAATCGGCGGCTGTACGGCCCTGCTGCTGACAGGCTTCGGCATCCGGGATTCCATCGGAGGCATTATTGACGCTCAGTATGGAGAAATTCAGATCAACGATCTGGGCGTGACATTCAGCGACGCTTACGCGCAGAAGGACCGGACGGAATTTGAGACGGTCATGGAGCAGATGGCGGAAGGCTTCATGCTCGCATATGAGGAAAGCGTTGACCTGACTCATGGAGAGGAGACGGAATCTGTCACCCTGGTGATTCCGCAGGAGCCGGATGAAACAGACGCCTATCTGAATCTGCATACGGAGAATGGAGAAGCCATTCCCTGGCCGGAGGAAGGGGAAGCGGTGCTCACGGCGAAGCTCGCG
Organism: Candidatus Eisenbergiella stercoravium; assembly: GCA_019113175.1. Classification (GTDB taxonomy): domain Bacteria; phylum Bacillota; class Clostridia; order Lachnospirales; family Lachnospiraceae; genus Eisenbergiella; species Eisenbergiella stercoravium. The sequence continues at coordinate 30,721 of DXHY01000083.1, read as the reverse complement.
GACAAGGCCGGACTGCGCGTGGGAGATGAAACGGTACTGGAGGACGAGGATGGAAACCGGCTGACGGTTACCATTTCCGGAATCAGCGAAAACTATATCTACCACTACGCCTATCTGTCCCCGGAAACCTGGGAGGAACAAATCGGTCAGGAGCCTGAATATCAGACCGCATATGTGAACGTAAAGGAGGGGCAGGATATTCATGAGGCTTCAGCCGCTGTCATGAACTGCAGCGGCGTGGCAAGTGTGTCCGCCTATGAGGATATGCGGACACGGTTTAACAGTATGATGGACAGCCTGAATTATGTGGTGGTGCTGATCATCGTCTGCGCCGGAGCGCTCGCCTTCATCGTGCTGTATAACCTGACGAATATCAATATTACGGAACGTCTTCGGGAGATTGCCACCATCAAGGTGCTGGGTTTTTACCGTAACGAAACGGCCAGCTATGTATTTCGGGAGAATCTGATTCTGACAGGACTGGGCGCTCTGGCAGGGCTGGTCATGGGAAAATATCTGCACAGCTTCGTCATGGCTCAGATTGATATCGATATGATTGCATTTGATGTTCACATCGCTCCGCTGAGCATTCTTTACAGCATTGTGCTGACGTTTGTTTTCGCGGCGTTTGTCTGCGGAGTGATGAACAGAAAGCTTGACGCCATCAACATGGCGGAATCCATGAAGTCCATTGAATAATCCGAAGGAGGAAGCGGAATGGATATCAATGAAACGCTGAATGAAGTGCTGGTAAAGCTGTTCCGTGATATTAATACCATTGAGGAAAGGGCGATCCGCACCGGAGAATACAGGGATGTGACCGCGAATGATATGCATGTGATTGAGGCCATTGGAACCGGGGAACCTAAAAATATGACCACTGTGGCCAAAATCCTGTCCGTCACCACGGGAACCCTGACCATTTCCATGAATTCCCTGGTGAAAAAAGGCTATGTCCAGCGCGTGCGCAGCGAAGAAGACAGGCGGGTGGTTCTGGTGTCTCTGACAGAAAAGGGAAAACGCGCTTTTGCCCATCACAAGCGGTTTCATGACGAAATGATCCGTCAGGTCCTCAAAGGGCTTGACGGAGAGGAACAGGAGGTCCTGCGCAGGGCGCTCCTGAACCTGATGGACTTTTTTGAAAAGATGAAGGGATGAGTCTGCACCTTCAGGTGCTGCGTCAACAGGTGTAACACCTTCGGACGCTGTGCCTGAAGGTGTTACACTTTCGGCTGCTGCACGCCCGGATTTTGTTCCCTCAGACGTTTTTCCAGGTTCGTAAAATCGGAAGGCCCCGTCTGCAGAAGGAAGGTATGAAAGCGAAGATCGGAATACTGTTCCTGCCAAAGCTCCTGCGCTTCTTCCTTGAGGGAAAGAATCTCCAGATAACTGAGATAATACTTTAAATAAGTGGCCGGCTCCCTGCGGATATAATCGTAGATGGCTCCCGCCGTCGCTGTATCGGAAATGCCGAAGGCTGCCAGAGAGCGGAAGACATCCTCCCGATCGGCGCCATAATAATGGATGGACAGATCCAGCAGGCAGTAGAGATTGATCTGAAGGTTCCTCTCCAGACACAGAAGCTGAACGAGCACCTGATCGGCTTCGGAGCCGCCGTTTTCCAGAAGCACGTCTGCGGCGTAGCCGTAGGAAATATTTTCCACATAATAAGCCCAGCCCTCCACAAAGCCATTGAAAGAAAGAACGCCACGCACCGGATTATCGGTTACGGAATTTTCATAAAGCCGGCTGTAAACGGTCTGGTACAGATGGCCCGGATAGCCCTCATGGGCCAGCGTGGTATACAGCTCCAGGCCGGTTCCGGTGGAAGCCGGGTTTATATAAATCACATTTTCAGTCAGATCATCCAGAGGCGGCGTCAGATAGAAGGCCGGTGAGGTATAGCTCTGCAGGCTTTCGGAAACCGTTTTGATAGCACAGGAGACAGTCATATCGGTGAGCCCGGAAAGCGGCGGAAAGTCGTCCTGCATGCGCTGCTGCAGGTCTGTCAGAATCTCCCGGGCATCCTCAAGGGGAAACCGGAACAGGGAGGAGGCGGAATCCGGCGTATGTCCGGTAAGCTGCCTGTAGCGGCCGGAAAGCTCCTGAAGCTGTTGAACATCAGACTGAAGCTGCTCGGAAAGAAGACGCGTGATCTCCTCCGGCGTTCTGGAAGAACCCGTATTGCGTTTCAGCAGATAAGTATAATAAATGATTCCCCCGGATATCTGTCCCAGCCCTCCCTCATACAGTCCGCTTCCGGAAAGAAGAAAAATGGTGTCTCCCAGCGATTCGTAAGCAGGCGCGGCCACCGTTTTTAACAGCCTGTCGTTTTCCGAAATATATTTTCCCCGGTCATCCGCGTCCACTTCTCCCGCTTCAATCAGCCGGTCCAGCCGTTCCGCGAAGGTGGTCTGCAGAAAATGAGTTCCACTCTCCAGCAGCGTTTCATTCAGAATAGCATCACACTGACTGACCACTTCGGCCGCATCCTCTTCGGTCATGAAAAGCCCTGCGGCGGCCTTTTCCTTTTCATATGCTCCGAGACCGTTCAGATAGTCCGGAATGCTTTCCAGAATTTCCAGATAATCCTCCATATCCTCTCTGCTTCGGAAGGCATATTCCGCCAGAAGGACGGGGAGCTCCAGATGCATGCCTGAGGTTGGGGACAGCGGCTCTTCAAAATATTCGCACTGCGCTCCCACCAGTTCATTTTCCAGCCAGGAAGTCAAAAGGGACAGGGTATAGGCGTCCTGTTCATTCAGCCTTTCCGGATCGATATCCCAGAGAGCGGTGAGCAGATTTTCCATGACGGCCGCGGATGTCTGTCTTCCCGGACTGGAATAGACGGAAAGCGTGGCCGGGGAAGGACCTTCCAGCCAGGGTGATGGATCAGCCAGCGTATAGTGAAGGCTCAGACTGTCTCCGGCCAGAGACGATGTAAAAAAATTTTCCGTCACCTGCCGGAAGCGTCTGGCATCGCTGTTAAGAAAAAAATAAAGAAATACGCCGATAAAGCAGAAAAAAAAGGCGGCTGTAAACAGACAGGGGAGTTTCTTTTTCAAGCAGATGTCCTGATGTGCTTTTTATCAGTTTATGAAAGAAGAGGGGCGGGAATGACTGGAACGGAAAAAAGGACTGAACGGACCGTTAAATCCATTTCAGCTTTATCCTTTTACACTTCCGCTGGTAAGGCCTTCTATAAAATATCTCTGTCCTACAATGAACACAATGATAATTGGAATCAGCGCAATAGTGGATGCCGCCATGATCAGATTGTCCTGTGAAAATCCGGCATCATCGATAAAGTTTGTCAGTCCCACTGTCAAAGTATACAATTTGTCATCTGTCAGGAAAATCAGCGGCGCTTCGTAATCATTCCATCTCCATACGAAGTTCAGGATAACTACAGTGGCTACTGCCGGTTTGGCAAGCGGCAGTACCAGACGTCTGAAGATACCGAACTCTCCGAGGCCTTCCACCTTACCTGCCTCAATAATCTCATCAGGTACGTCCAAAAAATACTGCCGCATCAGGAATGTTCCAAGGGGTGTAAACAGCCTTGGCAGAATCAGTGCCCATAGAGTGTTGAAGATGCCCATTCCCTTAAACAGAATAAACTGGGGAACCATCAGTACCTGAAAAGGGACCATCATTGTTGCCAGATACAGTAAAAACAACTGATCCCGGAATTTGAATTTCATTTTGGCGAAGGCATAGCCTGCCAATGCAGAAGTTACTACGGTCCCCAGTACGGACAATACTGTTGTGATAACCGTATTTTTCAAATAGACCAGAAAGGATGGATCCTGTTGAAACAGTACTTTCTCATAATTTTTCATAGACATATTTTCCGAAATAAGTCTGGGAGGAAATTCATATATTTCGTTTAGCGGCTTAAAAGAGCAAAACAACATCCAAATGAATGGAAACAGAATAAGCAAAGCAATCAGGAATACGCAGACTGTCAACATTGTTTTTTTTATGGTACGTTTTTTCTTCATTTTTCTCCTTTTACATATCATCTTCATGCTTTTTTTGAAATTTCCATTGAAATACTGTCACCAGAAAGATAATCATAAGAAGGAACCATGCCATTGCAGAGGCATATCCCATCTTGTGATAACTAAAGCCGGCTCGATAAATATAATGTGCCAACACCGTTGTGGCTGTTCCAGGTCCGCCGTTGGTCATAATGTTAATCTGCCCGAATACCTGAAAAGAGCTGATAATATTGGTAATCAACAGAAAAAATGTGGTGTTTTGCAGCATTGGTACTGTCACTCGAAAGAAAATCTGAATGCCGGAGGCTCCATCAATTCGCGCCGCCTCATATAAGTCCTGAGGTACTGACTGAAGACCGGACATATAGATAATGGTATTGTATCCAAGACCAAGCCATATCCCTATTATGATCATGGCAGCCAGGGCCCAATGAGGATCTCCCAGCCATCCGGGCGGATCCGTTATTCCGATACTGCGCAGCAGGTTGTTCAAAATTCCCTGTGAAGGATTTAAAATCAATATCCAGACGGATGAAACAGCAACCACGCTGGAAATATATGGTATGAAGATCATTACCCGCAAAACAGTCTTACAGAATACTTTATCATTTAAAACGGCAGCAAGTACAATACTGCCGCATATAAGCGCCGGTATGGTTCCTAACGTATAGATCACGTTATTCTTAAGAGCCGCCCGAAACCATACATCGTTAAACATGTCCGTGAAATTTTTTATTCCTACAAATTTGCTGCCTTCCAACCCCTTAAAAATATTAAAATCTGTAAAGGCCACAACCAACGACACTAAAACTGGAAGCAGTATAAAAATCAGAAACCCGATGAAGTTAGGGGCAATAAACAGATAAGGCACAATAGTGAATTTCTTTTTTCGTTTTCCAGTTTTAGTCTGCTCTGCCATACGCCTGTCTTTTCTTGTTTTCATACGCCTGTTTCCTCTAAGATGGCTGCATGACCGACCGGAAAATCTATCTGGATCATGCAGCCATAACCGCCATTATTGTGCCGATTTAATTGCTTCGTCTGACCGTTCTTTCAGATTTTTATAATACGTTTCTTCATCTATAGTGCCAAGGAAGAAATTCTGGCTCTCCTCCTTGTAAATCTGGGTAATCTCATTGATAGCGGTGGTCTCAGATACTACCAGATATTTGAAATCATCTCTGAGCATAACATCTTTGTAGGCTTCTACATCAAATCGATCCTCCGGATTTTCTCCAAGAATGACAGCAGTGACAATCTCCTGATCTGCTTCATTATATACTGGCATTTTACCAATGTGCTTATAGCCATCAGTAATCCAGAATTTCACAAACTCCCATGCCTTTTCCTTGTTTTTACTCTTGCTGTTGATGCAGAGGAAATTGTTATTCTCGGACTGATAGGGATTTGGTTCTCCATTGTCCATGCCGGGAATAGGAGCAAATGTAGTTATAAAGTCATGAGGGAAGTTTTCCATGTCGTTTACATATCTCAACATCCAGGATGAAAAAGGCATCATGGCAATCTCGCCTGCCAGAAATGCAGGATGAGAATAAGTTTCCAGCTTCCTTGCGAAGATTTCCTCATAAGGCATCGCAATTCCCTCATCCATCATTTTCTTGAATTGTGTATTTACCCTGAATTCTTCCGCATCAAAGTTGCTTTCAGTGCTGGATTTATAAAATGCGTCACCGCCAAGGATGGTTTCAGGAATTATCAGGGGTTCGCCTCCATAATACACGTTGCAGCCATATACCATCTTACCATCCGCTTCCCCGGTAAGTTGCCTTGCAACTTCCTCAAACTCACTCATGGTCCAGTTTTCAGGGATTGTAATTCCTTTGGCGTCCAGCATGTCCTTGTTGATCATTATTCCCACAGGCTCCGTTACTGTAGGAATTCCGTAAACCTTACCATCCACCTGTGCGAAGGACTCCCTGCCGCCCCTGATGCTGCTGTCAATAAATCCTTCTGTGTCCATGGCTCCCAAATCCTCCAGCATACCGCTGGTAGCACGCTGGGCCATGATAGACGGGGAATATGTAAAGAATACATCAATCTGCTCACCGGACTGGAGTGCAGTATCCAGTTTGGTATTTCCGGTGTCATCATTTACAAACCGTACATACTCTGCAGGAGCCTCAGGATGCTGGCTGTTCCACTCTTCAATTACCGCATCAGGCCCATCCTCGCCGGGAACTCCGCCCCACATAACCAGTTTAATTGGTTCCGTATTTTCCTCTTTTTCAATATCCGCTGCCTTTTCCTGGGTTTGCGTGGTCTGCTGATCCTCGTCTGCCTTCTCTTCAGTATTTCCGCATCCCGCAAGCCCCGTCATTGCCAACATACCTGCCAGCAAAAAACACATTACCTTTCTTTTCATTTTAACCTCTCCCTTCGTTTGTTTATTGTGACCTCATTATACAAACTCAAAATATTTCGTAACAGTCAATAAATTGTCAGCATTTATAAATTATTTATTTTTTTTGAACATGTGATATTTTTTGTCCTGTTTTTTCAAAATTTTGCTGATATTATACACAAAAAACGGCTTCTGCCGACACTGCTATTTCCATACCAGGCAGCAAAAGCCATGCTTTCTCAATATTAACCGGTTTCAGCCCTTTCAGTTCCACAGATTCATCTGGCCGTTGTATCTAAAAACTGTTTTTGATAGGCTTTGGGGGACATCCCGGTAAGATCCTTGAAAATCTGCGTAAAATATGCCGGGTTGGAGTAGCCGACCAGCTCCGCCACCTCCTGCATGGTACTTCTTCTGTCCCGCAGTGCCTCCTTGGCTTTCCCGATCCGGAATTTATTCAAATATTCACTGAAACCTTCGCCCATTACCCTCTTAAAATATCGTGAAAAATAAGATTCGCTCATTCCGATAAATTTGGCGATCTCTCCCAGCTTCAGTTTTTTGTCTCCATAATTTCTGTTGATATATTCCAGAGCCGCCCGAATCCCGGCATCATAGCTTTTCCGCTTTTCTTCCTCAATCTTTTCATGAACCCACAGAGCCTCTCCTAGGATCACTTTTTCCAAAGCTTCCCTTGCAGAAGCTTTTTTTAAGGTCTGTGTTACCTTATCCATAAGATAATCCTTATTATAAATACCGTATTTCTTCCCAACGCTGACAAACACACTGATGATTTCCTCCCATTCCCCACTCTCACGCCATCTGCTTCCGAGAACACAGGCGGCCTCAAATATTTTCTCTAACAGGGCTTCTATCTCTTTCCCTGTTCCGTATTCCAGAGTTTGCCGAAGCTTTGCTTCATGCTCCGCTTCAAAAAAGAGGGGGAGCGTATCTGTCCGGAGTTTTCCCGGCTGTTCTTCCATGAGCTCCTTCACATAGGTGCCTGCCCTGCGAATCACTGACTGCAATTCATCTGTACTCATAGTCAGCTTAGGGATATAGTCCACAGCTTTGTTAAATTTCATGGCTTCCCGCACGCAGGCCATATCATTCACGCAGCTTAACACTATATTCACCGTATTAGGACTGATAATACTAACCTTATCTAAGAGCTGCAATCCGTCCATTTTTGGCATTTTAATATCTGTCAGTAAAATATCAATGGGATTTTGAGATATGATTTCTAGGGCCTGCTGCCCGTCTGCTGCTTCAAAAACCTCATCAATACCCAATGCTTCCCATGAAATACTCATACAGATCCCCTTGCGGACCAATACCTCGTCATCTGCGATTACAATTTTCAATTTACTCCCTCCTGATTCCCAAAATCATGCGAATTCGTGTTCCCCTTCCCGGTTGAGATGTAATCTCAAATTTACTGTCCAAATAATAAAGCCCAATCCGCTCCTTCACGTTGGCAACGCCAATACTGTGCTCAGTATCGTTTGGGGATAGAATTTCTTTTATTCGTTCCCGGCTCATGCCCTCTCCGTTATCCTCTACCGTCAGGATAGTCTGCCCGTCTTCCATGGCAGCGCTGATTAAAATATGTCCCCGTTCTTTCTTTTCCCGGATCCCATGTATAATACTGTTCTCTACCAGAGGCTGTAAAATCAGTACCGGAACTTCCAGTTCTGCTAACGGTTCCTGTATCTGATATTCTACATCAAAGATATTTCCGTACCGCATTTTCTGTAATTCTACGTAATGCTTCAGACATATAAGCTCTTCCTCCAGAGTGATACAATCTTTCCTTTCTCCAAGAGAGTATCCCAATATATGCCCCAAAGATTCAATCATCCGTTGAGCAGTAGGGGCCGATTCTATGATACACAGCCACTTAATGCCGTTTAGCGTGTTCAGCAGGAAGTGGGGCTGTATTTGGGCCTGCAGTGCCAAAAGGCGGCTTTTTTCCTTCTCTCTTGTGATTCTCCGATTTTCTTCAAAAAGAATTCCCAGCCTGGTGCTCATGTTGTTAAAGTCATCAAATATCTGGCGGATTTCTTTATTTTTTTCCCGGTTTTCAAGGGTGATAAAATGTCCTTTCCGCACCTGTCCCATGGCTTCGCCCAGCCGGGAAAGGGAGGTTCCCACATTCCCAACCATGTAGGTCCCAAGAAGAATCAGAATTAACAGACACACCAGATTGCTGATAAAGTTGAAATTTCTGTAGTAGATCAATTTTGCAAAAATTTCATTATAGGGTACTACCTGTACCATTTTCCAGCCGGTCTTTTCCACCGAATCCTGCAGGAAAATATACCGCTCCGACCCGATGTTTATCTCTCGGCTTCCCCGGACTGTCTGTGGCTTTTTTGACAACTCCTGATACAGGGTTTCTGTAAACTTAAGAGGTCCCTCATGATTGGAATAAGATAAAACAAATTCTCCGTTTTCATTGACCAAATATCGTTCCGTGTGGTCCAATTCATTGTCCTGATATAAAAGCTTTCCCATATAGAGATCCTGATAGATTTCGATGCAGATCACCCCGATCCAGATCCCGTTTTTTTCATAAAGATTGCGGGACATTCCCAGTATCGGATCTTCCCCTGACAACTCCGGAAATGTTTTCCACAGGAAATAATCCTTGTTCTCTATGGTATCCTCTTTCCATTTTCTGCGAAACTCTTTGTCTTCCTGCTGAAGCATGCCTCCTAGTGTACTATATACTTCGCCATCACTGTCATAAATTACGATAGCAGCGTTATAGCGGTATAAATAAACTGCGTTAAAATTCTCCAGCATTTTGATGATCTCTTTCCGTTCGCCAATATCCGCTCCCTTTCTCCGGATAACTCCTGAAATGTACTCATCCGCTGCTACTACGTTGGATACCATCAGAACATCATCCATAATTTCTTCCAGATTTCTGGTGATTTCCTCCAATTGTCGCTTACCCTGAAGCAGAAGCTGCTCCTTGACGGTATTACGGATGTAGAGGTAACCCAGCCATGGCATGATTACCATGGGAATCAGCGTGGAGAAGATAATTGTAAACAAAAGCTGTTTTTTTATGGTCATCTGCATATCAATCCTTTCCCGCGGATTAGGAACATTAGAATATCCTGTGGAAAACCATATTTCATAAGATTCAGGCGCGAATGCGCGGAAAAATCAGGCTTTCCCGAAAGAGGTACCGGCTGTTTTATTCTGATACATCAGCCTGTCCACCCGCCGCAGAATTTCTTCCGCATCAGGATGAGGCGGTTCACAGAGCAGCATGCCGATGCTGACCTGATTAAACGGACAGGGAGCGCCCGAATCCCATTCCCGGCATTCCTTCAGGCGGTCAATGATCTGCTGAGGTATGACGCCGGGGCATACGGCGACGAATTCATCCCCGCCAAAGCGGTAAACTCTTCCCAAATCCGTCAGGATGTCCGAACTGATTCCGGCAAAATGCTTCAGATACTGATCGCCTGCCATATGGCCGTATTGATCATTGATAAGTTTAAAACGATCCAGATCCATAAAAAGCACGGAAAAGGTCTGTCCGGTTTTCGAAACGGACTGCAGATCAGTCAGAAGCTGCGTACGGTTGCGAAGGCCGGTTAACGGATCGTGGGATACCTCCTGCTTCAGATCATTGATTTTAATGGCATCAAGAACGATCTGATGCAGGATCAAATAGGATATACAGATGGTCGATAAAAGAAGGAACAGGATCAGTATTTTCCCAAAGGAGGCCTCTTTCTTCAGAAAATATCCGTTTAATACCACCAAGAGCAGAAAGCTGAGGCAGTTGCTCAGCATCATATATTTATACCAGCGTTTTTCAAAGATGCCGATATGTTCGATGACAAAAATATATTTCGGCACAAGATGTTTGTAAAACGGAACCAGAGTCAAAAGATAAAGGAAATTCTGCACGGTTAGAATATAAATCCAGCTGCCGGGCTCCAGCATGCCTGCAATCTGGATGGAAAGGGAAAGAATTCCCAGCGTGTACACCCAGCAGGTACAGGCAATGATAAACAGAAGCGGCAGCTTTTCCTTATAAAGGAATCGAAAGGGAATCAGAAAAATAAGGCCGCACAGACTGAGGCTTCCGTCTCCCCGAAAGGAAAGTTCCTCTGCAAAGGTATAGGAAAAGCCAAAAAGCACGGCGGAAAACAGGAACAGAGTAAGAAACGTTTTGAAAAAGCTGTATCTTCTGTGACAGCACCGATTTATGGTAAACAGGTTGAAAAAAAGCAGTTCCAACGCAGGCAGATATTGAATGATCGGCATTTCCATTATCCCTCCCCTGGGAATCCCGGACCAGCCGTCCGTACCGGCAGCCTTCAGGATGATATTCTTTATTCTATCACTTCTGTGTCCGTTTTTAAAGGAGATAGAGAATTTCCATGTGGATATCAGCTCATTTTTATGCAGAAAGAAAAAGAAAATGGTATACTGAGACAAAAAGGAGCTTTTTTATAGGCATCTATGAAGAATGGAAATAATTTTATGGAATATGGGACTATGGGATGGGATAAAGCGAATCCCTGCCAGATTTATGTGATGGACTGGGAGAAGCCCTGAGAAAGGAAGCGGAATGAACATCGAACCCTATAATCTGGACACGCTCAGAAAGCTTGTCAGGGATCTGCAGAAAGAAAATAAGGAGCTTCGGGCACTTTTGCAAAAGGCGAACGTTCCCTGCGCGCAGAGCGAAGCATTTCTGGATACGCCGGAGAAAGCGGAGGATTACGATCCGGATCAGGGAGCGAGAATCTTCAGACAGGTGGTTAATCTGGAAATGGCGAAACGGTTTTACGGCATGTTCTGGGGACGGGAGGATGTGTTTGCCAAAAGAGCCAGAAACGGAAATTATTACCCTCAGTGCGACAATCGCTGGAACAGCCTGTGTCCAAAGCAGGCAGGAGAATCCCAAACAGCGAAAAAGATTTCCTGTGAAGACTGTCCCCATATGAGCTGGACGAAGCTGAGACCGGAAATCATTCTCGCGCATTTAAACGGATACCGGGAGGATGGAACGGATGTGATTGGAGTATATCCTCTTCTGCCGGATGGAACCTGCCGGTTCCTGGTGTTTGATTTTGACAATCACGAGAAAGGGGCGGAACGGAAAGATTTTGCCAATACGGATCATTCCTGGCGGGATGAGGTGGATGCGCTGCGCCTGATCTGCCGTCAGAACGGAATTGATGCGCTGGTGGAACGATCCCGGTCCGGGCGGGGAGCCCATGTATGGATTTTCTTCCGAAGGCCGGTGGATGCGGCCGCGGCAAGGAACTTTGGCTTCCTCCTGCTTGACAGGGGACTTGCCACCATCAACCTGAAATCCTTCCGCTATTATGACCGCATGTATCCTTCGCAGGATACGGCAGGCTTTCTGGGAAATCTGGTGGCACTGCCCCTTCAGGGGCAGGCTTTGAAGGCGGGAAACAGCGCCTTTGTGGATGAGAACTGGAACGCCTTTCCGGATCAGTGGGGAAAGCTGTTCGAAACCGGAAAGCTGACACAGGAGGATGTGGAGCGCCTTACGCTCAGATGGCAGACGGAGCTTTCGGGAAATCAGGCAGTTTCGTTCTATACTGATCCGAAGAAACGTCCGAAGCCATGGAACCGGAAGGAGAATTTTTCGCGGTTTGATGTGACGGGAAAGCTTCATATTGTTCTTGCGGACGGAATCTATGTAGACGCGCTGAATCTGCAGCCCAGACTGCAAAATCAGATCCGCGCGCTTGCAGCCTTTGACAATCCGGTTTTTTACAAAAACAAACGTCTGGGCTATTCCAATTACTACAATTTCAGTACGGTTTATCTGGGAGAGGATACGGATGGCTATGTAAAAATCCCGCGCGGCCTTTTTGAAATGCTTACAGAAAAGTGTGAGCAGGCGGGAATTACCTGTGATGTGGAGGATCATAGAGAAAAGGGGAGGCCTATCCGCGTTTCCTTCCAAGGAGAGCTGAGAGAGCAGCAGAAGCCGGCGGCGGAGAACCTGCTCGCCGGGGATACCGGTGTGCTCAGTGCGGCCACTGCCTTTGGGAAAACCGTGGTATGCAGCTATCTGATTGCCCGGAGGAGGGTGAACACGCTTATTCTTCTGGAAAGCACGGAGCTCATTTCCCAATGGGAGGAAGAGCTGAACCGATTTTTGAAGATCGATGAGGAAGTGCCGGAATACCGGACCAAAACGGGACGCGTTAAAAAGAGAGGCAGTGTAATTGGAACGCTGAAGGGCGGCAGGGACACTTTGACCGGAATTATTGACATCGCCATGATCGGCTCTCTTTATAAAAAGGGCGAATTCCACGAAAGACTCAATTCCTATGGCATGGTCATCATGGACGAATGTCACCATGCCGCATCCGCTACGGCGCAGGAGATTCTGAAAAAAGTGAATGCCAGGTACGTATATGGCGTTTCCGCCACGCCGGTCCGCAGCGACAGCCTGGAAAAAATCAATTTCTTTCTGCTCGGGCCGGTGCGTCATAAATATACGGCGCTGGAGCGGACTGCCGAACAGGGAATTGAATATCTGGTTTATCCGAGATATACCAGAACGGTGGATTTTTCAAACAAAACGGATATCAACGCGGCATATGCGCTGACCAGTGAAAATGAAGACAGAAACCGACAGATCGCGGAGGATGTCAGAAACTGTGTGAAAGCGGGCAGAACGCCGGTGGTGCTCACCCGATTTAAGGAGCAGGCAAGACTCATTTACGGGCAGGTGCAAAATGACGCGGATGCGGTTTATCTCCTGTACGGGGATCAGTCGGCGAAGGAAAACGAGCAGGTCAGAAAGCGGATGAAGGAGCTTCCGCCGGATAGAACCATGATTTTGATAGCCACCGGACAGAAAATCGGGGAAGGCTTCGACTGTCCCAGGCTGGATACCCTGATGCTGGCGGCTCCTGTCTCCTTTGCCGGACGACTGGAGCAGTATGTGGGCAGACTGAGCCGGGAATATGCCGGAAAGAAACGGGTAATCGTGTATGATTATATCGATTCCCACATCCCGGTTTTCGATGGGATGTATCAGAAAAGGCTGAAGGCCTATAGAAAGATCGGCTTCCGGGTCATCTCCAATCCGGCCATTGAAAAGCAGGAGGTAAACGCCATCTATGACTCCGGAAGCTATACGGATATATTTGAGAGGGATCTGGTGGAGGCGGACAGAGAAATCCTGATTTCCAGCCCCAGCCTGATTTCCGAAAAAGTGGACCGCCTCATCCGGCTGGTAAAATCCAGGCAGGAGGCCGGGGTGAATGTTACAGTAATCACAGACGTACCGGAAAACAATGCCTTTGGAAATGCGGAATATCTGTATGCGCTCATCCGCCAGATGCAGTCTGCGGGTATCCGTGTCCGGCTGGCCGAGGAAGAAGCCAGATGCTTTGCGGTGATTGACCGTGTTCTGGTCTGGCATGGAGGGGTGAATCTTCTGGGAAAAGAGGATGCCTGGGAGGATAACCTGATCCGTGTCAGGGACGGAAAGGCAGCAGCGGAGCTGATGGAAATGGGGCTGGACTGACTTCGGAAGCCGGCCGTGCAGGAGCCGGACACGCTGTTTCCGGATATGCAGAGGACGAAAACACATGGCAGACAGCCAAAAGGCTGAAGGAAATTCTGGAGCATTCAATGTGTGATGAAATCAACCCTGAAGCGTTGCTCGGGAAAGGCATTCCGGACAATATTTTTTTGAAATGTCAGTTCTGCTTGAAAAAGAGATTGTCGAAGAAAAGGCGGAGCTGGACAGACGTTTTCGCGGACAGGGTTATTCCAGAGAAAGATTCATAGCGGAAAAAGAGCTGCGCAGAAAGAGGGAACTGGCCTCAAATATCCGTTACAGATGCATACAGTCTTCGCTTTTACAGCAGCAGGACAGCAGTTTTGCCGGCATCTGGAAGCTGAGAAAACAGCTTCTGACTGACATGGAGACTTATGATTATTACAGTACTTATGGCTGCTATGAACCGGTTTTTGCCCTGTCGGAGAAGCTGTGTACGAAATCGGAGAAATATCAGAAGCTGTATGCCAGTGCCAAACGAAGGAAAGGGACGGATTTTGGAAGAATTACCTGGGATTTCGGTCATCATGCTGAATGCGATCTCGATGACGGAAGTATCCACGGAAGGAGGAAAGGTCAGACGCTCTCATCGCAGGCAATCGATCAGAAAAAATTCCCTGAAAGCGGTTAGGGGTGCTTTAATTTTCAGTTTTCCTGATACTGCTTCGCCTGTGCCATGAACATACGATAATAATGCCCTTTTTGCCGCATTAGTTCTTCATGGCTTCCTTCTTCCACCTTTTTTCCATGAGACAGTACAAGAATCCGATCTGCCCGTCTGGTAGTCGTCAGCCTGTGCGCAATAATGAGAATTCCTTTTCGTCTGGAATTCTGGAGAATCAGTTCATTCAGTTCTCGTTCACTGGATACGTCAAGTTCACTTGATGGTTCATCCATAAGTACAAAGGGAGGCTTCAGGAAGGCTCTGGTAATTACTAATTTTTGTGCCTGACCACCGGACAGAATAATACCATCATCATTAAACTCTTTCGTCATGCAGGTATCCAGAGGAATCCTTTTCAGGTAAGGATCTTTTCTGTACAGACTCTGTTCCAAAGCATCGTACAGTTCTGTTTTGTCCCACTGCAGATCCAGCATAATGTTTTGTGCAACGCTTGCAGAAAAGAAGGAAAAATTTTGAAATATCACAGAAAATAATTTTCTATATGCCGTAATATTATAATTGATAAGAGAATGGTCATTGATGAGAATCTCTCCTGATTGCGGCATATAGAGCCCAAGAAGCAGTTTGATCAAAGTAGACTTTCCAGAACCATTTTCCCCGACTATTGCAAGTGTTTCACCCTGATGAAGCTCAAAAGAGAGATTTTCAATGGTAAAATCCTGATTCCCGGGATATCGAAAAGAAAGATTTTGACAGAGAATCCTGTTTTGGTTCCGGAGGGGCGGCTCTTTTTTCCCATTCACATATACCTGAGGTCTTTCCTTAAGAAAACGGAATATTTTATCTGCTTTCATGGAGTATTCAGAAAGACTGTGCAGGCTTGATGATAAACCATTCAGGCCGGAAAACAGAGACCAGATGGCAAAGGTGGAAGCAGTATATTCTCCAATGGATATGGTATGTGAAACCATAAGCTGATAAGTGAGCAGAATCCGCAGGCCAATGTCCAGAAAGGTGGAGATGGCAAGGCCGTTTGCAGTATTCCAAAAACACAGACGTCTTCCCCAAATACGGTTCATTCCGCACACGTTTTCCTCATGCTCATCAAACTGTTGAGTGATTAGTTTATCGATGCCGGTCAGACGCAGTTCTTTTGCAAATTCCTTAAAATAAAAAATTCTTTTGAAGTATTCTGTTTTTCTGGAAAGCGGAGCCATTTCTGTTTCCCTGCAATAATTTTCGTTGATAATACGGGAGAACAGAATGGCTGTAACTGCTACACAGAGGAATACAGGGATTGCGATTCGGAAATCAACATGAAAGAAAATACAAACAATACAGATTGTGGTAATCAAATTATTCATGAGTTCAGACAGAGCCGTTATCGTTCCGGAAATGACAGTATCTGACTGGGTAATAGCCCAGATGTATTCATTATAAAAGTCAGGCTGGTCAAAATTCTCAAGATCGGAAGCAATGGAACGCTGAAACAGCACATTACGAAATTTTTCCTGTACCTGTGGCCAGATTGTCGGTTTATAATAATTCTCAAACCATACAGAAAAAGTACCGATTCCTGATAGAAGCAATATATAGATTCCCAATAATGTAAAAACTGACACCAGAGAATTTTGCATATTGACCATCTGCAGAAAAAGGTTAAGAAAGATGACCAAAAGTACAGCTGAACGGAAATGGTTCAGACAGGTGCAGAGGATATGGAGAAAAATATAAAGAGGAGCATTCGCAAAATGCAGAATTGCGGGAATGCGGGACAGTGCAGAAAAGTATTTCATGGTCAGTTCTCCTTATAACTGCGGGCCTGCATGTAATACAGACGGGCATATTTTCCGTTTAATCTCATCAGCTCCTGATGGCTTCCGTGTTCTGTGATTTCTCCATTTTCCAGAAAATAAATCATATCTGCCGTAACAGCGGAAGAAATGCGATGGGTGATATAGATCAGCGTTTTCCCTTTGGAGAGGGCATTAAGACGCCGGAACATATTCTGTTCAGCCAGAGGATCTAAGGCGCTGGAAGGTTCATCCATGATGAGTATTTCTCTGTCATGAGCAAGTGCTCTGGCTATTGCCAGCTTTTGAAGCTGGCCGCCGGAAAATATTACCCCATTTTCGTCGAATTCCTTTGTAACAATATCATGAACGGTTAAATTCATCCGTTTCATATCTTCTGAAAGCCCGCTTTTTTCCAAAGCATCGGTAAGAACGGGCAGATCCGACTCTTCTATTTTCCTGCACAGGATATTTTCTCCAATGGAACATCCGAAAACCGCATAATCCTGGAAAACACAGGAAAAAAGAGACTGATAAGAGTTTTTGTCATAGTCTGACAACAACCGGTTATTCAACAGAATTTCACCGCTAGCTGCATCATAAAGTCCCAGAAGCAGTTTAATCAGAGTAGATTTACCTGCTCCGTTTTCCCCGATCAGGGCAATGTGCTGCCCTTTGTGAATGGTCAGAGATATGTTTTTCAGGGCATATTGAGAACAGCCATTGTAACGAAAAGTCAAACTTCGAAGTTTCAGGCTGGAAAACTCCGCTTCCTGATGCCCGCAACCATGAGAGTAAGGTGTGATCTTTCTATTCTGGCCGGGAACATTATGAAAGGATGCCGGGAGGAAAGCTTCCAGGTTATCCAGATAATTGCCTGCATTACGCAGAAGGAAGAATCCGTTCAGGCAGGAATTCATTCGGTCCGTGAGAACGGATAATGAGGTTACGGCCAGAACAAAGTCGCCTAACAGGATAGATTGATGATACAGAAGAAAAACGGCAAGCAGAACAAAAAGAACATAGCACAGAATGTCATGGAAGAAAAAAGAAAGCATCTGCAGAAGAGTGATTTTAAAACCATATTTTCTGCGAATCTCTCTGAGATTCCTCATGGCGTCGGAAAACTGTTTCAGCAGTACTTTGCTGATGTTTGAAATTTTGATTTCCCGGCTGTACTGCTTCAGAAAAAAAGCCCGATTAACATATTCTGCTTTTCGCTCCTGCTTCAGAGCTTCCATATCTCCATGAAAAATCAGATGATTAAGCCTGTTTTTCCAAAGTAAGGGAAGAAAAAAGGCAAGTAAAGCTATAAGAACAAAGCCGATATGGATTCTTGCCATAACGTAAAGCAGAATAAAAAGAGCAGCGAAATTCAGAATCAATTCAAAAATCTGATCCATGACAGAAGTGATCCGGCCTTTGGCTTCTTTGCCTGCTTTCATGAAATCATTATAGTATTCCGATTCATCCAGCCTGGAAAAAGGAATGGAAAGAGAATTTAAAAAAATTTCCTTCTGAATTAAATGATAAATACGCTCATCGGAGACTGGTTTAAAGATCTGGTTATAATAATTGGAATACAGGGAATATCCAATCTGGCTAATCCATAAAAACAGTAAAACGGCAAGAACTCTGAACCATGGGATTCTCTGTTCATAGGCAACGATGAGCCAGCGCGGAAGCAGAGTAAGAAAAACAAGATTTACAAAGGTGACCCACAGGTGATAAAGAAAACACAAAAGTGATCTGTATTTATCCGCCTTATAGCCCAGCTTGAAAACAAAGAGAATTTGTCTGAAAGAACAGGTCATAATCTCCCCCCCAAAGTGTTTTAAACAGATTTCCTGTTGACAGAAGAAACCGGAATCCAGATTTTGCTCTGATAATCAGGCTGACTGTTATCGCCCTGTGAGTACCATTCGACAGTACCTCCCATAGTCAGTTCATAATTTGGATTGCCCGGTAGCCACTCCCTAAAAATCCGAAGAAGAACGGCCTGTATGGCTCCAGGCATGGCACCTGCACAGCGGAAACGTGCCCATTGCTTCGAGGAAATCTCGTATACACTCAGACCAGCTGGAACATTCCGTCCGTCATAACGGCCGCCCAGCAGATAGCGGCAAATTTCTGTGGATTCATCGTCTATACATACACCGAATTCTCCTATGTGACAATCAGAAATCGCCTGTTCGATTTCATTCATGGGCTGTCCTGTGCCATTCATGAATCTTTCGTATTTTGCTCTGATTTCAGACCAGAAACAGGGAAGCCGTGTAAAGGAATCGTCCATGGAACAGATGCATTCGAAGCCGATGACTGGAAATGCATCCATAGTCTCTAACGTATAATCCATTTCTTCTCCTCCATGAACGGAAAGCTCTATTTTAAGGGGAAGAAAGGTGGTAATACTGTTCCTGTTTCCGCTAAGTTGAGAAGGAGAGATTCCATGAAAACGGCGGAATGCCTTTGAGAAGCTTTCCGGTGTTTCATAACCATATTTGAGCGCCAGATCAATTACCCTGTTTTGACCTGCCATAATATCCAGGGCGGCCAGGTATAATCTTCGAAACCGAATGTATTCTCCCAACGAGTATCCGGTCATGATTTTAAATCCCTGTTGCAGAGAAACAGAAGGAAGCTGTGCTTCTTTTGCAACAGCATCCGTGTCTATTGGTTCCAGAAGATGTTTTTCCATATAAGCAATCGCTCTTCTTAAGCTGGCAGTCCACTCCATACTGTCCTCCATAATGTTGTGTCACAATCAATTGTTTTTTGATTCTTTATCACATTTTTTATACAGGTGATATTTGTATAATAACATGATTCATTATGCTTATCCTGTCATTATGAAAGGGAATTTGTCCGGTTTATGGAAAGTGGCATATAAAAAAGAATTTTAGGAAGCCTGATGAATATAGATGATGATAATCATGAATACAGATGTGATGTAAAATAGAAATAAACAGTTAATAAAAGTGTGTGACCCGTTTTGTGAAATTATCTGGGCAGATTTGCATAGTCTTCCAGAATCTGATTCACATAATCCGCTTCCAGGCCAAGCAGGTTTGCGATTTCCTGCGCTTCTTTCCCATCCAGATGAAGCCGGATGATGTCGAGCGCCATTTTGACGCCTTCTTCCCGCCCCAGTTTAATATTTTCCCGGTCTCTCTGCATTAACGTCATATATTCCACCTCCATTTTAGGATTCTGCTTTACTTCGTTTACCTTCTGGTGAATCTGCCGGATCAGCGGACTCTTTGCCTGCGCGGCAAAACGGTCTGTGGTATCCTCCACATAGGCGAGCAATTCTTTCATTTCCTCGTCTACGTCGTCCAGCGTCCCTCTGGTATTGAGAAAGATTTTTATGCTTTCATCTCCCAGAGAAAGGGAAAGATTTTCCCGGCACCGGTTTTCAAAGGTATAAATGTGTCTGCCGTCGCGGAAGGGATCAAAGGTACAGATCAAGATCACATAGGCCTTTTTCAGGTTTATGTAGTCTTCTCCCGCCGTGATCAGATCCAGATCGATGCTTCCGGCATAATAACGGGTCCGCTTTGGGAGATTACGCTTCCTGCTGCACTGCATTTCAATGTTATAAACGGTGCCCTCATCGTCGTTCACATATACGTCCAGGCGGACGCCCTTGCCCTCAAAGAGAAGATCAATCGTTCGCTGCGTTGTGGGGGCCTCCACCTTCCGGATGGGGACCTTCAGGATTTTTTCCAGTACCCTGCAGCAGATTTCACTGTCAGTCATGACTTTGGCAAACAGAAAATCATCGCTCAGGTTCAGTTCGCGGATGTTTTTTTCCATATGTTTTCTCCTCTCAGTATAGCATTACTTGAGTGGGATGTCAGTAGAAGCGCGATTCAAATTTGGGGGAATCAGGAAATTTCAGGTAGATATATAAAGAAAAATTTTGTATGATGATTACAGATGGAGAAAGGGAAGAAAAGAAAGATGGGGAATATTGATTATGAAAATAAGATGCAGGCAATGTGCTGGATACTATAAGCTAAGAGACGGGAAATTCGGCGTATTTGCAGGCTGTTCCAATTATCCGGCATGCAGATCAACACTGAAGCTTCACGAGCTTGTAATGGCTTATATTCAGGAGAAGGGAATCCGTATTTACCGCTGGAATAAGGTATGTTGGAAATGTGGAAAAGAAACCCCTGTCTATTCGTACTATCTGG
Organism: Candidatus Eisenbergiella stercoravium; assembly: GCA_019113175.1. Lineage (GTDB taxonomy): Bacteria > Bacillota > Clostridia > Lachnospirales > Lachnospiraceae > Eisenbergiella > Eisenbergiella stercoravium. The sequence continues at coordinate 10,150 of DXHY01000083.1, read as the reverse complement.
GATATGAGTTGGAAGAGCTGGATGAATATTTGGGCAGTTTTGGTATGGTGGGCCTGGGAGAACTTCCCTGTGTGGATCAGATTCTGGAAAAAGAAATTCCTTCTATTCAACCGCGGTACAGTAATACCATCAAAAGCCGCTATACTGCGAATACATGCATACACTGCGGCGCAATGCAGGGTAGAAACTATGTGGTGGAGGATCCTCATGAGATCATGGATGAACTTATGTTTCATCATGATATGGAAAAGTATTATGACAGAACAATCCGGATGGAGGACTATAGTCCATTAATCCCTTACCTGCGTTCCATCTATTCTACGAAAGATTAAATACGTTCAGAGAGAGACTGTGAATCCGGATGAAGGGGCCGCTCAATCAGGCATATTTTCATAATCCTTCAGAATCTGTCGGACATAATCCACTTCCAGGCCAAGCAGGTCTGCAATTTCCTGTACTTCTTTTCCGTCCAGATGAAGCCGGATGATATCAAGAGCCATTTTGACTCCAATCTGACGGCCTTCCTGAAAGCCTTCCTGTCTCCCCTCTTCCCGTCCCAGCTCAATATTTTCCCGGTCTCTCTGCATCAACGTCATATATTCCACCTCCATTTTGGGATTCTGTTTCACTTCGGTTACTTTTCGGTGAATCTGCCGGATCAGCAGGCTTTTCGCCTGCGCGGCAAAGCGGTCTGTAGTATTCTCCACATAGGCGAGAAATTCCTTCATTTCCTCATCCACGTCGTCCAGTGTCCCTCTGGTATTGAGAAAGATTTTTATGCTTTCATCTCCCAGAGAAAGGGAAAGATTTTCCCGACACCGGTTTTCAAAGGTATAAATGTGCCTGCCGTCGCGGAAGGGATCGAAGGTGCAGATGAAGATCACGTAGGCCTTTTTCAGGTTTATGTAGTCTTCTCCCGCCGTGATCAGATCCAGGTCGATGCTGCCGGCATAATACCTCGTCCGTTTTGGTAGGCTGCGCTTTTTGCTGCACTGCATTTCAATGTTATAAACGGTGCCCTCATCGTCGTTCACATATACGTCCAGGCGGACGCCCTTGCCCTCAAAGAGAAGATCAATCGTTCGCTGCGTTGTGGGGGACTCCACCTCCCGGATGGGGACCTTCAGGATTTTTTCCAGTACCCTGCGGCAGATTTCGCTGTCAGCCATGACTTTGGCAAACAGAAAATCATCGCTCAGGTTCAGTTCTTGGATGGTTTTTTCCATATGTTTTCTCCTTTCAGTATAGCATCATTTGAGTGGGATGTCAGCAGAAGCGCGACTTTGAAATTAAATTTTATGAAATAAGAAAAGTGACAGAAAAGGGAATAGGAAACTGTTCAGAAAGTATAGTTACAGAAATTGCCGACATGAAAATGAATGTAAAAATGAAGATATTTCATATCATAGCATTTATCTGAAGAGTTGTAAATCTTGCAATAAAATTTCAGACAATTCAGTTTTTTCAGACAATTCAGAATAATGTTTGCGGAGATGCCTGTAAACAATTCTGTAAAGCGGAAAATAGATATGGAACATTCTTCCAACCTGTCTCATAATGATATTCATAAGCTTCTCATGATAACAGTGAGGAAAAAGAAACAGGAGATCGAATATCCTGACTGACAAAAAGGAATTCAACATGCAGCGACTCGATGCCATCAATGAAACGTCCTATCTTTCCGTTCCGAATGCTCCCATTTACAGAAAAATCATGCGCGTGTTTTACAGAGAATACGAGAAAATGCACTTTCAGCTCTATAAGGAGGATGTCTATGAGCTGGTGAAGGGGGAAGAAGAATTTGCCGGCCAGTCATACGGCATGGCCCAGCTGGAACAGGACCTGGATGCGCTGGTGAAGTGGAAGAATCTGACGCCGATCCAGGATCCGGGGCGGGTCTATACGATTGCGGATTACAAGAACAGGCAGTATCGCTATACCATGTCAGAATACGCGGTGGAAATTGAGAGAATGACGGTGCGGCTTGAAAACCTGTTTCTGGAATCCGGAAATCTTTCCACCAATTTTTTCGTGCGGCTGGAAAGAAGCCTGGAAGAAGTGGAGGATATGGAGCAGGCTCCGCTGAAAGAGGTGAACGAGTGGTGGAATCTTCTGCAGGAGGATTTCAAGCGGCTGAATCAGAATTATCAGGACTATCTGCGGGATTTTTATTCCGGTAAGGCGGACCGGCTGATGAAGTCGGTGGAATTTGTGCTTCATAAGGATAAGTTCATCAAATATCTGAATGAGTTCATTCAGGAGCTGCAGCGGCATTCCAGAAGAATCAGCCAGCTGCTTGAGAAGCATATGGAGCGGATGGAAGGAACGATTCTGGAGCGGGTGGTACAGAGCGAGCTGGATATTCCGCACGCGGTTTCAGAATACCGCGGAAATGCGGAACCGTCCATCCGGGAGAATGTGACCGGAAAATGGGAATCGCTGAAAAACTGGTTTCTGGATACGCCGGAGCATGAGTGCGAAGCCAGAAAAGTGCTGCAGATCACAAATGATGTGATCCGGAGCATCATCCAGAATGCAGCGCTTATCGTGCAGATGCAGAACTGGGGAATCAGCAGGAAGGAGGATTACCGGAAATTTCTGGAGCTTTTTCTGAAATGTGAGGATCTGGAGGAAGCGCACCGATTGTCTGCTCATGTGTTTGGAATTCAGAAAATGGAGCATTTCCGGACGAATGAACCGCGGGAATCGGATGCGGTGGGAAAAAGCGTCTATGAGGAAGCGCCGGCAGAATTTCTGCTGAAGCCGCATACCAGGGCATACAGGGAGAAAAAGGACCGGCATGGTTTTGCGGACAAATCTCTGGAAAAGCTGATGCAGAGACAGCAGTACCTGCAGCTTGCCGAGCGGCAGAGGGAAGTTGTTTTCCGCTATATCAGGGATAACCGCATTGCCTTTGCGGAGATTGAGGAAACGGTTTCCGAGGCGACGAAGAACATGTTTCTGCAGTGGATTAGTCTTGCGAATATGAACACGGAAGGAAAAGGAAGAACGGAATACGGGCAGGAATACAGACTGATCCGGCAGGAGGGGAGCTGTGTTTTAAAGTGTGAGGATGGAAACCTTACCATGCCGGCCTATATCATGGAGTTTCAATAAAGATGAATGAGTTGAGAACATTGCTGGAAGAATTCTGGATCTGCAGGGATGCGGATAAGGAAGAATATTACAGGGTCAGACGGGATGTGCCGAATTTTCAGAAATTCGTCAGAGAACAGATGGGATGGAAGCTGATCCACACGGAGAATCTGATTAAGCTGGAAAAGGTTCCCGCCCACGCGGAAGGCTTTATGGGGATTCAGGAATTTACGGAGATCCGGGATTACTGCATCCTGTGCGTGGTCCTCATGTTTCTGGAGGACCGGGAGGAAGAGGAGCAGTTTCTGCTGTCGGAGCTGATCGATTACGTGGAGACGCAGCTGAAAGGTTTCATGCAGATTGACTGGACGTCCTTTACCCAGAGAAAATCGCTGGTAAGGGTGCTTCAGTATCTGGAAAAGCTGCACGTGCTGCGGGTATATGAAGGCAGCAGCGAGGCCTTCGGCCAGGAAGCGGGACGGGAGGTCCTGTATGAAAATACGGGATATTCCAAATATTTTGCCACAAGCTTCCCGCGCGATATTTCCGGATACGAATCCTGGCAGGACTTTGAGAAGGCGGACTTTGAGGAGCTTTCCCAGGAGCGGGGGCAGGGACGGGTGCATCGCGTTTACAGACAGCTTGTGGCCTGTCCGGCCTTTTACTGGGAAGAAAATGACGATGCGGACGCGCTCTATCTGAAAAACCAGAGACAGTGGATCACCAGATATCTGGGAGAAAATCTGGGCGGAAGGCTGGATATCCATAAAAACGCGGCTTTCTGGATGCTGGAGGAGGATGCGTTCGGAGCGGTTCATCCGCGGGACGCCATGCTTCCTGAAGCGGTTCTTCTGTTCTGTGCGTATATACAGGAGCTTCTGGAGGCGGGAAGGCTGGAAAGACAGGAGAACGAGACGGTCATCCTGGAGCGCGACACCTTTGAGGCCTTCTGGATCGAACTGCGGGACGGATGGAAGACGGCCTGGAGTAAGGAATACCGGGAGATGGATAACGGAAGGCTCCTGGAAAATGTGAGGCGGTACATGAAGGACTGGATGCTGCTTCGGGAAGAGGGGGAATTGTGCATCCTTCTTCCGGCAGTCGGAAAGCTGAAGGGCTATTATCCGGATGATTTTCAGAAAGGAACAGAGGCATGAACAACCGATGGAAGATGAACCGGATCGGGTTCGTTAATTTCTGGCTTTATGATGAGGAAGATTTTCAGTTCGAGGATGGCAGGCTTCTCCTGCGCGGGCAGAACGGCTCCGGCAAATCGATCACAACCCAGAGCTTCATTCCGTTTATCCTGGACGGCGACCGGACGCCGAGCCGGCTGGATCCCTTCGGCTCCAGCGACCGAAGAATGGAGTACTATTTTCTGGGAGAAGAGGGAAAGGACGAATCCACCGGCTATCTTTTCCTGGAGTTTCAGAAAACGGAAGAAGAGGACGGAGAAAAAAGCGTCCAGTACCGCTCGATCGGCATCGGACAGCGCGCCAGACGGGGAAGGCCGATGGATTTCCTGGGCTTTCTCATTCTGGACGGGCGCAGGATCGGACAGGATCTGTGGCTGTATAAGCAGACGGGCAGCGTGAAGATCCCCTATGACAGACGGGATTTAAGGCAGGTGCTCGGGGAGGAAAATCCGGTTACGGACAGTCCGAGCGAATATAAAAAGCTGGTGAATCAGCATATTTTCGGTTTTCGAAAGCTGGAGCAGTACGAGCAGTTCATCCGACTTCTGGTGAAGGTGCGCGCGCCGAAGCTTTCCAAGGAGTTCAAGCCCACGAAGGTATATGAGATTCTGAACGATTCCCTGCAGACGCTGACGGACGAGGATCTGCGCCCCATGGTGGACGCCATGGAAAAGATGGATGAGATTCAGGAAAGCCTGGACAGGCTGAAAAGAGCCTTCGGGGATGTGCGGATCATACGGACGGAGTACACGCGCTATAATCAGTTCATGCTGGCGAAAAAAGCGCAGGCCTATCTTTCCAGAAAAGTGGATGTGGAAAAGGCGCAGGCACGGCTGGAAGAACAGCTTGCCGCGGCGCAGGAGATCCGGGAGCGGCAGAGGGAAAACGAAGAGAGCCTGAATGCGCGCAAGGAGAGGGAACGGCTGGCCCGCGCGGAACGGGACAGCCTGCTGGACGATAAGCTGAAGGATATGGATGTCAGGCTGGAGACGGCGAGAAGGGAGCAACAGGAGGCCGAAGAGCGGGAGCGCCAGTGGGAGAAAAAGGCGGAGGATTACAACGGGAAAATTTTTGTCGCTGAGCGGAAGGAAAAGGAGCTTCAGGATGAGCTTTCCTGCAGACAGGCAGAGCTGCAGGAGGAAAGGGCGCAGCTTCAGGAGCGGCAGGAAGTTCTGCAGTGGGAAGGACATCCGGATGCGGTCAGCATGCTTGAAGAAGGACGGCTGTCCGATATGCCGGAAATCACAAAGCGCCTTGGAGAGTATGAAAAAAATCTCGCTGAGGGGAAAAAGAGAATCCATGATTTCGAGGAAGCGTCCGCACAGTATGAGGAGGCTGCTCTTGCGCTGGAGCAGCTGAAAAAGGAGAAGGCGGAGCAGGAAAAGAAGCGGCAGCTTGCAGAAAAAAGGCTGCAGGAGGGCCAGGACGACTGGATCAGCCTGCTGTATGAGAAGGCTGACAGAGCCTGGAGTGGAAACCGGAAAGGGGCGTTCTCAGAGAAGCGGAAGAGCTGGCCAGGGAATACGAATCCGTTTCCGACGCGGGAGGAGCTGCTTGCGGTCCAGAGCGCGCCGGAGCTGGAGCCGGAGCGGGGAGAGCTGGTTGAGCGGTCCAGAAAGGCGATGGAGGAGGCGGGAATCCGGGCAGTCCCCTTTTATAAGGCGGTAGAGTTCGCGGATGGCCTGGACCCGGCCGCCTGCGCGGTAATGGAAGCGCAGTTAAAGAGCATGGGACTGCTGGACGCGCTGGTGGTGCAGCCGGAGGACCTTCTCCGGATCGAAGGGGAATGTCCGGAGTTTCTGGACAGCGTGATCTGTGTGGACGGGAAGGAGCCTGCCGGGGAGCGGGACGCCGGGGATACCGCGGTCTCCTTTCCGGGTCTGACGGTGAATACGGAGCTGGAGGATGGACTGCAAAAAGAAACGGCCCGCATCCTGCGCCATATCCGAAACGGCCGGGCATCCGGGGAAGGGCTGCGGGGAGGATACCGGGAAGGAGTTCGGGACGGCTTTTCCGAAGGCCGTCTCGCCATCGGAGAAAACGGTATGTTTCGCCAGGGAGCCCTGCTGGGAAAGGCCTGGCAGGAGGGCGAAGCGGAATATGTGGGTCAGCTGGCGCGAAAAAAGAAGAAGGAGCAGAAGATCAGACAGCTGACGGAGCGGATTGCGGAGCTGGAAGCGCTTATGGATGTGCTGTCCGGAGAGCTGTCTGCGCTGTCCGGGCGTCTGGACACGCTGGAGAAGGAGTACAGAGAGGTTCCCGATTTTTCGGAAATCAACGACGCGCTGGAGAAGCTGCGGGAATGCGCGCTGCGGGTGAACTGGCTGAACGGACAGTTCTCGGAGCGGGAGCGGAAGGCGCAGGAGGCGGAGCAGAGGAAGAACCGGTGCTGGCAGGAGATGCTGCAAAGCGCTGCCCTATGGGAGAACAGAAGCGGAATATGAGGAAGCGCAGGAAGCGTTGAGGGAGTATGAAGGAACCTGGCGGGAATGCCGCAGATGCCTTCGGGCACTTCGCGCAAAATGGGAATCCTATGGAAGGGCGGCGGGCTATATCACCCTTTCCGACGCTTCCGAAGCGGAGCGCTGCCTGCTGGGAGGAATTCTCGGGAAAAACTTTTCAGAAGGAAATATCCGATTCTCCTGCGCGGAATTTGAGCGAGGCCTTCAGAAAACCAGATTCGCGCCTGTTGATCTGAAGAGCGTGCTGGAAGCCTATTTCGGAGAGATGATTACCGTGCGGAAGGAGAAGAAGCAAAAGGCTGAGCAGGATCGGGAGAATTTTCTGGAGGAGACCGGAAAACTGCTGGAACGGAAACATGGACCGGAAGGAGCTGACTCTGTCTGGTTCCGGCGTATGAGAAAGGAAAAGGCCTTCGGTTATCAGCTCCTGATTAGGGAATATGGCAGAGACAGGGAGAAAGCGGCACAGCTTATCGGAAATGTGGGAGAAGCGCTGGCACGGCTGAGACTGGAAGAATATGAAGAGGAAAAGGCGGAAACGGCTCTGGCGGTTTTTGCCGCTGCCGTTTCCGGCAGTCCCCATTACTTTGACAGAGGAACTGCGGCAGGACAGCTTCTGGTCAGTGCTGTCTGCTGCTGCATGGACAGAGAACTGCCAAAAGGGACACATGAATGGCGGGAGCTGCTGCTTCAGGCGGGCATTGCGCCGGATCTCATATCCAGCAGCATCCACGCGTATGGACTTCATCTGCGGACAGCAGAGGGAGAGCATCCGGCTTATGCGGTATTCTGCCGCAGGAAGGAGGCCTGCGTTGTCACGCGGGAAAATCTGAAAGGGATCGTCGGAGCGGAAGCGGAAGGGAATACCGTTTTTGTGGTGGAAAATGAGATGGTCTTCAGCTTTCTTACAGGCTTCCTTGCGGAAAGAGAGGAGGACTGTGGGCTGACACTTCTGTGCACCTCGGGGCAGCCGAGGACGGCGGCGCTTCAGGTGCTGTCCCTGCTTGATGAGGCTGGATGTCTGATCCGTTACAGCGGGGATATGGATCCGGAAGGAATTGACATCGCAGACCGGCTGTGGAAACGTTTCGGCCAGATGCTGGAGATCTGGCGGATGTCGCCGGAGGATTACCGGAATGGACTTTCTGAGGAGCGGATAGACGGAAAGCGCATGTCCAGACTGTGCCATGTGGAAAATCCGATCCTCAGGGAAACCTCAGAGCAGGTCAGAAAAACAGGCCTTGCGGCTTATCAGGAAAATATCCTGAATGAGCTGACGGCCGATCTGCAGGAATACATTCACAGCAAAGCTAAATAAATCTTTATTATTTTCTATATAATATCTTCAGCTTTCCCGGTTAGCATGATTATACCGCCGCCCGCTGCGAGGCGCCTTTGAATCAGATACATGCGGGGCGGAAAATAATGCAATATGAATGCCGTCAATATATCCGCGATCCGACCGGATGTGTATGGACGGCAGGAAGGAGAGTTGAATGAAAAAGAAAATCGCAGAGATTCTCTGTGTAACTGCTGTGATATCTGCGCTGCTGGCCGGCTGTTCGGGAGGCCTGAGCGGTATCATGGATTCCGATGCATCAGGAGAAGATGAGTATCTGATGGAAAAAGAAAGCACGCAGGAGCAGGGCTCGGACGGACTTTGGGAAGAACAGGCCGAAGAACAGGCGGAAGAGGATGTGACGGCAGACCACGGCACGAATGGCGCAGGTTTTGCGGATGGAGCATGGCTTCCGACGGGAGCGGTACAGATGGCTTCAGAAACGGAACCAAACGAGGCGGTCCGCACTGCCATCATCGATGAATATATGATTCCCGAAGATGAATGGGAGACAACCCGGTATTACTATAACTATGTGGATCTTGACGACGACGGAGTAAATGAGATTTTCGCGCTTGCTGTCGGTCCCTCCGTGAGCGGATCGGGCGGTTCTTCTGCGCTGCTTCTGAAGGAAAGCGGTGAGGTGATTCAGACCTTCAGTCTGGTGAATCCCCCGGTTCTGGTGACGGATGAGATCATGAACGGATATCGTGAGCTGGCGCTGGTCCGGTCAGGCGGAGGAGCGGAGACGGAGGTGGTTCTGCTTTCCTACGGAAATGGAGCCTATGAGACCGTTTCCGAGACGGAAACCGTGATCGATCCGGCCCTTCTGTCAGGAACCGCCATTCTCTGCAATGATCTTGCGGCCGATATGGAAAGCGGAAATTATCTGACCCTGTCGGAATAAAAAACCGGATATCAGCCTGTGGTGAATGAACCCGCAGGGCTCTTGCCCGGCTGCAGGGCTTCGCTGTATAGCCGCAGGGAAGAGCAGGGAAACTCAGGGAGCAGCAGGGAAAAGAAAAAGGGGCTGCCGCATGAAAAATATAAATATTTTCGAAATATGAATATTCTCATGTAGTAGCCTCTTAATAATTTTCAGGGTTTTAATTCTGTTTTCCGCCGGAACATTATTCTGCAGCCGTAGTGGTCTCCTCAGCGGCAGTCTCGGTTTCCGCAACGGCAGTTGTCTCTTCCACAGCCGTGCTTTCCGCAGCATCGGACGCCTCTGCAGGCGTTACGGAAGTGATGTGGGGATTCACGCCCTCATACCAGTACAGGAAGCCCTGCATGTCGATCACATCGCCGATCTGGAGATTTTTCACTGCGGCATATACATCCGTAGTGTTGTCGCACAGATAGGACTCAATGGTGAAGGTGTAGGTCTCGCCGTTATAGGAAGCGTTGAAGTACAGATCGTCGCCGTCCGTGCCGGAACCATCCCAGTTATACAGGAAAGCAACATCGTTTCCATTCTCATCCTGGCCTGCGGCTTCCACGGTCAGTCCCTTGAACTCTACGAACTCATTCTGGTGATCAATCAGCTCGTCGGTGCCAAGCATTGAGGTTACATCCAGAGGTTCCGCGATGAAGGAATCTGCGCCTTCTACGAATTCAAAGGTGCCGTCCATGATTTCCACCTCTCCGGACCACTCAGACTTGTATCCTGTGACGCGGATTTTGGTGCCGGGAACGAGCTTGGCTGCATCTTCTTCAGAGCAGGCCAGATTATAGAAGAAATATCCGCCGTTTTCATCCTGTGCGTAAACGGTGATGGTGTCCTCCCACCAGGACTGGGTTGCCTGTACATAGGCTTCCACGGTAACTTCAGTGTCCAGATCAGCGGCCATGTACTCATCATAGCTCAGTACGGTGCCTGCTGCTGCCGTTCCTTCTTCGGAAGCGGTCTCGGTTTCCGCGGCTTCGGTGCTTTCGGTGGTCTCAACAGCCGTACTTTCAACGGCTGCGGTGCTTTCCGCAGCGGTCTCTGCGGTGGTTTCTCCGGAAGTGCTGCCGCCTGCGCAGCCAACCAGGGCAAAAGCCATGATGAAGGTCAT
>DXHY01000009.1 GCA_019113175.1 Candidatus Eisenbergiella stercoravium | reverse complement strand
CAAGAGCATTCTGTTGTTAAAAAGAGTAAAAAAATAAAGAGGCACCGTTTAAAACGAATTGCCTGAAAAAAAGACAAATAAACTGGCATCAAAAAATGAGAAAAAGTGCCAACGATTACTTGACACATACGGGAATCCTGTAAGGTTTGACAATCCCCCGCTATTATGTTAATCTGTAAAAACAAAAGCGTTGAAGAAGAGAGTACATCGCGGGAAGTCCTACAGAGAGGGCCGGATGGCGGATACGCCGGCTGAGAAGGCCCGACGGAAAACGATGGAACATGGCTTACGGAGCAGCGCACCGAGCCGTTTTATGCGGTAAGGCTGCGACAGGTGCCGCCTGTTACAGCGGCAGGGTATTGTATCCGGTGAAGAGAGATTTCCTGAAACAGAGGTTTCGCGCAGGAAAACTCCGGAAAACAGTATAGTACCTGATGAGGCCGTATCCGCGAGGCTGCGGCGAAGAGAAGTGGTACCACGGGAATAACGCCCGTCTTCTTGATTTTAACAAAAGCTTAAAATTGAGAAGGCGGGCTTTTTGTTATGAAAGCCCCGGACTGCGAATGCTTCCGGCGATTGCGGGAGCGCCAGAGGCGCGGAGCAACCGGCTTTCAGGCTTGAGGGGATTTTTGGAAAGAAGAAAGGAGCAAAAGAAAAATGAGTGTAAAGATGAAAGGAAAATACTATATCACCACGGCCATTGCCTATACTTCGGGCAAGCCCCACATAGGAAACACCTATGAGGCCGTGCTGGCGGACAGCATCGCCAGATTCAAGAGAAAGGACGGCTATGATGTGTTCTTCCAGACCGGAACGGATGAGCACGGACAGAAGATCGAGCTGAAGGCCGAAGAGGCAGGCGTATCTCCCCAGGAATATGTGGATAAGGTGGCAGGCGAGGTGAAGCGCCTGTGGGATCTGATGGGAACCTCCTATGACAAATTCATCCGGACCACAGATCCGGATCATGTGAAGCAGGTGCAGAAGATCTTCAAACGGCTGTATGATCAGGGAGATATTTATAAAGGATATTATGAAGGGCTTTACTGCACGCCCTGCGAATCCTTCTGGACCCAGTCCCAGCTGGTGGACGGAAAGTGCCCTGACTGCGGACGCGAGGTGAAGCCTGCGAAGGAAGAGGCTTACTTTTTTAAGATGAGCAAGTATGCGGACAGGCTGATACAGCATATCAATGAACATCCGGAGTTCATTCAGCCCGTGTCCCGTAAGAACGAGATGATGAACAACTTCCTGCTGCCCGGCCTGCAGGATCTGTGCGTGTCCAGAACCTCCTTCAAATGGGGAATCCCGGTGGATTTCGATGAAAAGCATGTGGTTTATGTATGGCTGGATGCCCTGACCAACTATATCACCGGAATCGGTTATGACGCGGACGGAAACAGCAGCGAGCAGTATAAGAAGCTGTGGCCCGCCGACCTGCATCTGATCGGCAAGGATATCATCCGTTTCCATACGATCTACTGGCCCATCTTCCTGATGGCGCTGGGCGAGCCTCTGCCGAAGAAGATTTTCGGCCATCCCTGGCTGCTGCAGGGCGACGGAAAGATGAGCAAGTCCAAGGGAAATGTGATGTATGCGGATGATCTGGTGGATTTCTTCGGCGTGGATGCAGTGCGTTACTTTGTGCTTCATGAGATGCCCTTTGAAAACGACGGAGTGATCAGCTGGGAGCTTCTGACGGACCGGATCAATTCCGACCTGGCCAATACCCTGGGCAATCTGGTGAACCGCACCATTTCCATGAGCAACAAGTATTTCGGAGGTGTTGTCTGCGACAGGGGCGCGGCGGAGGCCGTGGATGAAGACCTGAAAGCGGTGGTGACCGGAACGTATGCGAAGGTGGCGGCAAAGATGGAGGATCTGCGTGTGGCGGATGCCATGACGGAAATTTTCTCCCTCTTCAAGCGTTGCAACAAGTACATTGATGAGACGGAGCCCTGGGTTCTGGCAAAGGACGAGGCGAAGAAGGACCGCCTGTCCACCGTTCTGTACAACCTGGTGGAATCCATCACCATCGGCGCATCTCTGCTGGAGCCCTATATGCCCGGCACAGCCGCGAATATCGCCGGACAGCTGAACGCCGTTCTTCCTTCCTTTGAAGAGTGCGGCACCTTCGGCCACTATGTAAATGGCACGAAGGTAACCGAGAAACCGCAGATTCTGTTCGCGCGTCTTGACGTGAAGGAGGTTGTGGAAAAGGCGGAAGCCATGTTCGCGGAAAGAAAGGCAGCCTCAGAGACCGAAAACGGCGCAGATGGAAGCGGCGCTGCGCAGAATGGAACGGCGGAAGACGGCAGCGATGCGGTGATCGACATCGAGGCGAAGCCGGAGATTACCTATGACGATTTTGCAAAAATGCAGTTCCAGGTGGGAGAGATCATCGCCTGCGAAGAGGTGAAGAAGTCCAAAAAGCTGCTCTGTTCTCAGGTGAAAATCGGCAGCCAGGTGAAACAGATCGTTTCCGGTATCAAGGCGCATTATACCGCGCAGGAGATGGTAGGAAAGCGGGTTATGGTGCTGGTGAACTTAAAGCCTGCCAAGCTGGCAGGTGTTCTGTCTGAAGGCATGCTTCTGTGCGCGGAGGATGCGGATGGAAATCTGGCTCTTGTGGTTCCGGAAAAGGAAATGCCCGCGGGAGCGGAGATCTGCTGATTTTTTCCGTGGACGCCGCAAAGCGGAGATATAAGAGAAAAAGACCATGAAAAAGAGAGAGTTTTATTATCCTTCCGCGGACGGACGGACGCAGATTCATGCGGTGGAGTGGAGGCCGGACGGAGATCCGGTCTGCGTTCTCCAGCTCATCCACGGAATGGCGGAATACGCGGACCGGTATGATCCCTTTGCCCGTTATCTGGCGGACCGGGGGATTCTGGTAACCGGGAACGACCATCTGGGGCATGGAAAAAGTGTGGGAGAAAATCATCCCTATGGCTATTTCTGCCACGAAAATGCACCGGATGTGCTGATCGAGGATGTGCATGCCCTGCGTGTAAGGCAGCAGACCGGGACCGGCTGCGGGGAGCAGACGGCGGGCGAAGGGCAGAGGGCGGAATCGAGGCAGACAGCGAGCGCGGAGTGGACGGAGGAATCGAGACAGACGGCGAACGCAGGACAGCCGGAGCAGGACCGCCCGCAGCTGCCGTATTTGATGCTGGGCCACAGCATGGGCTCCTTTATCCTGAGAAATTATCTGTGCAGGTATGGGGAGGGCCTTGCCGGAGCCGTGATCATGGGAACCGGAATGCAGCCGGAAAAGCTGCTGAAGATCTCGCTGCGGCTGGTCCGTATCCTGACTGCCCTGCAGGGAGAGAAACACAAAAGCGGGCTGGTGAATGCGCTGGCATTTGGCGCCTATAACCGCAGGATTTCCCATCCGGCATCCACCATGGACTGGCTTTCCAGGGATCCGGAAGAGGTGGCCAAATATAACGCGGATCCGCTCTGCGGCTTTACCTTTACCCTGAACGGATTTCAGACACTGTTTACCCTGATTGACAGACTGCATGATAAAAGGCGGCTGGAAGAAATGCCAAAGCAGCTTCCCGTCCGTTTTATCGCCGGAGAAATGGATCCGGTGGGAGATTACGGAAGAGCGGTCCGCCAGGTATATGATTCGTTTCTTTATGTCGGCATGCGGGATGTGTCCATGAAGCTGTATGAGGACGACCGGCATGAGCTGGTAAATGAGGCGGACCGGGAAACTGCCTGGAAGGAACTGTATGAATGGATCATGAAGACTGTTCAGGCGGGCGGAGCTTCGGAACGGAGTGAAAGCCCGGAAAGGAGTGGAAGCGGGATTGAGAAGGAACCGGATCACCAGTAGGGCGGGCAGATGGATTTTGGCAGGAGCGGCAGCGCTTTTTCTGGCGCAGAGCGCGCGGATGGCGGGATTCCCTTCGGCGGATGTGGTATTCGCATCCGGCGGGCCACAGCAGGAATCCGCTGTATCCGACGAAACGGAGCAGGAGGATTTTACCGGACTGCTTGACGAAGAACAGAAAGAGCTTCTTGATGAACTGTTGAAGAAGCTGGAGGACGGGGAGCTTTCCAGCAGGGAGCAGATCGATGAAGCGATCAGCCAGGCACAGGATGAGCTGGGCATTACGCTCACGCAGGAACAGAAGGATCAGCTTGCAAAGCTAGTGCTTCAGGCAAATGAGCTGGGGCTGGACAGGGAGGATATTCTGAACGGCGCGCAGGCGCTCTATGAAAAATACGGAAGCCAGATCATGGAGAGCGCGAATGACGCAATCCGTGAAAATATTGTGGAGCCGGCGAAGGAAGCTGTGGTGACGGAAGCGAAGAAAACTTTCCGGGATTTTTTCCACGATATGGGAGAGACGGTGAAAAATTTTGTAATGGATCTGATCGGATAGATTTCAGGCCTTTTGAGTACACTTAGCAGTATGGTACGTGACGGTACGTAAAAATGCTGCAGGAAGAACGGCGGACACCGCTCCGCCGGACTCAGGTGGAAAGGAAGGCTTATTCTATGCAGATCGCTTTTTTCAGCACCAAGCCCTATGACCGGATCTGGTTTGAACCGATGGCAGCGGACTATGGTTTTCAGATCCGTTTTATCGAGCTGCCCTTTAACAGGGATACCATATTTCTGGCAAAGGGCTATGACGCGGTATGTATTTTTGTAAACGATCATGTGGACAGACAGATGATCGACTGGCTGGTGGAGAATCAGGTGAAGGGGCTGCTCCTGCGCAGCGCGGGCTTCAACCATGTGGACATCCGGGCTGCGAAGGGACGGATCGCCGTACTCCGGGTCCCCAGCTATTCTCCCGAGGCGGTGGCGGAATACGCCATGGCGATGCTTCTGACCGTAAACCGCTGCACCCACAAGGCGTATGGAAGGACGAGAGAATTCAATATGAGCATCAACGGCCTCATGGGGACGGATCTCTATCACAAGGTGGCCGGCGTGGTGGGAACCGGGAAGATCGGACAGGCCATGATCCGAATTTTTCAGGGATTCGGCATGCAGGTACTGGCCTATGATCCTTATCCGGCCAAAGGCCTGGAGGTGCGTTACGTTTCTCTGGAAGAGCTTCTTGCGAAGGCGGATTACGTTTCCCTGCACTGCCCGCTTACGCCACAGACCCGCTATCTGATTAATCGGAAGACCATACAGGGCATGAAAAACGGGGCATATCTGGTGAATACATCCAGGGGAGGCCTGATCGATACCCAGGCGCTGATCGAAGCCCTGGCCGCGGGAAAATTCGGAGGTGTGGGACTGGATGTGTATGAGGAAGAGGAAGGGCTTTTCTATGAGGACTGTTCTGCCGATATCATTCAGGATGAAAATCTTGCCAGGCTGGTGACCTTCCCCAACGTGCTGGTCACTTCACACATGGGCTTTTTTACCGTGGAGGCCATGCAGGCGATCGCTTATGAAACTCTGGAAAATGCCCGCGCTCTTGAGCTGGGGCTTCCGCTCGAAAACCTGGTGGAATGAGCCGGGGACGAACGGAGAAGGAAAAGTAAGGAAAAAGAAGAAAATAAAAATAAACAAAATAAAGAAAGAATGAAAAACGCCGTCCGGTTCTGGATTTGACTTGCACGAAACCGGGCGGCGTAGTATGATACTTATCAGGAATTTAACAGGCGGGCGATCATGCCGCCGGAAAAAACAGGAGAGGTACAAATGGGAAAACTTTTTAATCTGGACAGTCCGCTTATGGTGTTTCTGTCCAAAGTGGCTGACCTGATGATTCTGAATATCATCACGCTTTTTTTATGTATTCCGATCATTACGGCGGGGGATGCGGTGACTGCGCTGTATTACATGACGATCAAGATGGTCCGCGGTGAGGACTGCTACATAGTCAGGGGATACTTTAAATCCTTTAAGGAGAATTTCAAACAGGCTACAATTATCTGGGTCCTGGCGGTTCTGGTATTTCTGATTCTGGTTGGAGATTTTTCAATTATCCGCAGCGGCGCACTGTCCTTCAGCCGGGTGATGACCGTTCTTCTCATCATTGTGGCCATCATTTATGTATTCACAATGCTTTATGTATTCCCGGTGCTCTCCCGTTTTGAGAATACCGTGAAAAATACGATCCGCAACGCGTTTCTGATGAGCATCCTGAATTTGCCCAGAACGATTCTGATGATCATCATCAACCTGATTCCCATCGCGCTGCTTCTGCTGATCGCGCAGGCGGTTCCGTTCGTGATCCTGTTTGGCTTTTCCGTGCCGGCCTATCTGTGCAGTACGCAGTTTGTGAAGATCTTCAAACGTTTCGAGCCGGAAGAAGAGAATGCGGAGAACGGCGAAGAGCTGGAGACTCTGTCCTTTATCCGTGAGGAAGAGGAAGAAAAGCAGAGAAAGCTGGAAGAGGAGCAGGTCCGTGAAAAGATCCAGGAGGAGCGTGCCGCTCTGGAGGGAACAGACGGAGAGGAAGCCGCGCCTGCGGAGGACGAAGAGGACGGAAATGCCGGAAAGGCGGATGCTGCAAATGAGGCGGAGCCGGAAGAGAAAGCTGACCGTGAAGAGGAAAGCGATACCCCGGAACAGGCAGAATAACACGCTGTATGGTAAATGTGTATAAGTTTGGATTGCTGAATTCAGCAAGTTGACAAGCCTCAAAAAACGTTTATCTTTTTGTGAGCAAATTTTACAATGGCACGATAAATCTTTGTGAATTTGTGGTATGGTCAAAACTTTTTTTCTCAGTTATACTAAATGCAGGCTCAGTTGACGGAATGTCACTGGATACATGTAAACCAATAATTTTAGGGAGGCTGACAAAATGGCAAGTTTATCGTTAAAGAACGTCTGCAAGGTATATCCCAACGGATTTGAAGCCGTTAAGGATTTCAATCTGGAAATCGCTGATAAAGAGTTCATCATCTTCGTAGGCCCGTCCGGATGTGGTAAGTCCACGACCCTTCGTATGATCGCAGGTCTGGAAGATATTTCTTCCGGCGAACTGAAGATCGGCGACAGAGTTGTAAACGATGTAGAACCCAAGGACAGAGATATCGCAATGGTATTCCAGAACTACGCTCTGTATCCTCATATGTCCGTTTACGACAACATGGCTTTCGGACTGAAGCTGAGAAAGGTTCCGAAGGATGAAATCGACAAGATGGTTAAGGAAGCTGCCAAGATCCTTGACCTGACCCCTCTCCTTGACCGTAAGCCGAAGGCTCTTTCCGGTGGTCAGAGACAGCGTGTTGCCATGGGTCGTGCTATCGTGCGTAACCCCAAGGTATTCCTGATGGACGAGCCTCTGTCCAACCTGGATGCAAAGCTTCGTGTACAGATGCGTGTTGAGATTTCCAAGCTGCATCAGAGACTGGGCACCACCATCATTTATGTAACACATGACCAGACCGAGGCTATGACGCTGGGAACCAGAATCGTTGTTATGAAGGACGGCGTTATCCAGCAGGTAGATACCCCTCAGAATCTGTATGAGAAGCCTCAGAACCTGTTCGTAGCAGGATTCATGGGATCTCCTCAGATGAACTTCCTGGATGCTGTTGTAGAAGCAAACGGAAACAACGCTTCCCTGAAGGTTGCCGGAAAGTCCATTCCGCTGCCTCCTGCGAAGTCCAAGAAGCTGATCGATGGCGGCTATGTTGGAAAGACCGTTACCTTCGGTATCCGTCCTGAAGATATCTATGATCAGCAGATGTTCATTGAGACTTCCAAGTGCGTATTTGAGTCCACCGTAAGAGTATACGAGCTGCTCGGTGCTGAAGTATTCCTTTACTTCGATCTGGCAGAGTTCCCGATTACCGCAAGAGTGGATCCTCGTACGACCTCCAGACCTGGCGATACTGTTAAGTTTGCTTTCGACGTTGAGAAGATTCACGTATTCGATAAGGAAACCGAGCAGATCATCACCAACTAATTACAGGAATATAAGGGAGGATGCGTTTGCATCTTCCCTTTTTTTCTGTTATAGTAAAGGAAGACTGGGAAAGGACGGAAAGAGACATGATTTCCAATCAGGTAATACAAAACAGCATAGATGAACTGAGAGTGATCACCAAGGTTGATCTGGGAGTCTATGACGTGGAAGGCATGAAGGTTGCCGCCACAACAGAGGATATTGATATTTCGGGGGAGATTGTTGAAAACTTCGCCTCTTCGCCTGCTGACAGCCAGGTGGTGGGCGGCCGTCATCTGCTGAAAATACTGGACGATGGAGAGCCGGCCTACATTCTGGTGGCTCAGGGGCCCAGTGACGATGTTTATATGGTGGGAAAGATTGCGGTAAGCTGTATTCAGAATCTGATCATCGCCTATAAAGAAAGATTCGACCGCAATAACTTCTTCCAGAATCTGATTCTGGACAACCTGCTTCTGGTGGACATCTACAACCGTGCCCAGAAGCTTCATATCGAAGTGGAATGCCCGCGCATTGTATATCTGATCGAGACGAAGATTGAAAAGGATAACAGCGCTACGGAGCTGCTGAAGAGCCTGTTTTCTGCACAGAACGGCGATTATATCACGGCGGTTGATGAGAAGAATATCATCCTGATTAAGGCGCTTGAGCGTGCGGATGATATGGAGACCATTGAAAAGACGGCCGACATGATCGTTGATATGATGAACAGCGAAGCGATGATGAATGTGCGCGTTGCCTATGGTACCGTTGTGGGAGAGCTGAGAGAGGTATCCAAGTCCTATAAGGAAGCCAAGATGGCTCTGGACGTGGGCAAGATCTTCTATGCGGAGAAGAATGTCATCGCCTATGCGAGACTCGGAATCGGGCGTCTGATTTACCAGCTTCCTGTCAATCTCTGCAAAATTTTTATCGATGAGATTTTCGGGGACAATGTGCCTTATGATATGGAGGAGGAAACCCTTACTACCATCAACAAGTTCTTTGAAAACAATCTGAATGTTTCCGAAACCTCCAGGCAGCTTTTCATTCACAGAAATACGCTGGTTTACAGAATTGAGAAGCTGCAGAAGAGTACGGGTCTTGACATCCGTGTATTTGATGATGCTCTGACATTTAAGATCGCTCTTATGGTGGTCAGCTATATGAAATATCTCGAAAGCGTCGACTATTGATTCGGACAGGAAATCAGTACTGTCATAGTGCATGATGATGCCGGCTGTTCCAGAAATGGGGCAGCCGGCATTTTTTCTACGATAGGAAATTTCATTTCCTATCGTAGAAAAATCTCCGGTGGATCGCACTGCGGCGGAAAGGAAGATGTCGCTTACGCGGCCCGCCACGCAGGTAATCTTTGATTACCGGGAGAATTCCGCAAGCGGGATTCTTTTTTAATACGCCCGGAGGGCGGCCGCAGGGATGGGCAGGCCTGCCTGCACAGACGTGCGGACATTCGACGGCAACGCACAGTGAGCAGCTTTGCTGCGGGCTGTATTGATAAACGCGGCAGACTTTTTTCCTGTCAAGGCTTATCCGGCGTCAGAAAAGAAACGCAAAACAGATCAATGGAAAACCGTTTACAGATTGGGAGAAAATTCCTGTTTTCGGGCTTTCAGAGGGCCGGTTTGACTTTGACAATACCATAGTGCTATGGTAAACTTAAAAGATGTAATGACAGTGACAGTCCGGCCTGTCCGGACCGCTGCAACGGGCGGTCATGAGCCGTCTGCATATCAGTTTACAACAGAGGTGACACCCTTGGATAAATATGAATACAAGATACGGGCTGAGGAAATTAAGACGCTGATTTCACAGAAAAAATATGTGGATGCGGCAAAGGTTGCGGATACGATTGACTGGACGAGGGTGAAGAGCGTGATGATGCTCTGTACGGTCAGCGACGTATACAAGGTAAACCGGAGATTTGAAGATGCAAAGCTCCTGCTTGAGATGGCGAATGAACGTCATCCCTCCGGAAGGATGATCATATATTCGCTCTGCGACCTGTCCATCCGGATGGGCGACGTGGTTCATGCGATTGAATATTATAAGGATTTCGTGCAGATTGCCCCCAATGACAGCGGCAGATATGTTCTTCAGTATAAGCTCTATGAGGCACAGGACGTAGGACTGGAAGAGCGGATTGCCGTTCTGGAGGAGCTTAAGAAAAAGGACTATCGGGAAAAATGGGCCTATGAGCTGGCGTATCTGTATCATCGGGTGGGACTTGCGACCAAGTGTGTTGAGGAATGTGACGAGCTGATTCTCTGGTTTGGAGAGGGAAAGTACGTTATGAAGGCCATGGAGCTTAAAACGCTTCATCAGCCGCTTTCTCCGTCCCAGCAGAAGAAATTCGACGCTTATATGATGCGCAGGCAGGGGCTGAAGGTCCCGGAAGAGCTGCAGGAAGAGAAGCCCGGAAAGACTGCAAAGAAAAAGACCTCTTCGAATGGAGAGGAGATGGACATCCAGGTGAAAACCATGGATGTGGGAAAATATAATACCATTAATCTGCAGAAGGAGCTGGCCGCGAGCATGAAGGAGCTGATGCAGGAGGGCCGGGCCGCATCTGCAGCCGCAGGAGCCGGTCGTTCTGCTGTAGAGCGGCCGCAGGAGCCTGTATATGCAGAGACGGCGTATACAGACCAGGCATACCAGGCCCCTGCGTATGAGAAACCGGAGAATCTGGAACAGACATATCAGGAGCCTGTGCATACAGAACCGGTATATGCGGATCAGGTATATCAGGAATCAACATATGCAGAGCCTGCGGGTCCGGCAGTATACGAAGCAGAAGACGTGGAACAAAATACGGAAGCCGGATATACAGCTGAGCCCGAGGCGGAATATCAGGCCGGAAAGGCGGCGCAGACGGCTGATGAAACCGGTACGGGACGAACAGTCCGTCCGGCACGGAAGGATTACGATAATTATCTCTCCCAGGAATATGACGGGCAGATCAGCATGGTGGTACCGGAAGGGCATCCTGTAGAAAAGCAGATCACCGGTCAGATGAATATTGAAGACATTATGCGCGAATGGGAGAAAATGAAGCGCGAGAATGAGGAAAAGCACAGGCAGGAACTCAGACAGCGGGTACAGGAACAAACCGGAGCGCTGTTCAGGGATTTTGATGAAACCTCAAGAAAGGGCGTGCTGGAGCGGCTTCAGAAGGAAGAACGGATTCCGGTAGACCGCAGAGAACGTCATACGGGAGGAACAATCTCGGCACATACAAAGATCTGGGCTGCAGAAGAGGTGAAAAACGCCATGAAGGCTGCAGCAGCTGCTGGCAGCGCGGCAAAGGAGCCGGAGGCAACAGAAGCAGCAACATCTGTGGAAGCCCCTGCTGTTGAAATATCTGCCGGAACGGCATCAGGGGAGGGAGTCTCTGCAGCCGCGGCGCCGGCGGCAGCTATGGGAGTTTCTATGGCTGAAGAGCCTGTGGATTCCGTGATAGAAAAGCCGCCAGTCCCGGCAGCGGCAGAGAAGGATTCTGCAGCTGGAACGACTGCCGTACCGGCTGCTTCCATGACGGTTCCGACGGCTGATCCGGAGTATTCAGAAAGAAAGACGGAGGCTGCCACGGAGGCGATGGCCTCAGATTCGATACCGGTGAAGGAGCCGCAGGAAAAGGAGAAGGCAGCAGCGCCGGTGAATGCCGAGGCTGAATCAGAGAGCGCTCAGGCAGCGGTTCCTGAAAATGAACCGGAGTCTGAAGTGGTTGAGGAGCAGGCAGCAGAGCCTGCGGTCGGAAACGCTGAAGAAGGAAAGAGGAGAAAGGCTGAAGAAGAGAGCCGGAAAAAAACGTCAGAAGAGGAAGGGCAGGTCAGGAGCCGGAAGGAAGCTGCAGAAGAACAGGAGTCCGGAAAGCAAAAGACAGGACGGGCAGCAGGGGAACGCAGCCTGACCGGGGCAGAGAAGAGGCTGTTTGCTTCGTTTGTGCCGACAAAGGGAGCGATGAAGCGTCTGGTTGCCGCACTGGATCAGATCAGCCTCGCCGCATATACGGGAAATCTGATTATCACCGGGGAGCCCGGCTCGGATACGCTGGAGCTGGCAAAGAATGTGGTGAAGGATCTGAAGGCGAAGGAGCCGGATTTTTCAGGAAGAATTGCGAAGGTTACGGGAAGCGCCTTAAACGGCAGCAAGAGACCTCCTGCAGAGCTGGTGGAAAAGCTTGCCGGCGGAGCGCTGATGATCGAGAAAGCCGGAGATATCAGCGGGGAATGTGCGGATAAGCTTTTAAAAGCGCTGAATCAGGAACGTTGGGGGATTCTGGTCATCCTGATGGATACGAAACGCAGGATCAGAAAGCTTCTGGAGGAAAAGCCGGAGATGAACCCGTTCTTCAACGCGAGATTTGATGTAGAGGCTCTGGATAACAGTACCCTTGTGGCGTATGGCTGTCAGTATGCAAGAATGCAGGAGTACGCCATTGATGAGCTGGGACGCCTTGCCCTGCATACGCGCATAGAAGACATGCAGACCAGCGATCATATAGTGACCGTTAAGGATGTGCGGGAGATCGTGGACGATGCAATCGATCATGCGGAAAGAAAGACGCCGAAGCATTTTATGGATGTGCTGCTTTCCCGCAGGTATGATGATAATGACATGATTATCCTGCATGAAGGGGATTTCATATAATGAGGCATGCCGCATCGGGCGGAGCCTGAAGCGGCGGGAAGGGAGGCAGTGATGGCAGGTGCAGCAAAAACAACAAAAGGGGAGAAGGTTTTTATCTCTGAGGCGGACGAGTATCTGTTTGCGCAGGGAACGCATTATGACATTTACAAGAAGCTTGGCGCACACCCTTCGGTGGAAAAAGGAAAGAAGGGAACCTATTTTGCGGTGTGGGCGCCCCATGCCGCGCAGGTGCATGTGACGGGAAGCTTCAACGGCTGGGACGAGACGAAGGATGAGATGAAGAAAAAGGGGCCGGGAGGAATCTATGAGCTTTTCATTCCGGGCGTGGGGTGCGGAGAGATGTATAAGTTTCTGATTACCACGCAGGATGGAAGAAAGCTCTATAAGGCGGATCCCTTTGCAAATTATGCGGAGCTCCGGCCGGGAACGGCGTCTATCACGACAGATCTTTCCCGCATCCGCTGGAGCGACAGCGTGTGGATGGAGGAACGGGCGAAAAAGGATATGAACAAAGAGCCGATGGCGATCTATGAATGCCATATCGGTTCCTGGATGAAGCATCCGGACGGCACGGAGGATGGCTTTTATAATTACAGAGAGTTTGCGGACCGGCTGGCAGCCTATCTGAAAGAAGTGAAGTTCACTCATGTGGAGCTGATGGGAATTGCGGAGCATCCCTTTGACGGTTCCTGGGGCTATCAGGTGACGGGATACTATGCGCCCACCTCCCGTTACGGGACGCCGGAGGATTTTGCCTATCTGGTCAATACTCTGCATCGCAATAAGATCGGCGTCATTCTGGACTGGGTTCCGGCGCATTTCCCGCGGGACGCACACGGGCTGGCGGACTTTGACGGACAGCCTCTGTATGAGCATCCCGATCCCAGACGGGGGGAGCATCCGGACTGGGGAACCAAGATTTTCAACTATGGCATGAACGAGGTAAAGAATTTCCTGATTGCCAATGCTCTGTTCTGGATTAAGGAATTTCATGTGGACGGGCTGCGGGTGGACGCCGTTGCCTCCATGCTCTATCTGGACTACGGAAAGAAGGATGGAGAGTGGCTGCCCAATAAGTACGGCGGAAACAAGAATCTGGAAGCCATTGAATTTTTCAAGCATCTGAATTCGGTGATCCGTGGAGCGTTTCCCGGCGTGATGACCATTGCGGAGGAATCCACCGCATGGCCGCTGGTGACCGGTGAGATCGAAAAGGGAGGCCTGTATTTCAGCTTTAAATGGAACATGGGCTGGATGCATGATTTCTGCGAATACATGAAGCTGGATCCCTATTTCCGCAAAAACGACCATTATGCCATGACCTTTGCCATGAGCTACAACAATGCGGAAAATTATATCCTTCCGCTGTCCCACGACGAGGTGGTGCATCTGAAGTGCTCCATGGTCAACAAGATGCCGGGCTACCGTTTTGACAAGTATGCCAACCTGCGGGCAGGATATGCCTATATGTTCGGACATGAAGGAAAGAAGCTTCTGTTCATGGGACAGGAGTTCGCGCAGGAACGTGAGTGGAGCGAGGCGAGAGAGCTGGACTGGTATATGCTTCAGGATGAGCTGAACGCGGGAATGCTGGAATATATGAAGGAGCTTCTCCGCATTTACCGCAAATATCCCTGCATGCATGAGATTGACAATGACTGGGGCGGATTCGAATGGATCAATGCAGACGACGCGGAGCGGAGCACCTACAGCTTCATCCGCAAATCCTCTGACGGGAAGAACAGCCTGCTGTTCGTTCTGAACATGACGCCGGTGGCGAGGCCGGATTACTGTGTGGGCGTGCCCCGGCGCAAAACCTATAAGCTGCTTCTGAACAGTGATGATAAGCGCTTCGGCGGAAACGGTGCGGAGATTCCAGCCTCCATCCGGGCGGTGTCCAAACCCAGCGATTACCGTCCGTACCGGATCACCTTTGATCTTCCGGCATCGAGCGCCGTGATTTTCATTTTTTAAAAAAGCTGTATATTGACAGAATAAGCCCCCTGCAGACGGCGTTCCGAAGGAGAATGCTTTTTTGCAGGGGGCTTTTTGAAAAAATATCTGCTCTTTTTTATGCTGCAGTCCCGGCCGGGAGTTATCCTGCAGCGGTCTGTCCGGCAGGAGCGGGCCTGGAAGCCGGGAATTCTTCGGAAGGAAGATCTTCCGAAGCAAGTTCCTGCGGGGAGAGGCGTACGGCGGAAAGATCTGCGGCCTGTTGAAGCAGATAGCGGTATCTTTTCATGACGGCGTTCAGTTCATAGATATAGCAGTCGATCAGGTCGGGATCGGTGACATAGTCAAAGCCGGCATAAGCGTCCTCCAGCTCGCATCTCGTCTTCTGTAGATCCAGCATCAGGCTTTCCTGGTAAGTGAGAGGCTTGTCCGTTTTGGAGACGAAGCCGCGGCTGAAATGAAATTTCATGATTTCTTCCTTTCCGGTTTTTGCCAGCAGGTTTTGTATTTAAGTATATACCGCCGCTGGAAAAATATACGTGTCATAATTATTTTCCGGAAAACATAAGCTGTAAGGAAGCGGAAGGGACAGCCGTATGCGGTGCAGGACCCGGAAAAGAGGAAACGGAATGGATCATACCATGGGAATACTGATGATAGGCGCGGCCTGTCTGCTGGTCCTGCTTGTGGCCGCCATGCGCAGCAGAACGCAGATTCTTATGAATTTTATTCTCCGCGCCGTCCTTGGGCTTCTTCTCATCTATTTTGTGAATTCCTTTCTGGACGGGAGAGGGATTCCGATTCATGTGGGCCTGGGAGCTGTGAGTCTGCTCATCAGCGGGGTCCTGGGCGCTCCCGGAGTCCTGATGATGTACGGGATCGGAATCTGCGCGTGGCTGCTGGGGTGAAAACGGCGCTATCCGCGATCATCAGGATATCCTGGGCGTCTGTGTCAGAAAGGTGCCATATATGGCTTTTGACATCCAAAATCCCGGTAAACAGGCGGAACACAGGGCTTTTTTGATGCCTTTTCCGGAATGCTGTTGTCTATAAATCACAAAAATGATTTTTTTCTTTCCATCCTCTGGACAATTTTCAGAGGATGGGATATACTTCATTTCATCAAACGGAAGCGTTTGATTCTGAATCCGGATTTTCCATTCTGGAAATCCGTTATCTTTTATTCTTGTGTGTTTTCTTATGTATTTCTTTTTGATTCCTTTTTTCTGAAAATAATGAGACAGGGAAACGGAGATAAAGGAGTTTTTCTGGCAGTCAAAGGGGGAATTTTTCTGAGAAAAAATATTCTTGCGATATGTGATGAGGAGCAGGATTATGCCTGCCATTTCCTGGATTACCTGAGCCGGAGCGGAGAGCGGGAGAACTTTCCCTTTGAGGTGCGGGTGTTTACGGAACGGGAGTCCTGGGAACGGTTTTCCGGACAGATCAGCGTATCGGTTCTGCTGGTTTCCGAGACGCTTTACGAGCGGTATGGGGACGGCTGGGAAGCCGGGCAGGTGCTTGTTCTGTCGGAAGGCGGCGAAGGGCCGCCGGGAGAGACATGGATTGAGAAGTATCAGTCCGTGGAGGCGGTGGTCAGAAGGGTTCTTGAGCTTGCTGCGGAAAAAGGGCTTCTTCCTCCTGCGGCCCGTGTGGGAACACGGCAGGAAATGAAGCTGATCGGCATCTATTCACCGGTGGGACGGTGTCTGCAAACCACATTTTCCTTTACTCTTGGGCAGCTTCTTGCCCGAAAACACAAGGTGCTTTATCTGAATTTTGAATGTTTTTCCGGTCTGTCAAAAATGCTCAGACAGGAATATCAGGCGGATCTGTCGGACCTGATCTATTTCCTGCATAACGGGGACGGAAGATTTCCCTACCGGCTGGAAGGAATGACACAGAAGGTGAACGGTCTGGATTATATTGCGCCCGCCTTTTCCTGCCTGGATCTGCAGAGGGTGGAAAAGGAAGAATGGCTGGCGCTGCTGGAGGAGCTCGGTCAGAGTGGACTGTATGAATATGTCATCCTGGATCTGTCTGAAGTGATCAACGGACTTTTTGATATTCTGAAGCTCTGCTTCCGGGTCTATACGATCGTCCGGGAGGACGGATTCGCGGCGGCGAAGCAGGCTCATTATGAGGAGCTTCTCACCTGCCTGAATCATGAGGATATTCTGGAGAATACCCGGAAATGCAGGCTTCCCATTTTCCGGCAGCTGCCGCAGGATCTGGAGAATCTGACCAGAGGCGAGCTTGCGGAGCTGGTACAGAAGCTGATTGCGGAGGATCTGAAGGTATGACTGAGAAAAGAAAAACCGAAGGAATGATGGGTGAAAGAAAAGAAGAATATCTGAAAATCAAGGAAGAAATCCGCAGACAGCTGATCGGAAGCATGGATTTTACACGGGAAATAACGGATGACGAGCTGCAGGAGGCGATTGCGGGACGGCTTCGGAGCAGACAGTTTGCCGGAAGGCTGGATATCCATGAGAGGACGAAGCTTGGAAAAGAACTGTTTTTTGCGCTGCGAGGGCTGGATATCCTGCAGGAGCTGATCGAGGACGAACAGGTGACGGAGATCATGATCAACGGGCTGGAAGGCATTTTCGTGGAGCGGGCCGGCAGGCTGTTCTCCTGGCCGGGAGGTTTTGAAACGAAGGAAAAGCTTCAGGATGTGATTCAGCAGATTGTGGCGGGCTGCAACCGGACGGTGAATGAAGCTTCGCCCATCGTGGATGCCAGGCTGAAAAACGGTTCCAGAGTGAATGTGGTGCTGGACCCGGTAGCACTGAACGGCCCGGTGGTGACGATACGGCGTTTCCCGGACGAGCCGATCGGCATCCGGCAGCTTGTGGAAATGGGATCCATCACGCAGGAGGCCTGCCGGTTTCTGGAGGCTCTGGTGAAGGCGAGGTACAACATTTTCATCAGCGGCGGGACGGGAAGCGGGAAAACCACATTTCTGAACGCGCTTGCTGAATTCATTCCAAAGGACGAGAGGCTGATCACCATTGAAGACAGCGCGGAGCTTCAGATCCGGGGAATTGCCAATCTGGTCAGACTGGAAACGAGGAACGCAAATATCGATGGCTGCCGTCCCATCACCATCCGGGACCTGATCAAAACGGCGCTCCGCATGCGGCCGGACCGGATCATCATCGGAGAGGTGCGTGGAGCAGAAGCCGCGGATCTGGTTGGAAGCGCATTGAACTGCGGTCATGACGGATCCATGTCAACCGGACATGCCAACAGTGCGGCGGATATGCTCACCCGTCTGGAAACGATGATGCTGATGGGGGTGGAAATCCCTCTGTCCGCCATACGAAGACAAATAGCGTCGGGAGTGGATATCATCGTCCATCTGGGAAGACTGCGGGATAAAAGCCGGAAGGTGCTCCAGATTGTGGAGGTCGTGGGATATGAAGAGGGAGAAATCAGGCTGTCCACGCTGTTCTCTTTTGAAGAGACCGGAAAGGCGGAAGGAGAGGTACAGGGCACTCTGGTGAGAAAGGGGGAGCTGATCCATGCGGACAAGCTTAAAATGGCGGGAATTGCTACCGCGTAGCCGAAAAAAAGAGGAGCAGGAGAAGGAACATGCGCCGGATTACCGGAAATACAGGTTCAGCGGAAAGGAATTTACGCTCTATACCATGCAGGGGCTGGGGCTTACGGTTTTAATCGCCTGGTTTTTCTACCGGTCCTTCTGGGCGGTTATCCCGCTTCTTCCTCTGGTGGTTTTCTTCCTGTACAGCATGCGGGAGAGCCTGGCAAAGAGAAGGAGAGAAACGCTCGCGATTCAGTTCAGGGATCTGATTCTGGCTGCATCAGCGGGGCTTCAGGCCGGGTATTCCGTGGAAAATGCCTTTCTGGCAGCGGGAGAGGATGTGGAACGTCTGTATGGAGCGGACAGTATCATGGCGGCGGAGGCAGCCATTCTGCGGAGGGGAATTAAAAACAACATTCCGCTGGAACAGATGCTGAAAAGCCTGGGGAGACGCAGCGGCGTTTCGGATATGGAGGACTTCGCGGAGGTATTTGCCATTGCCAGAAGAGCCGGAGGGGCAATGAACGACATGATCCGCAGAAGCGCTGCGGTTACCGGAGATAAGATCGAGATTTCCAGAGAAATCCGAACCCTTCTTGCTTCCAGGAGATACGAACAGAAGATCATGAATCTGATTCCATTTCTGATTGTGGCCTATCTTCAGATCACTTCGGCCGGCTTCTTTGATGTGCTGTATGGGAATCCTGCGGGGATCCTGATCATGACATGCTGTCTTGCGGTCTACTTTGCCGCGTTTCTGTTGTCGGGAAAAATTGTGGATATTGAGGTTTGATGCGTATGGGAATGATTTATGCCGGAATTCTTGCGGCGCTGGCCGTACTTCTCTTTTTCTCGCGAAAGGAGAAGATAAGAGCAGAACCGGATACGCCGACGCTGAGCCGTTATTTTCTGAAGCCTGCGCTGTGGCTGTATAAGCGGTATCAGGAGAATGAGAGAGCCGGAGAGGATGGGAAGAGAAACGGGAGGACAGAGCGTAAAGGGAAGAAGACAGGCGGAACCGCATGGGGAAAAAGGAAGGAAGCCGGACTGCGGCTGCGGGAGGAGCTGCGGCTTTTGTATCCGGCGGGTGTGAAAGGTGCGGAAGAAAGATTCCACCGCTATCAGGTGGAGAAGCTGAGCGGTCTGCTTCTGGTCTGCTTCGCGGCGGCCGCGCTCGGCGGGCTGATCCGCATATCGGGCGGTATGGAGCAGCGGCTTACGGAGGATGGATGGCTGCGAAGGAATTCCTATGGAGAGGGTGATGCTCAGGTCAGGCTGAAAGGACAGGCCGGCGGAGAAGAAGGCTGGGAGCAGGAAGTAGAGCTTACGGTTTCAGAGCGCAGATACACAGAACAGGAGCTGGAGGAAATGCTCCCGCAGGTGCGTGCGGCTCTGGAGCAGGAGATCAGGGGAGAGAACGAAACGCTGGACGAAATCCGTTCATCCCTTTCCCTTCCTTCCCAGGTGGATGGCTATCCTTTTCTGATCGCATGGAAAAGCGGGAATTATGAACGGATTCGTGCCGATGGAACGGTGAACAATGAAGAAGTGGAAGAAAAGGGAGAAATGGTGGAGCTGACGGCAGTGCTGAGCTGCCATGAGGATACCTGGGAGGAAATTTTCTGGCTGCGGGTATGTCCGCCGGTTCTCACAAAAGAGGAGCAACGGGAACGCCTTCTGATGGATGAAATTGCAAAGGAGGATGAGGCCGCGGCGTATGAGGAGGGCTTCCGGCTTCCGCAGCAGGCGGAGGGGGAAGAACTCGTCTGGACGGAGGAGCATTCCGACAGCAGTCTGCTGATCTTCCTTCTGGTAACAGGGATGGGGATTATGCAGTACCGGTTTATGGACGATGATCTTCGAAAAAGGCTGGAGAAAAGGGAGAGACAGCTCCTGCTTTCCTATCCTGAGTTCATCAGCAAACTCACGCTGCTGATGGGGGCGGGGCTTCCGGTGAGAGCGGCCTTTGTGCGGATGGCGTCCGATTACGAGCATCAGAAGAAAGGAACAAACGGCAGAAATTATGTGTATGAGGAACTTCTGCTTGCCTGCCGGGAGATGGAGAGCGGAATCACTGAAGTTGAGGCCTATGAGCACTTCGGATTAAGATGCCGGCTCCCGCAGTACAGAAAATGTACGGCGCTTCTGGTGCAGAATCTGAAAAAGGGCTCCGCAGGGCTTCTGGAGGCGCTGCAGGAGGAAGCCGGTCATTCCTTTGAAGAACGGAAAAGGAATGCCAGAGAGGAAGGGGAGCGGGCAGGTACCCGGCTTCTTCTCCCGATGATGATGATGCTTGCGGTAGTGATGGTGCTGATTCTGGTGCCTGCCTGCTTTTCCTTTGCAGGGATGTAAGACCGGATGGACAGGAACCGGGAGCCGGAACCGGAGAAGGCGCGGCAAAGACTGCAGAAGTGCAGCGGAGATCTCAGGATGTGAGGCAAAGACCACAGAAAAACAGATGCCGTCGTCGGGCGGCGGAAAGGAGAAAAGTATGAAAAAGATGTATGCAAAAATACTGTGTCTGGCAGCGGGGATTCAAAGAAGGGTTGGAAAGGTCCTGCATGATGAAGAAGGGATGGGAACGGTGGAGGTGATTCTGATCATTCTTGAAATATTTACTCAGAGGTGGATGCTGATGCGGAAATTTTCCAGTGTGGGTAATAAGGTATAGATGCATTTTGGGTATAAATTGGTGAAATAAAGGTGAATAGGTGTATGGGTTAGATAAGTTAAAGAGAATGAAAGAACAAGGTTCTATTCCCAGAGTAAATACTTATCTGGAGAAATGCTTGAAGGTAGGCATTCCTGAGTGATGGGATAACGGAAATGATGAGAGTAATAAAGATGGGGAGATGAAGATGGATAAAAGGAGAGAAAATCCCTTGCTGAAGCTAAGGAAAGAAATATATGAACATACAGAGGGATTATGTACATTGGGGCCCGGTCCTGGGGGAATTGGAGTTGAAAATAAGGGTGGTACGGAGATAAGCCTGATTCTTAGCTTTTTTCCAAGTCCTGTGCAGAATGATGTTATCTTT
Organism: Candidatus Eisenbergiella stercoravium; assembly: GCA_019113175.1. GTDB lineage: Bacteria > Bacillota > Clostridia > Lachnospirales > Lachnospiraceae > Eisenbergiella > Eisenbergiella stercoravium. The sequence goes on along the minus strand of DXHY01000009.1, from coordinate 39,335 downwards.
CCAGAAGAAATTCAAGAATATGGCATAGAATTGAATGCTTATGTTCATGGAATAGGGCGTTACCTGAATGAAGCAGAATTAGAAAGTGCTCAAAATAGTGATGATTATGTAATACAAAAAATTATAGAGACAATATTATTTTTTCGTCATCAACCTATACGTGTTACGAGGGAAGAATGTGTTGAAGCATTTGACATAATGATCCGTGAGGAAATGGAAATAAAAGAGGATCTGAGAGATGGGGAAACCCCTCAGATGGACGATTATTCAATAGAGCAGACAATGTAAAGGGAATAGGAATGAAAACACAACCATTTATCTCTAAAATATATATGATTCGGTACTATAATATTGAATTTTATCTTCATGTAAAAACAGAGAATGAAGCGCTGAAGGTTGAAACATTAGGAAAATATATAGAAGGTGGTCTTCGTATAGGACTGAGAGGAATCAGTGATTGGTGTACTCATCAGCAAATAAAATGGTTTACGAAATTTAAGTATCGAAAGGATTATCCAATTAAAGCCAATATTTGGAATCTCTATTCTTATTGTAGGTTTAAATTACAGAGAGGCTAAAAAGAATTTAGTTTTGAATATTTTTTCTTCATTAAAAATAAATCATTGTAGGAGGTATTATGACGTATCAGGAATTTGTTATAAAAATGCAGAACAGACTAAACTATAGACAAAAACAAAGCGGAAATATGTATTCCGTAAGTGCGGATACTGTGGAGAAAATACAGGCTTCATATTATGGACTCTTAATATCTGTGAGTACAATTTCGGATGCAAAATGGGGGATAAATTTAAAACCTTATTATTTTGAATTTTTGGTGTCCGAAGTTTCGATGGATGATATGGTAGATAGGATAGATCAGGGAATATGCCATGAAATAGAACATTTACCTAAATATGATTTATCGAATATAAAGGACTATGAATATGTAAAAAATCATTTGGGACTGCAGGTCATTAATATGGAAAAGAACCAGGAGTTTTTGAAAAATATACCATACACACAAATAGCTGATTTGGCTCTCGTTTACAGAATATTTATAGACCAAAATATCTGTGCGCTGATTAATAATAACATGCTTAAACGCTATGGTATTTCCAAAGAACAGTTGCATTCGGACGCAATATCACATGATCAGAGGGAGAAACCATGTTTCATCAAAAAGATGGAAGAAGTGCTGAAGGAGTTATTAAAAAAAATTCTACAGGATAAGGAAATGCCAAAAGAAAAGAGGGAAGAGATGAAAAATAAGCTGGCTAAGGTAGAAAATGATCCACCCCTTCAAATGTATATTGCTGGGATAGATGGAGTATATGGAGCCAGTGTAATTGCACGGCCCGATTTTTTGGAAAAGGCAACACAGCTTATGGGAGGAGACTTCTATGTTATCCCTTCTTCCATACATGAGGTAATTATTTTAAAGGACAAGCATCAAGGCAGTATACGGGAAATAGAAGAAACAATATGGGAAGAAAATATGCTGAATGTTTCGGAAGAAGATTTCCTGAGCAATAATCTGTATCACTATGACAGCAGCGATCATATTTTTGAAACTGCGGCGGGTTATGAACAACGAATGAAAAACGGACCGGAGATGCTTATGTAGGAGGAATATGAACTACAAAGAATTTACCCAAAGAGTAAAGCAGCATTTATTATCCAGGCCGGAATATGCCTCTCTACCAGCTTCCATACAGGAAAACTCCCGAGACCTGATTATTTTGTTTCAGGAACAGCGGATACCTTTGAAACTGGAAATAGAATCTTATTATGAAATCTATCAGCACGGGGTATCTTTTGAAGAGGTGTTGAAAGCAATTGAAACAGCTGCGGAAAAAATACGGAATCATATAGCAGAGGATCAGAAAATGGTCAGGGATTACAAGCAGGCCAAAGAGCTGCTGACGGTAGAACTTGTAAATGCTGAAGAGAAAAAAGAAATCCTGAAAAAGATACCACATAAAATGATTGGGGATATGGCACTTGTCTGCCGAATGAATTTTAAAAATGGATATACATTACATGTCGGTAACAAACGGATGCAGGAGTGGGGAATTACAGAGGAGCAGCTATTTTCAGATGCTCTTCAGAATGCTTCGCACATAGAGCCTCCCATATTGGTGGAAAAGGCAGATAATGGCCTGATCCGATATGTATATACCAATCAATCCAGCAATAATGGAGTGAGCCTTATTGTTTATCCCGACTTCCTGGATGAACTTGCCCGGAAACTGAATGACAATCTGATTATTATTATCCCAAGTGCTACAGGGATTGGGATTATTGGGGAAAAACGGGCGACCAGTTTACGGGTGGGAGATTGGAATGCTATACATGAAGTTATGACAAAAACAGCAGAAGGCTCTGCATCCATCATAACAAAGCATACGTTCCACTATGATAAAAAGGAAAAGATATTGGAAACCATGGAAGCATATGAAAACAGAATGTCACAGAAGCTGGTTAATTATGTAATGAAGATGATGGGGCCGACTATGTAAGTGGGAGAGATATGTGTGAAAAAAGAAAAATAGAATGGTATAAAAGCCAGTACCCTCAAGGGACACGGCTGCAGCTTGTGGATATGGAAGATCCTTATTCTCCAGTGCCCCCTGGTATGAGAGGAACAGTGCAGTTTGTGGATGACGCAGGACAGATCCACATGATATGGGATAACGGGAGAACACTGGCAATCGTTCCTGAAGTGGATCATTTTCGGAAACTAACTGATATGGAAAGAGAGGCAGAAGAATGCACTTCACAGATTACGCGGCAGCTGCTGGAAAGAAGAGGACAGGACAAATCGGCCAATCAGAAATATCCGTTATTGACAGGACTATCTCAAAAAGTGGATGTAAAACTCCATAATATCCAGGAAGTGGCATGTTTTATCTGCCATTATGGATTGGAAGAGGATCTAATAATTTTGAAGGAGGATGGAACACTATTCCTTTCCACATTTGGAATTTATATTGATCAAATATGCGATATGGATTACAGAGATGAACTGCTGCAGGTACTGATTCCGATGCAGCGTAAGTTGGATGGAACAGGATTTGACGAGGAAGAGGATGAAACCTCTTCTATTTTTATGGAGTTTTTCAAATAAAACCAAAGGAGGAATTGAATTGGAAACAAAAAATATCAGTGGAAAAATTCCGGTTGAACTGCATCAAAGGATGTGGGAGGAACTGGAGCGAACCGGAATGAAAGTATCTGATTTTCTGGAAAAGGTGATTGAGGAACATTTTATCAAGCAGGAGGAAGAGATGAGAAGAAAACAGGAAAGTAATGAAGTAACCCGCACCCTTGCCATTTCTGTGCCGGACAGCTTTTTTAAGAGATACCAGAGATGTCTGGAAATTGAAAGAGAGAAGCATGAAGGGAGATATACAAATAAAGATTTTCTGACAGATATCATTCGTAAAAAGATGGAAGAAATTGAGCTGGAAGCAGGTATTTCGCAGGATAGCCAGAAAGAGCCGGAATTCATGGTTGAGGAAGAAACAGAAGAAAGCGCTGTTGAAAATCCTGCTGAATCCATAGAGCAGGAAGCGTCGGATATGAGCGTAGAAATGGAGGCTGGATCGGAAGTCTCTGAAGAAGCGAATCCTGAAGAAACGGAAGAAGAGGAAGTCGAAGAAGAGGTGGAGGACGAGGAAGAAGCGGAGGCTGAAGAAGAGGTGGAGGCCGAAGAAGAGGTGGAGGCCGAAGAAGAAGTGGTGGACGAGGAAGAGACGGAAGTCGAAGAAGAAGATGAAGCTGTTATGGAAGAAGCACCGGAAGAAGAACTCCAGGGAATGACTATGGGATAAGCAGTATAAAGATGTGGATAAGACGGCGGTCAGCCGTTTTTTTTGTGGAAAAGTGGAGGGTCATATGAAGGAAAATCCCAGGTCTCCGCCCATATTTGGGGTTACGTGAAAACAAACGATAAATTGTGTGGAGGATCTTAATGAAAGAAGACAATAAGCATTTAAAGAAAAAAGACCAGAAATTACTGATTGGTATTGCGGCAGTTATTGTAGTCCTGATTATTGCGCTTTGTGTTCTTCTGGTCAGAAGAAATACAGGGAATCAGTCGAAATGGGATGCTGATTATCTGACAGGGCAGATGGAACAGGCTGGATGGGACTATCTGCCGGATGATCCGGATCAGATCCGAGAAATCGCAGAGGCGGCCCTGTCTGTTTTGAACAGTATGGGAACAGATGCGGACAGAGCGCAGGTCGAAGAAGCCCTGAAGGATGCAATTCTGCAGCTTGGATATGATCTGACGGAAGAGGAGGCCGGAGAACTGGCTGAATGGTTGACCAGCCTGTATCTGAATGGAACAGGAACAGCTGGAACAACGGACGACCGTACAAACACAGTAAGCAGCTCAGTCTACAATCAGATCAAAGCCGATCTGGATGAGATGGCGGCCTATTTGGAGCAGTTGGATGAGTCTGTCACCCATAACAGGACCGAGCTGGAGAACCTTACAATCAACCAGCAGAGCAATCTGGATGCGCTGCAGGAATATCTGACCAGTCTTGCTGATACTGTGGCGGACCTGCAGAAAAGCGTATCCTCTCTGGAACAGAGCTATGCAGAGATTGCAGGAAACAGCAGCACGGAACTGACAAATATCAGCACTCTGCTCGGTTCCATATACGAGAACATTGCGAATACTCAGAATGAAATTCTGGTCGATCTTACGAATGCAGAGCTGAACAGCCAGGAAAAGTACGAATCCATTCAGGAAAGCATCAGCAATATGACCTCGTCCGTGATCACAGAAGTGGAAGAGGTGAATGACAGCGTTGAGCAGGTGTTTAACAGCCTTCTGGCCGATAATGACGAGAATACGGCGACTATTGCTAAAAACCTGCAGGAGACGAAGAACACCATTACCACGCTTCTGGAGGAACTGGAAAACACCAGTCTGGATCAGTTTACGCAGATGGAAGAGAATAACGCTGCCCGCTACGAAGCAACGGCAGAGAATCTCCGCGCCATGCAGGCCAGTCTGGAAACCGTTCTGGCTGAGCTCAAGGCAGAAAGCAGTACCCAGTATCAGGCGCTCTCACAAGCGATCGAAAATACCCGTAACAGCATCAGCAACACACTGTCTGATATGGAAGCAGGTAATATGGAGCGTGATACAAAGCTCAATCAGAGGCTGACGGATCTGTTTGAGGAACTGCAGACAGTGCATGAAGGCTTAAGCAGTCAGCTGACTCAGATGCAGGAAGAACAGAATAACCAGAACGAAGCACTTATGGATGCCATTCAGAATGCGCAGGAAAGCCTGGAGGCGGCATTAGCCGGGCTGCAGGATGACCTTGACGGGAAAGTCAGCGAGCTGATTACCAATCTGGATACTATCCACACCAATATTTCCTCCAGCCAGAATGACATCAAACAGATCCTGGCTGATATGTCCAGCGCGGATGCAGAGGATATGGATGAGATTATTGCCCGGTTTACCGAAGTAACCGCGAATCTGGGGAATATCAGCGCCAGCATGAATTCCGCGCATGAAGATATCAAAACAATGATCAATGCTGTGCAGGCTTCTGCCAATACCAATCAGGAGGCGCTGCTGGATACCCTGAATAAGATGGATGCTTCCTTCAGTGAACAGAACACTCAGAATTTTCAGGATCTTCTGGAGTCTATGCAGAGCCAGTCTGATACGCTGAAACAGCAGATGAATGAACTGAATTCTTCTCTCAGTCAGACGATCAATGAGGGAAATTCTGCAATGATATCCCAGATGGAGAGTATGGAGTCCAGTATCACCAATAATGTGACTAATATTACATCCGGTATGAGTACGAATCAGGAAGCTGTGCTGAACAAACTGGCACAGATGGAGGAAAGTACGAATTCCCAGCTATCCGCTGTACGCGGCGATATCAACTCGGTTTTTCAGCGTGTGAGTAATGGCAAAGCACTTCTTGCATCCGCATTACTCACAAAGAACGTCGTGGTAGACGAGGATGCAACCTTTCAGGAAATTTATGACGCTATTTTAAGCATCAAACAGGAAACGGTAATCGGCGTTGATAAAATTCCGGGAACCATCGAATATGAATACCATTATCATACCGGAAGCCCGGAGAGTGGCGGTGGATGCTATACGGTGGAGGACGTGCACCACCATAATGCAAGCTGCTATCAACTCTGCACCTATTCCTGGACCGGTTGTGAGGGCAGTAACGGGTGGACTGACGGAAACGGTATATCTCACTGCAATTATCGGGAAACGCACAGCATCTGTAATAACGGCCAAACCATGTATAAGGTTTATGATCATCCTAATTATGGCGGGGGTGCTTCCGGCCATCGTTCAGGTGGATCAAGCACCCATGCAATTTTGGTGTGTGGAAAAACGGAAGGACAGCACTACGGCTGGACGACCGGCTGCGGATTGTCAGACGGGCAGATCGTTGGCGCGCACATCGTATATGATGCCAATGCCGTGTCTGAGGCTGCACTGACATATCAGAAGGAAATCGAAAGCTTTAGCTTATCTCCAGAAAAATTGGATGAAATGCTGAATTCCCTTCTGGATGAGGCAAAGGAGAATACGGCTGTTTCCATAACGGATACGGAGGAAGCGGCGGAATCTGAGGCCGAAAAAGAGTCGGAAGGCAAGCCGGAAAGTAAAGAAGAGATAGAAACCGAGATAATTTCAGAAACAGAAAGCCCTGTGGAATCAGAAACCGAGTCTGCTTCTGAGGCAGAATCCGTAGAGGAGTCCGCTTCTGAAGATAACACGGAAAGCATATCTGAATCTGAAACGGAACTGGAATCAGAAGATGAAAAACAAACAGAAAAAGAAAGCATGGAAGAAACGGAAGGAGCGACGGAAACGGAGCCAGCCATGGGACCGGAAGAAACAACAGCAGTTGTGGAAGCAGAAAATGAGAAGTCAGAATCAGAGGATTCCCTCGAGAATGTATCAGAGGCATCGGAAACGCAATCCGTAGAAAAGACGGAAGAAAGTAATTCTGAGAAAATTGCCTTAAGAGCGGCAAAGAAATAAGAGAAGCGCCGGGGGCAGAATGAAAAAATAGTATATATCACGGCATTCCTGCTCCCGGCTTTAAAGGAGACAGATTATGTGGGCATGGCTGATGGCACAGGGATATGAAAATAATCCGGATTATAAGGGATGTAAATTAGTGCTGCCTGCTTCAGACAGGCAAATTCAGGATGCATTGGATCAGGCCAGGGTGACAGAGCGCGACTCATATCGAATCGCCGATTTGGGTGATTGTGGTTATGTTTTAAAAAAGTATCTCAATCTGTCAGATTGTAAAATTGAAGAAATCAATTATATAGCCAGACATATGCAGCAAATAACAGAGGAAGAAGATCATATATATGATGAAATGATTTCACTTAAAATAACAGACGAAGTAAAAACCTTACCTGTAGGTGTGTTTATTGATGCCTTTGCAAATATGAATAAGATGGAATTTCACCCCGGTGTGTATGACGATAAAAGTCTCGGTGAAATCGCCTTAGAAGCGCAGATGATGCCCTGGATGGAACAAATACCAGATGAGGCGTTACCGTTTTTGAGTTACGAAAAGATAGGAGAATATATAAGGAAGCAGGAGAATGGATTTTACAGCCAGGATGGATATTACTCCATCAGCGTGTCTGAATGGGAAGAGATTCATAACACAGTATCTCTGGAGAATACAGATCGGGAATCGTCCATTTTTTCTGTGGAGATGGAGGACCAGGAGGCTGGAATTTCCTTATGGATTAAACTACCCTGTAGCGAGAAAACGCTGGAGAAGGCATGTCTGGCTTTACGGGTTGAAGATATGAACGCTGGAGAGATTTTATCTGTGCGGTGTTTTATACCGGTTTTGGATCAGTTATCTTATGGGGATATGGTGTTCAGCTATCTGAATGAGATGGCAGGAAAAATAAACCGAATGAGCAGAGAACAGCTCGTCAAATATAAGGCAGTGCTTGAATACAGTGAATGTAAAACGGCAGAAGAGGCATTTTCGCTGATTGATATGCTGGACCAATATGATTTCTGCCAGCGTCCAATCAATCTGGCCGAATTGGGACGTGAGTATTTTGTAAAGTTTGGAATCGCTCCGGGAAAACTTAAGCTGCAGGATGCAGACTATGCGTGGTATATCGAGGCAAAATTGAATGGTGTGAACATGAAAAAGACGCGCTATGGAATTGTTCATAAAAAAATGGATCAGAAGCAGGAACAGGAAATGGAAAATACTGCTTTGCAAATGATTTTTGGATAGGAGGGGATAGCATAAACAGTTTTCTGGCCTGGGTAGGAGGCAAAAAGGCTCTCCGTGATGAAATTTACAGACGGATGCCTGCGCAATATACCAGATATATCGAGGTGTTTGGTGGCGCAGCGTGGGTTCTGTTTGGCAGACAGCCGGATGGATTAATGGAGGTGTATAACGATTATAATTCAAACCTGACAAATTTATTTTTCTGCGTAAAACACAGAACATGGGAATTCCTACAATATTTGGGATTTCTGCCTCTTAACAGCCGGGATGAATTTTATGCAATCCGACACTTCTTGAATAAAGGAGAATATGACGACTCTTTCCTGAATCAGGAATTAGTTCTGGCACAGCATAACCTTCCGGAGGCGGACTTTGAAGACATCGAGTCTATCCTGAAGGAAAATGCAAAGCCGTCTAATCTGAGAAAGGCCGTTGCTTTTTACAAAATGCTTCGTTACAGCTATGGCAGCGATGCCAGAACATTTAGCTGCCAGCCATGTGATATCAGAAAATTCTTTGCACTGATCAGCCAGGCATCCAGACGTCTGGCCAGTACGGTAATAGAAAATCAGGATTTTGAAACGCTGATCCGTCATTACGACAGGCCCGGCGCTTTTTTTTATTGTGATCCTCCCTATTTCGGCGCAGAATGCTATGAGGTGGAATTTCCAAGGGAAGACCATTATCGGCTGAAAAATACACTGGAACAGATACAGGGGAAATGGATGCTAAGCTACAATGACTGTGATTTTATCCGGGATCTGTATCAGAACTATTATATTACCCCTGTAGTGCGTTCAAGTAACATGATGCAGCGCTACGATGCCGGAAGTGAGTATGCAGAGTTGATCATTACCAATTATGACCCGCAGGAAAGGGCATTGGCAGGCCCCAGGCAGTTGTCCCTGTTTGGCCCGGAATTTATGGGAGGTGACATGGATGAATGAAAAGCTGCTATGGGCCAAAAGGCTGATCGAAGAAAAAACGGAAGGAAAACAGTGCCTTCAGATTGGCTGGGATGATATGCCGGTAGTCCGGATGACTGATGATTGTATGGTGGGCCTGTATTTTTCCCTGAAATTGAACCGTTGCAGTGGTTTGTATGACTGTCTGGTGAAAGGGTATATCCGTACATGCGGTGGATATAATCCAGGCGCAAGAATGAAGGATTTGACAGAAGAGTGTTCCAGAATCGCTGACCTGGTTCTGCAGATAGAGAAGGCAGAGATTCATGCGACAGGGGAAGAGGTTCAGGAATTTTGCACGCTGATCAAAAAGGAGATGGAGCAAACAGATGAAAAAGATCAGAATAACAAGCTGTGTGGCGGATGATGGAAGTATCATTCTGCCGCCGGGCATACTGGAAAGTTTGGGGAAGAAACCGGGAGATATGCTTCAGATGGCAATATTAACACCGAATCCTTTTCTGGCCGCCAATGACTATCTGGTAATATCGCCAGAGAGGATTACAGAAGCGGATCTTGCAAAACCGGCAGAGAAAACTGATTTTCGTGTGCCGTACCGGCTGCTGCAGGAAGCCGGAATTCCTCTGGATACGAAATTATCCATTCGTGTATTGCCGGGGATCATCATGGCTGGAACAGATGAAGCTGTGCTAATGGGATATGCTATCCTGAAGCTCCGGGAGGCGGTAAAGAACAGGGATCAGGAGAACGTATGAAGGAACAGAAGAATTACAGGCTGATGGATCAAAAAGGACGAATCCTCATACCGAAAGAACTAAGGGATGCTGCGTCTTTAGAATGTGGTGGAATAATCAGACTCGTTCTTATGAATGGGTGCATCCTGATTAAAAAAGTAGAACTGATTGAAGTGGGAGATCAGTCGGCAGATGCGGTGGAGGCTTATGTCCGTGCAGCAATAAAAACCATGCCCGATACAGTCAGGCTAGGCCTGATTCAGGATCTGTCCACTTTAATAAATTCAGGAGATCAGCATGAGCATATATGATAAGCTGCATTGTATCAATGCGGATCACGTGTCAATCAAAAGAAAGGTAGTTCTGCTGCGGAAACATGCTTTTTCAGACAGAGAAAGCCGTATCTTTTATTGTTTGGGTGGTCTGGGAGCAAATATCCAATATTCGGATGGCACCATCAGACTGGTGGATCTGATGAATGCGGAAGTAGTGATGGGAAAACGACAGGATGTGATGGGAATTGTCAGGCCGGAAGAGTTGACTGATCAGGCGCGGCTGCAGATATCCCGGATTACTCCCTGCTATGGCTGTCGGGATGGAAGAGAAGCAGCCTACCGGGGTGTGGTATTCCTGCCGGATGGAAGATTTACTGATGGCGTGTATCTGGATAACTGGAGGGCTGTTATGGCTTATGTTGGCCTGCAGAAAGAATATCAATACCGTATCGAAATTTATGACAGACAGGATCAATGTGTGTTTTGCACATATAGAGACAGGAAAGGAGAGAAAACATGAGAGAGCAGGGAAAAAAGGAAAATGAGGAAATGCGGGGAGACATGCCCAGTATTGAAGCGCGAATCAGTTCTATCATTCCACCGGGACAGTCCGGAAATGTGAGAGCGCTCGCTACGCTTACCATAGGCAAATGCTTTGGTGTCCGTGGGATCAAGCTTGTGGAAGGTGGAAGAGACGGGCTTTTTGTCAGTATGCCTTCCAGAAAGACATTGGACGGCTATGAAGATGTCTGTTTTCCAGTAACGGGCGAATTCCGGCAGGCACTGGATAACGCGGTCAAGGAAGCCTATGAAAATGTCATGGCTCAGATGGTATCCTACCAGCCAAAAGCAGGTACAGCAGCGGAACCTGAGTATGGACCGGAAATGACGATGTAGGGGAAAAGAATGAAAGCAGTCCGGATTGATAATGGAATCCTTCTGTACTATGGCAATCGGATTGGGAGGGTACAGGGCGAACATGCACATGTGGATTCCAATTTCCAAAACCAGAGAATCATAGATTTTTTGAAGAAACAGCATGTGGCTGAAATTGAGTGGAAGGAAGGGCTTTATGATCGTCTCCTGAATACCGCAGCAGATCCTGAAAAGAAACCGAAAAAAGTCCGTATCTGGCAGATCAGGCCGGAAGCAGATGTAAGAATAAAGTTTCTGTCGCTGGATGTTTTCCGGGAAAGCTTTGGAAATCCTGATCTGGAAAATTATAGATGCGTCTATGAGGGAGAAACAGAAGCAGACAATCCGGAAGAAATCTATTTAATATACCATATGGAGCAACCGGAAGACTATCAGGGCCATCCTATCGCGATCAGCGATATTATCGAGCAATGTGGTGAAGAAGGAAGCGCATATTTTTACGTGGACAGGTATGGTCTGATACAGATTCAGCCGGATATGGAAGGCGAAAAAATGCAGCAGGAAATGACTTTGTAGGCAGGTGAATAACCTGCTTATTTTTCTGCCCAAAATTCGATAATCGGCCCAGATGGCTGTTCCAGACAAGAAAGGAAGATGCAGATGACAAGAGCAATTATGGCTATGGGGTACAATGGAACCCTCATGAAGAAACTGAAGGAAAAAAAAGCAGAGGGATATGTGGATACTGCGATCAAGATTCTGATTGCAGTGGTCCTGGGAGCTCTGCTTCTGGCAGGACTGTATGCGCTGTTTGATGATACGGTGCTTCCTACCCTGGTCAGGCGGGTGGAAGAGATGTTTAATTATGCCGGTTAATGCCCTTCAGGGCTGCCTTTTGATGGTGCTTCTGGTGCTGGTATCTGTGTACGATATCCGGAAAAGGATGATTCCTGACCAGCTGCAGGTAGCGATTGCATGCCTGGCCGTACTAAATGATTCCTGGGTAACCTTGTTTGGTATCTTTGGAGCACTGCCTTATCTATGTGTGGCATATGTGTCAGATGACGGCATCGGAGGCGGAGACATCAAGCTGGCGGCGGCAACAGGATTGATACTTGGGTTGCCTGCTTCCATTCTGGCATCTCTTGTTGGGCTGTTCTTATTTCTGCTGTTTGGATTAGCTTACAGGGTGGTGCGGAAAAGGAAAGGGCGGCTTGCTTTGCCGCTGGGACCGTTCCTGGCGGCTGGAACAATAACTGCTTATTTTGTCAAATAGGAGGTCACTATGAAGAAAGTTTTTCTTATTATCGGTGGAATAACCGCTATGGCTGTACTGGCCATTTTTATAAAGAAGAGATTCGCTGAGTAATATTGCGGCCGACATCCGTTGGGTGTCGGCCTGTCAAAAAAGGAGAGCAAATGAAACTTTTTAGAAACAGAATTGTCCTGGGCGTGATCTGCATTGTCCTGTCCCTGATTATCTGTTTTGCGGTGACGCCGCTGTTTAATAAAGCTATCAGCAATAAGACAGAGATTGTGAGGGTGGCAAGGGAGATTCGATCAGGGGATGAGATTACCTCAGATATGCTGCAGACAGTAGAGGTAGGAGCCTATAACCTGCCGGAAAATGTAATACGGAATGTGGACGATGTGACTGGAAAATATGCTACTGCCGATTTTCAGCCGGGCGATTATATCCTGTCTTCTAAAGTGGAAAGAGAGCCTTCCGCTGAAAACGAATACCTGTATCATCTGAATGGAGAAAAACAGGCGATATCAGTAAGTCCGAAATCCTTTGCGGCAGGATTATCCGGTAAACTGCAGAGCGGAGATATCGTGTCTGTAATTGCGCCGGACTACCAGATGCAGGGAACAACCGTTATCCCGCCGGAACTGCAGTACGTGGAAGTGATTGCCGTAACATCTGACACGGGGGCGGATGCCAATACAGGGGAGAAAGTGGAAGAAGGAGAAGAAAGGGAACTGCCGGATACTGTGACCCTTCTTGCTACACCGGATCAGGCAAAAATTCTTGCAGAACTGGAAGCGGAGAGCGGCATGCATCTGGCGCTTGTTTTCCGAGGCAGTACTGAACAGGCTGCTGAGTTCATTGAAGCACAGGATAGTCTGTTGAAGGACTTATATGCAGAAACAGAAAAAGAGACGGAAACGAACAAAAGCGAGGCGGAGCAGAATCAGATAGCCGGAGAAGGAGAGGTGGATTAAGTGCAGTTTCTGAAGAACAGCATTTTCGTGCACCGGGAGGACGACTCCCCCGAGTGGGAACCCGAAAATGAATATCAGATGCTGGCAGTATGGGGAAGCCCAGGAGCCGGAAAGACAACGGTAGCCGTAAAGCTGGCGGCCCGTCTTGCTGCCCGGAAACATGATGTTGTACTTCTGCTTTGCGATATGAATACTCCAATGCTTCCCTGCATCTGTCCTCCTGCGGAATTAGAAGAAGAGCGCTCTTTGGGAAGTATCCTGGCGGCAACCCATGTATCGGAATCCCTTGTCAGGCACAACTGCATTACCCACAAGCGGTTCCGGCATCTGACGATTCTGGGGATGAGGAAAGGGGAAAATGAATATACCTATCCTCCATATGATCGAACTCAGGCGGAAGAACTTTTAAACTGTCTGAGGCAGATCGCCCCCTATATTGTAATTGACTGCACCAGTTATATTGCTAATGATATCTTATCGGCTATCTCTCTGCTGGAAGCTGATGCCGTACTCCGCCTGGTAAACTGTGACCTGAAATCCATCAGTTATCTTTCCAGTCAATTACCGCTTCTGCGTGACAGCAAATGGGATGCGGATAAGCAGTATAAGATCGCCAACAATGTGCGTCCAATGGAGGCCAGCGAACACCTGGAACAGATCCTCGGAAATGTAGCTTTTCAGATCCCACATTCGGAGGAAGTGAATATGCAGGGTCTGGAAGGAAACCTGCTGAAGGAATTGGGTATGAAGGACAGCAGAGGGTTCCGGAAAGCAATGGAATCCATATCGAAGGAGGTGTTTGGGTGCTAGGCGAAAGAAGAAACAATTCTTCTGCACGCGGAATCCTTTTTGAAGAGCCTGAAAACTGGATTCAGAAAGTGGATGCAGAAAAAATGGAAGAGCTGTCCACAAAATCTGAAAATACAGAAATCAGTAGGAGAAAGGAAGAAGCAGTTTCCAGACCGATTGAGCAGAAGACCTCAAACAGAGATGAAAGCAGGGAAAAAGGGACACAGGCAGAAAAGAAAAATAGAAATACTGTCCGGAAGAAAGCTGGAAATCCGAAAGGAGAACTGGAACAGGAAGATTCCATGCAGGATGAGGAAGGATCTTCCGGCCGGAAAAGGCTGGATAGAATAGAGAGGGAGACAGGAGAATACGAGGGAGAAGAGGAATTCCCCGGAAAGGAAAAGGAGGAAGTCTCCTTTGACAACAGAAGGAAACAAGGGGCATTGCGTTCTGGCGAGTTGTTCTTTTCAGCGGAAAAAACAGACCGGGATTTTGCGGACGTTCTGAGGGAAATACAGGGATATCTGTCGAAGGAATACAGTGATCTTGTTGCGGCGGATGGAAGTGAGGAAGTCAAAACCCAGATCAGACGGTACGCCGGGAAATATATTCAGGAGCACAGGATATTCGTAAAGGGTATGAGCACGGACGAACTTCTGGATGCAGTGTATTCGGAGATGGCGGAATATGGTTTCCTGACGAAGTACATTTATGGAGACGGGATTGAAGAAATTGATATCAATGCGTGGGATGATGTGGAAATTCAGTATTCCGGCGGCACGACAAAGAAGCTGGAAGAACATTTTACCAGCCCGGAACATGCCATCAACGTAGTGCGGAGAATGCTGCATGTATCCGGTATGGTGCTGGATGATGCCAGCCCCTGTGTGCTGGGGCATCTTTCCAAAAATATCCGAATTGCTGTTCTAAAGACACCCATCGTGGATGAAGACGTGGGAGTGGCGGTATCCATTCGAATCGTCAATCCGCAGAACATGAAGAAAGAGGATTTCGTCCGGGGTGGTACTGCGACGGATGAAATGTTAGATTTCCTTTCCGAGTGCATCCGATATGGAATTTCCGTCTGTGTGGCGGGAGCGACCAGCTCCGGAAAGACCACCCTGTTAGGCTGGCTGTTGACCACCATACCGGATGGCAAACGGATCTACAGCATTGAGAATGGGTCCAGAGAACTGGCACTGGTACGGCGGAAAGATGGACATGTGGTAAACTCGGTGATCCATACCCTTACCCGAGACAGTGAGAATGATCGCCAGCGGGTGGATCAGATCACGCTTTTGGATATGGCGCTTCGTTTTAATCCTGACATCATCGTGGTTGGCGAGATGCGTGGGTCGGAAGCCAATGCGGCGCAGGAGGCGGCCCGCACCGGTGTGGCGGTGGTGACTACCATTCATTCCATGAGCTGTGATGCGACTTACCGCAGAATGGTATCTTTGTGCAAACGTGCCGTGGATATGAGTGATGAAACCCTGATGGGATTTGTGACGGAGGCATATCCGATTGTAGCTTTCTGTAAGCAGCTGGAAAACAGGGAACGGCGTCTGATGGAAATCATGGAATGCGAGATTCTTCCGGACGGCCAAAGGATATTCCGGCCATTATTCCAGTATGAGATCACAGAAAATAAAATGGTGAATGGGCAGTTTATCATTCATGGATATCACAGGAAAATCAATCCGATCTCGGAAAGCCTGGCACGGCGGTTTTTGGAAAATGGGATGCCACAGGAGATGATCAGAAGGTTTCTTATGGAGCCGGAAAATGGAAAGGAGGTTCAGGCAGTATGACAGCTATCCAGTTACTGGCCTGTGTCGGACTGATCACAGGCACATTTCTGCTCTTTGGAATAAAGCCTGCAGAATTTACAGAAGGGCTGTTTGAGCACTTCCTTCATCCCAGAAAGAGCATCCGGGAAGAGATCAGGGAATCATCAGGAAGAAAAAAGATGTCATTCCTGCGAAAAGAGATCTCTGAGGCGCAGGAGATCCTGCAGATGACAGGGCGGGGACAACGGTTTTCCGCCGTGTGCGCGCTGGCGCTCGGATTGTTCTGTGCTGGCGGCTCCGCTGCGATTCTTCTTGGAAATTTCTTCCTGGCCCCGGTTATGGCGGTGGGATTTCTTTTCATACCATTCTGGTATGTGAAATTAACAGCAAACCATTACCGACGGGATGTTTCCGCAGAACTGGAAACTGCTCTGTCGGTTGTTACCACAGCGTATCTGCGGACTGAGGATATCGTAACGGCAGTGCAGGAAAATTTGTCCTATCTGAATCCGCCAGTATCGAAAGTCTTCCGGGAATTCCTTCTACAGATCAAAATGGTGAATCCTGATGTGGGCGCAGCCCTTCAAAATATGCGAGGCCGGATTGACAATGATGTGTTCCGGGAATGGTGCGATGCCCTGATGGACTGCCAGCATGACCGGAGTTTAAAAACCACCCTGACGCCGATTGTAAGTAAGCTTTCCGATATGAGAAATGTGAATGCAGAACTGGAATATCTGATTGCGGAACCACGGAAAGAGTTTCTGATGATGGTAATCTTTGTGATCGGAAATATCCCTTTGATGTATCTGTTAAATAAAGACTGGTATGATGTGCTGATGCATACGCCGCTGGGACAGATTATTCTGTCCATCACAGCCGCAGCCATTTTTATATCAGCGGGGTGTGTGGTAAAGCTGACCCGGCCAATCGAATACAGGAGGTAAGCTGGGATGATGGGATTATTATTTCTTTTTGGGCTGTTCCTCTTTGCGGGACTGTTTTTTCTGGCAGCCGCTTTTTTACAGCTGCCAGGAACCCGGATTACCAGAGCCATGATTGGAACGGTCAGGCAGGAGAAAAAAACGGCTAAAAACCTGGAAGCATATCTGATGTCCATATCCGTACATCTGGCAAAATATATCAGGATAGAGGAATATAAGCGTGGACGGATGGACCGGGTGCTAAAAGCGGGGGGAATCAATCTGTCCCCGGAGGTATATCAGGCATATGCACTGACAAAAGCGGGAGCCATTCTGCTTATGATTATTCCCTGCGTCATTTTATTTCCTCTTCTCAGTCCGGTTGTTTTTATCCTTGCGGTTCTAATTTATTTTAAGGAGATTCAGAAAGCAGACGAAAAGCTGAAGGAAAAGCGGGCTGAGATCGAAGGAGAGCTGCCACGCATGGTGGCGACAATAGAACAGGAACTGAAAGCCAGCCGAAACGTGATTGGAATGCTGGAAAGGTACCGGAGCAATGCAGGAAAAGCACTAAAAGGAGAACTGGACATCTTGATTGCGGACATGAGGTCATCCAATTATGAGGCGGCTCTGACACGATTTGAGGCGCGCCTTAATTCTCCGATGCTCTCTGATGTGGTGCGGGGGCTGATCGGTGTTCTGCGGGGAGATGACAGTACGGTATACTTTCAGATGCTGGCGCACGATTTTAAGCAGCTGGAACTGCAGCGGCTGAAAGCGGAAGCCCAGAAGATTCCGCCAAAGATCCGGGTCTTTTCCTTCATTATGCTTCTCTGTTTCCTTCTGACCTATCTGGTGATCATAGGCTATGTAGCGATTACAAGTTTGGGCGGGATGTTTTAAGGGGGAAATGGAATGAAGAGAATACAGTATCTGCTAAAAGAAAGGCAGGGAGAAGGGTACATTGATGTGGTAGTGCTGGTTTTATGCGCTATGTTTGTACTTGCCCTTGCTATGCGGGTTTTACCAGTTTTCATTCAGAAACAGCAGCTGGACTATTACGCATCGGAATTGGTACGCGAAGCGGAAGTGACAGGCAGAGTGGGGGAGGAAACCAGCAGAAGAGCGGCAGTGCTGACTGAAAAAACAGGTTTGACACCGGATATTACGTGGTCAACACAGGGGCAGATTCAGCTGAACAGTGATGTGACGGTGACGCTGACCATGGAAACCAATATCGGTCTGTTTGGGGATCTTGGCTCGTTCCCAGTCACCCTGCGGGCGCAGGCAGCGGGAAAGTCAGAGGTATACTGGAAATGAGGTGCGTATGAAAAAAATAGAAGGAATCCTTCGGGATCAACGGGCAGCCTCCTTTCCCTTAACCATATGCATGGTATTGTCATTGATGATTCTTTTTTGTGGGATTAGCGAATACTTCCGCCTGCAGATCATAGCGGCAGGAGTCAGGGAAGCGGTGGAAGATGCGGTGATCACCGTGGTGAATGATAATTATGCGGGCGTGTATCATGGAGTCCGGGAGGGATACAGCGGCAGCTACCAGGCATTCGGCGGTGGATGGGAAGAAACCCTGAATGAGGGGGATATCTATTCCTATCTGGACAGCACGCTGGGAACCAGACTGAGCGGGGGACGGCATGTGAAATTTGCAGGAGATCATAACAACGCCACGGAATACGCCATCGACAGCCTGGCCGTAACCATTCGGAATGCTCCACTGGCTCCGTCCGATCCGCGGAATGCTCAGCGTTTTGAAGCGGAGGCGGAGGTGGCGCTGGAGGTCCCGGTTCGTTTCGGAGGAAAGGTTTTACCATCCGTTCAGATGCATCTGAAGGTACAGGCAGGGTATACGGAAGTGTTCTGACTATCTGCTGGACTTCCGGGCAAAGGTGGGGTATGGTAGAGGCAAAGAAAGCGGGAAGGAGAAGGAAAGAAAATGACAGAAAAAAGGAAAAAATATTTGATCCTCGTTGGAGGTGTTCTGGTATGTATTCTTCTGATTTGTGTGATTGGGGTACAATTTCGAAAAAAGGAAGAACAGACGATGATTGTGTTGGAAACCGAAACCGAATCAGAAACTGATCTGATCATTGAACCGGATACGATTACGGAAAATGCAGACCCTGAACAGACTGAAACTGAAACCCTGATGGAGGATTCTGAAGAGGAAACTGGAACCATTGACGAGACAGAAAGTAGAGAAGAAACTACACAGGAGAAAACCGATGCGGTAAAGCAGAGCATTCAGCCGGAAGTAACAAAGCCGGAAGAACCGGAAAGTGAGGTGCTGGCAGATTCCACGCAGAAACCGGATGGAACTCCGGCAGAGATCCCGGCTGAAACAACAGGTACAGGAGCAGCTGCTTCTCCAGAGCCGGAAGTTTCTGAACCACAGGCCGGAGATACGAATGAGGGGCAGATTTACATCCCCGGATTTGGCTGGGTGGAAGATGAAGGAGGCGGCGTCAATAGCGTTCCATTAGATGATATGTATGAAAATGGAAATAAGATCGGAATCATGGATTGATGATGGGAAACACCGTGGGAACACGGTGTTTTTTGCTGGCAGGAAAGGAGCGTATGAAACGGAAACTTAGTTTTTTTCTTATTCTGGTTCTGCTGTGTTCCACTATGATTGGACTTCCGGTGTTTGCTGTCGGAGAAGGAAATATTGATGGTGGAGGCGGAAGTATGGGACAGGGAAATAGCCAAAACTCCTGGTCTCCTGGGAATGAAGGTGTTCGGGTGACGGTGGTTCGCGCCTCCGACAGAGTACCGGTGACGCAGCCGATTGATTTAAGCAATAAAAACCCAGCCGTGAAGTATTCCTTTGGGCAGGTTTGTAAAATTTCCTATACCAATGGGGCAGCACTGGTTCCGGACACGGGGACCTATCAATGTTATAAGCCGACGCAGGCGCTTCCCAAAATCATCAGCTCGGAAAGTCTGGGCGCATCCAATATCGAAGAAATCAAGAGCTATTTTACTGATGAACAGGTGATCCGCAGTATTGCATCCCTTACGGGAATGGACTTTGATACGCTGATCAATGGAGAGTACCGGCTGTTGCTTGAGCCTGTGGCGTATTATCGGTTTCAGGGGGTGATGATCGCAACGACTGCCACTGAAGCTGCTCTGTATGATGAGCAGCTGGGAGGGAAACTCCGGTCAAAAATGATATCCCTTACACATAAAAATCTGCCGCTGTCCATGTTTCTGGAAACTGCGGATCTGGGATATCCGGCATGGGGTGGAAGCCGTACCTCGGCGGCATCCAATTCAGACATAAAATCAAGTCTCGGACTTGGCATTGTGCGCTTTAAAGATGCGGCTCCCCAGGAACCGGAACTCTCTTCGTATGATTATGAATACCGGACCAATACGGAAGTAATCACAGCTGTGGAGGTCCGTGGTGGACAGAGTGATCCGGATCATCCCGTGTCGGTGATTTTCCACATCAATGGACGAGCCTATACGGTGGACAATGTGTATTATCCAGAAGGAGACAGCCAGCTGGCCTGGGTGCGCTGGACAACACCCGATGAAGAGCAGACCATGGAGATTACGGTAGAAGTCAGAGGGGAAGGGCGTCCGGAAAAAGGAACTATCTCTGTAAAGATCACGGATCTGAATGAGAATCCGCCTCCAGATCCCAATGCAGACGACAGGAATGATAATTTTTCCCCCGCTGCGATACCGCAGAAAGAACAGGTTACAGACGCAAGCTGGGGAGTATGGAGGCCCTGGTGGCAGCCCGATTGGGTGTGGCATGAATCCCATGATGAGGAAGAGGAGGGCTATTGGGTAGACGAGGGCTGGTGGGAATTCGATTTTGACAGATATTCTGCAAGCCTGACCGCGTCCATGGAATTGACAGCTGACGAGAAAGCGCCAACGGCGAACGGAAAAACCCTGAAATCCGGTTATGGCTTTCAGGAAAAGGTGACCACGCATATCAGCACCAATCAGACCTCGGCTGTGACGCCAGCCCAGAATGCGGTCACCTATTTCCCGGAATTTGGATATGAGCATTACTGGAGACTCCTGGAGCGTATGTCCGGCGGATTGGGTATGACCCATGAATTTCAGGAAAATCCGTACAGCACATATGGACGAAGAACACATTTCTCGCCGATATGGTATCCGGACGGCAGTTATACGCCATATACATGGTTAATCGACTGCTGGACTCCGGTTGGAATGCTGTCCATGAATCTGACGGATATCCTGACCATTGACGGAAATCTGTGGAGTGACTGGCATATAGCACCTCAGAATGTAGATTAGATTTTCTTGAGTAACATGCATATGCAATAGGAGAAAAATATGAAAAGGAAAAAATGGAGAGTTATGGCAGCATTTTTTATGCTGCTTATTTTATTTTCCGGCCTGACGGTACAGGCGTCTGGAAATGTGGGAAACGTGGCAACAGCAATCGAAAATACCTGGCAGACAGCTGCCGAGCAGATCAAAACAGTGGTTAATAACGTGGTTTTCCCGGCTATTGATCTGATTCTGGCAGTTCTGTTTTTTGTGAAGATCGGGACCACGTATATGGATTATCGAAAACACGGCCAGATCGAATGGGCTCCGCCGGTCATTTTATTTGTCTGTCTGATTTTTACACTGACAGCGCCACTCTATGTTTGGGATATCGTAGGCATTTGATTATTGTAACAGGAGGGATACTGTGTTTATATGGGATTTTGTGGCAGATACCGTCCTGGGGCAGATTGTGGACTGGATCTACAGCCAGGTGGTAGGCTTCCTTGGAGTGTTCTTTTCTCTGATGGGTAATATGGGAGCCGACCTGTTTGAGATGAGCTGGGTACAGTCCATTATCCTGTTTTTTTCGTATCTGGCATGGGCGTTGTTTGTAACCGGAGTTGTCATGGCTGGATTTGAATATGCGATTGAAAGTCAGTCCGGGAGAGGCAATCTGACGGGAACCTTTCAGAACATTTTGAAGGGATTGCTTGCCGTAAGTATGTTCACCACGGTTCCAGTGGAACTGTATAAGCTGAGTGTATCCCTTCAGGGAAGTTTTACTGCCGGACTTACAGGATTGGGAAAGGATATTGGCACGGCTGCATCGGAAATCATTTCCTCCCTTCAGGATGCAGGGACATGGCAGGATGCGGCATCCTCCGGTGTGTTGGGTGGTTTATCCGGAATCACGAATCCAATCGTAATGATCTTTATTCTGATCCTTATGGGATATGCAACGATAAAAGTGTTTTTTTCCAATCTTAAGCGCGGAGGGATTCTGGTGATTCAGATTGCAGTTGGAAGCCTGTATATGATCAGTGTTCCACGCGGCTATCTGGATGGATTTGTGGGATGGTGTAAACAGGTAATTGCTCTGTGCCTTACGGCATTTCTGCAATCTACAGTATTGATTGCCGGTCTAATGATAATAAAGGATCATGCTCTGCTGGGACTTGGCCTTATGTTATCGGCAAATGAGATCCCCCGGATCGCTGGCCAATTCGGTCTGGAAACCGGGACAAGAGCGAATCTATCGAGCGCAGTATATACGGCACAGAGTGCGATCAACCTGTCGCGGACAGTTATTCAGACAGTTAAATGAGAATCTGGAGGTGAACGATCATGTATATCTATCCGGATAATTTAAGGGCTAAAGCGACCTTCTGGCTATGGCAGCTGAAGGACATCGGAATCATCAGCGTCTGTGGGCTGGTATCCATTCTGGCATTGACTCAGACTGATTTCTGGCCGCCAGTTGTCCTTACCGGAGTTTATGCAGTCCTGACAATCCGTATAGAGGATACCAGCATTATGGATTTTATCCGCTATGCATGCCGGTATTTTTTGACCCGGCAGTATTTTGAATGGAGGATATAAGGTGGGGAAGGCGGACAGAAAAGAAGCCTTGCAGCAGGAAACGACAAGAGCGCTGATGAATATAGAGGATATCACTGATTACAGCCTGATTACAAGTAATCATGATGAACTGGTATTTTATATCATCTCTCCAACCAATCTTTC
The DNA here is from genome assembly GCA_019113175.1 of Candidatus Eisenbergiella stercoravium. GTDB lineage: Bacteria > Bacillota > Clostridia > Lachnospirales > Lachnospiraceae > Eisenbergiella > Eisenbergiella stercoravium. The sequence goes on along the minus strand of DXHY01000009.1, from coordinate 16,472 downwards.
TGTATTATCGCAGGCCAGTGTTGGTACAAGGATTTATGCTCTTATGACCGTGCTGAAAGGAATCGCGGAGATAGAAATGCTTGCCCTGAACAGCCGGGAAAGTTTTGAGGACAATAAACAGTTTTTGAGAACCCGCCTGGAACAGGAGGATAATCCGGCGATCAGGAAACTTCTGGAAAAAGACCAGAATTATCTGGACAGGATCCAGACTCAGATGGCGACGGCCCGGGAGTTTATGATACTGCTCAGGATTCGGGAAGAAGAAAAGACAGATATTTTCCCCTATCTGTCCCGCATTGAGAAATCACTGAAAGAACAGGAATTTCATGTGAAACGGGCGGAAAAGGAAGATATCAGGAGAATATTGGCAGTATATTTTGAACAGAACGTAACGACCGAACATTTTGAAGATTCAGACGGAGAAAGATGGATCATACCGGATGACTAGAAAGGGCAGGCGCAGCAATGCGCCTCTTTACTTTATTGAGGTGAATGATTGAAAAGGAAACAGAACCGAAAAGGAATAGAGAAACCGGAGAATGTGCATATCAAAGGATTTCTGGATATGATTGCGCCTTCAACTGTTAAATTTGAAACAGACTATATGATCTGCGGAAACACTTACCGCTGTATCTGGGCATTACGGGAATATCCCACATCTACGGATGAACAGGCGCTCCTCTCCCATTTGGGAGAAAAGGATGGGGTAACGCTGCGGATTTATACCAGACACGTAACGCCGCTTGAAGAGCGGAAGATTATCAGCAATGCGGCCAATAAAAACCGTCTGGACCGGAATAATACCAACGATCTACAGCAGACTGTACTGGCAGAAAGCAATCTGCAGGATGTTGCTGCGATTGTAACGCAGATGCACAGGAACAGGGAGCCATTGTTGCATACCGCAGTATACATCGAACTGAGCGGCAGTACTCTGGAGCAACTGAAGCTATTGCAGACAGAAGTGCTGACTGAACTGATCCGCGCGAAGCTCAATGTGGATCGTCTGATCCTTCGACAGAAGCAGGGATTTCAATGCGCCATGCCGGCCGGCTGGAATGTGTTCCGGGAACAGTTTGAGAGGGTGCTTCCGGCCAGCAGTGTGGCCAACCTGTATCCCTTCAGCTATTCCGGAAAGATCGATCCACATGGGTTTTATGTCGGCAGGGATAAGTTTGGCAGCAATGTGCTGGTAGATTTTAACCGAAGAACAGATGACAAAACCAATGCGAATATATTAATTCTTGGAAACAGCGGACAGGGAAAAAGCTATCTGCTGAAACTGTTGCTTACCAATCTGAGGGAATCGGGCATGAAGATTCTGGCGCTGGATCCGGAGATGGAATATGAGGATCTGACCAATAATCTCGGTGGATGCTATATGGACCTTATGGACGGACAATACCGGATCAATCCTCTGGAAGTTAAAATATGGGATGAGTTTGGCAGCCCGGAGGATAAAGAAGCACCAACCACTTTCCGGCTAAAATCCGGACTTTCTCAGCATATCAGTTTCCTGAAGGATTATTTCCGCAGCTATAAAGATTTTTCTGATCGTGAGATTGATGTAATAGAGATCATGGTTCAAAGGCTGTACGAAAAGTGGGGAATTACAGATCAGAGTGATTTTAAACGGATGGCTCCGGAAGAGTATCCGATCTTGTCAGATCTCTATGCATTCATCCATAAAGAATATCTTGATTTTGACGAAAGCGGACGGCAGCTCTATACAGCGGACTTGCTCCAAAGTATTCTGCTGGGGCTGCATTCCATGTGTATAGGATCTGAAAGTAATTATTTCAACGGACACACCAATATCAAAAACTCCGGATTTATTGGTATTGGCGTAAAAGGGCTCCTTCAGGCCAACAGGAGTTTGAAAAACGCGATGCTGTTTAATATCCTGTCGTATATGTCACACCAGCTTTTAACGGAAGGAAACGCTGCAGCGAGTATTGATGAATTTTATTTGTTCCTTTCCAATCTGACGGCTGTAGAATATGTCCGCAATTTTTCCAAGCGGGTCCGTAAAAAGGATTCGGCTGTTATCATCGCCAGTCAGAACCTGGAAGATTTCAATCTGGACGGGATCAGGGAATATACCAAGCCCCTGTTTTCCATCCCTACACATCAGTTCCTGTTCAACGCGGGGAGTATCGATTCCAAATTTTATACGGATACCCTACAGCTGGAAGAGAGTGAATACAATTTGATTCGATATCCGCAGAGGGGAGTATGTCTGTATAAATGTGGAAATGAACGGTATAACCTGATGGTTCATGCACCGGAATATAAGGAAAAACTGTTTGGAAAAGCTGGAGGACGATAAAGCTAGAGGACGTAAATTTGGAACTGAAGGAACAAAAATTTGGAATAGAAATTGAATTAACTGGCATTACCAGAGAAAAAGCCGCAGAGGTAGCAGCAGATTATCTGGGCACAGGAACTGTGTATCACAGAAATTTATACGATAAATATTATGCAATGGATCATTCAGGAAGAGAATGGAGCTTTGTAAGAGATAGAAGTATTTCTCAGCAGAAACATGTACGGGGAAAGATTATTGATGTTTCAGATGATGTAAGAGATTCTTTAAAAACAGAGATGGTTACGCCTATCTGTGGATATGAGGATATAGAAAGAATCCAGGGTCTTGTCCGGCAGCTCCGAGACAATGGAGCGATTGCAAATAATAGCTGCGGTATCCATGTGCATGTGGATGCCTCTCCGTTTGATGCCAGAACACTGAGGAATCTTACCAATATAATGGCGGCAAAGGAAGATTTGATATATAAGGCCCTTCAGGTGGAGGTGGAAAGGAAAAATAAATATTGTCGGCCTACAGATCTCCAATTTCTGGAAGAATTGAATCAAAAGAAACCAAAAGATCTGTCAGAAGTAAAAAAAATATGGTATGGCAGGGAGATTCTATATCCGAGCCATTACGATGATAGCCGATATCACTGCCTGAATCTGCACAGTGTGTTTACTCACGGAACGGTTGAATTCCGACTGTTTAATGGTACAACACATGCAGGAAAGATAAAGGCTTATATCCAATTCTGTCTTGCAATAACAGCTCAGGCACTCAATCAGTCCTATGCAAGCAGACAAAGAACAGTCACTACAAATGAAAAATATACTTTCCGAACCTGGCTTCTAAGGCTTGGCCTAATAGGGGATGAATTCAAGACGGCAAGATCTCATTTGCTTGAAAATTTAGATGGATGCATTGCATGGAAAGACCCCAATCAAGCCATTCGTCAAAGAGAAAGGATACGATACGAATGGAACGAACAGCACGGAGAAATGCGTCCGCATAACTCCGAGGATTCTGAAGAAGTTCCTGAAATGGAAAACGAAAATCAAAGGTTTCATTTGAGTATGTAAAAGTGGAGGTGGAAGTTGGGAGAAAAATATTATGTAGCATATGGCAGTAATATGCATTTATGCCAGATGACATATCGCTGTCCACATGCGGTACTTGTTGGGAAAAGTGAGCTGAAAGATTATGTACTGCGTTTCCGGGGCCATCCATATAACGCTTATGCTACCATTGAGCCAGCTAAAGATGAAAATATTCCAGTTTTAATCTGGAAGATTCGGGAATCGGATGAGGCGGCTCTTGACAGGTATGAGGGTTATCCGCATTTTTATGAAAAGCGGAATATGAATGTGGTTTTAAACGGGAAACAGATATGCGCTATGGCTTATGTGATGACACCAAATCATGTTTTAGGGCTACCATCCCGTGATTACTTATGTACGATCATGGATGCTTATCATCAGGCAGGCATAAACACCGATGCTCTGGTGCGGGCGGTGCAATATTCCGCAGAAGGTATGTCACAACAGGTAGAAATAACGGAACCAATACAGAGCCTGAAAGGATGAAGAGAATATGGCAGTATCTGTGGCTGCAGTTGCCGCAAAAGCCGCAGCTGCGGCGGTATCAAGCAAACAGGGCAGAACAGCGGTCGCAACAGTGGTGACTGCTGTTCTGCTTCCCTTTATGCTGGCAGTCGTGGTGGTTTTGAGTCTGTTGGACGGAACAACGAATCATAATGTGGCCGCAGTGAAGCAGGCTTTCTTTGGAGGAACGCTGACAGGGCAAATCCCACAGGAATATCGGGGATATATGGAAGATATTCAAAAGAGTTTTGCAAGTATAGATCAGTTAATTTCAGAGATTGAAAATTTGGAGGATGGGTCAGCCGATACTTATAGGATAAAGTCACTGTTTTATGCCTTGTATTTTGGTGATGAGCAGCCATCCATCCGGGCGCAAAGAAGATATGTTGATTGTTTTATTCGATATGAAGAGAGAATACGCCAGATTGAAAATGAGGATGGAACAACTACAGAAGAGTCATATCTGGCAGCTGTTTATATTACGGATTTGGAACTGATTTATCATAATCTGGAGCAATATCTGGGAAAAGTTTTAACATATGAACAGAAGTATAATGCTTTAAAAATATATCAGATTGTATCATCGGCGGTGGAGACAACCTTTCCGGAACCTTCATATGAAAATCCATCAGCTGGCGAAAGTATGGGGGATGGCAGTTTCCAGGCCCTGTTAGCGGAAGCAAAAAAATATATTGGAATGCCTTATGTATGGGGAGGATCGAATCCAGGTGAGGGGTTTGATTGCAGCGGATATGTCTGCTGGGTTTATTCTCATGCAGGAGTATATCCTCTATCCAGGACTTCTGCACAGGGCATCTATAATCAATGTGAAGTTGTACCGCGGGAGGAAATACAGCCCGGTGATTTAATTTTCTTTTCGGGGACCTACGCAACTACCAACACCGTCAGTCATGTTGGTATATATGTAGGGGAAAATCAAATGTTGCACTGCGGGGATCCGATTGGCTATGCAAATATCAATTCGTCATATTGGACGCAGCATTTTTATGCGGCAGGGCGATTGAACACACAGTAGAGATTTTGAGAGAAGGATACAAATATGAGGATATTATTGGTAAAACCGGATCAAGAGGCATTCGAAACAGAGATTAAGGATGACCTGACTTCCCTTCAGGAAACAGTTGGGGGTTATATTCAGGCACTCTATCCTTTTGATGATCCGGTGGCTTTAATCTGTAATGAAGAAAACAAATTGCTGGGTTTGCCTTTAAATCGGGCACTTTATGATGATGAAGGCAGAGTCTATGACATCATAGCAGGAGATTTTTTCCTGACAGGACTCGGCGAGGATGATTTTTCGGATCTTTCGGACGAACTTATGAAAAAGTATATGGAACATTTTAAATATCCGGAAATTTTTTTTAGATCCGGGAATGAAATTGTTGCCATAAAGCAAACAGAGGGATACATGGAGGACATAGCTGAGAAGAGTCTGTCGGAGCCTTTATTATGACGAAAGGAAAGGATAAATGGGAAAAGACCAAAAATTAAACAGATTGCGGCTTTTCAGCCCACTGCAGGGATGGGTGTATTTTCGGGGGGCCGGGGGTGATAGCGAAGATCCAGAAGCAATATCTTCCCGTGAACTGTGTGAGTATACGGAAAATATTTTGGAATTGATCAAGCTGCGACACCTTGAAAAGGAAGGTGAGAGGGGGCTTGCTGTTTATTTATACGATGAAGTGCTGGAAAAGAAAATTTACAGCATGAAGCCAACTGTAAATATATGGCAGGGCGAATTGTTTGGGGTGTTGGAAGTGGAAAGTTATGGCACCTTAAATGACATTGAATTGCAGACATTAATAAATGAATGGCGTGGACAGGAAAGCGATGGCTGGGGTGAAGGGTTTGAACAACAGCCAATTGAAATCGAAGATGGAGAATTATATGTCAGCTTTTGGCAGCCAAACAGCAGCTTTTTTATAAAAACGGAATTGGATTTGAAAGGATTTGTCGAGCAGCCTTATGACGGCCTTTGCATTCCTGAGCAGATGAAAAAGCATGGAGGATTGATAGCTCTGCTGCTGGAGAGCGCAAGTTGCACCAGTAAGCCGAAAACAAGGATATGGTTAGAACTGCCAGCTGATGGGCAGGTAATTTTACAGGCAATTAAAACAATAGGAGGAATATCCCTTGACGATTGCATTATTACAGAGTGTCAAAGTGTTCTCCAACCCTTAGATAATAGATTTCTGTTTGAGGTGGATATCAATAAAATCAATCTTCTGGCTAAACGTTTAGCATCATTTTCGGAGCAGGAACTGAAAAAATATAATGCAGTCTTGACCTTTGAGTATTATGCAGAATTGGATGATATGTTGGATCTTACGCATAATTTAGATTGTTATGACCATGATCTAGGGATTACCAGTCCCGCAGGCTATGCCGAAGCCGTCCTCCAAAAGGCTGGAATCAATACAGGTGATCCTGCTTTTTCAAGCTTTGATTTCTATGGACTTGGTCTGAGGCTGTTAGAAAAACGGGGTATTATGTCTACGCCATATGGCATAGTAAAACGTAATGAAAAACCATTCAAACATGAATTAACCAGTCCCTATCAGAAAATGACACAGGTATAGACTGGCTTGTCTTTTCGGAGAAAAAACACTCTCAAAGCAAAGCAGAAAGGAGGCCGTGTGAGGCCGCCTGACGCCGCGTAACAGGCTTTTCAAGGACGGCTCGAAGCTTTCCGCGCTTAACCTTCAAAGTCACCTGTCCGGGACGCGTGTGAGCGCAGGGTTTCGAGAAAAGGCGGCAGAGAAAACGGGGAAAACGTAGGACTGAAATGTGTGCAGGTTAAAGAGTTTATGCTGCCGGGGCAGCATAAACTCGGAAAACACCGACCGGCAAAGCCGTTCGGAAAAGACGAGCGTGCTTCACTTTTTCGCGGAAAACGCTACTTGTTATTCCTGATCCACAAAAAAGGGGAAAAAACTGCGCAGTCTGGGGAAGCGGAGTTATGCTGGCCAGAGAAAAAGGATAAAAGGAAAAATGTATGAACAGGTGATAAAAGATGGATGAAGAGCAGAAAAAAAGATTTGGATTTTATTTACCAGTTCCCCTCATAGGGCAGGTAGATTCCCTTCTTCAGGAGGCAGACGTCAACTCCAGAAATGAATTTGTGGCGGAAGCCTTAAAATTTTATATTGGATATTTGACGAGTCAAAAAATCGAGGATTATATTCTGCAATCCTTTTCGTCTGTCCTTGGGGGGATTGTACAGGACACGGAAAACCGGATCGCGCGAATGGAATTTAAACTGGCGGTCGAAACTTCCATGCTGGCACATTTAATTGCATATCATTCAGACGATAAAATTGATTCCCAGACTTTTCGCCGTCTTTTAGGAAAATGCATTGAAGAGGTAAAAAGCCTGAATGGGGCGATTGATTTGGAGAGAGCATATCGTTATCAAAAAGGGGAGGTGTAGTCTGCACAAAATGGCTGAAATGATTTTGTGTAGTTCTGGTATGGACTGGAGAGAAGAATCCGGGTATGGTGCTTCTGAAAGGAGGCAGCTATTATGGAGAGCAAAGAAAAAATTATCCAGATGTTCATTGACGAGCTGATTGAGTACAGTCTGCAGGAGCATAAGCAAAAGCAAATGTCAGAAGAAGAACGCGAAGACCGAGAAAGAGAGAGATTCCTTGCCGAACAGGTGGATTTTTATTTAAAGTCATTGCCTGAAGATAAGAGGGAATTAATCGACAATTATATTTCGGCTCTACGCTCCGTCAATTCCTGCGACTATAAGGCTTTGCTGCTTTATGGTTTCCGAGAAGGGCTGAAATTTGCAAAATGGGCAGATGAGTAATCGTTCACATCGGTTTATTTGAAAGGGATTGTTGGAACATATGTGGAACAATCCCTTTCAAAGTTAGTAGGTTCTGCCTGACTGCATAGTATTATAACGAGGAAAATGTAGTGGCAAAAATCATACTGACCAGCCGATATCTGAGAAACGCTTCGAAAGAAACGCTTCGTAACTATGTGCGTTATATAGGTACGAGAGAGGGCGTAGAAAGAATACCAGCAGAAAATAAAAAGAATCCGGCAAGTATCCGCCAGAAACAGCTGGTGCGGCAGATAATCAGGGATTTTCCCGATTCGAAAAAAATGTTGGAATATGAAGATTATCAAAAAAATCAAACAATAGAAAACGCGTCAGAATTCATATCACAGGCGCTGGAAATGGTACGGGATGATATTGCCGGGAAAGATAATTATATTGAGTATCTGGCATATCGGCCTGGAGCAGAACGGGTGGGGACGCATGGTTTATTTTCGGACGAAGGGAAAGAGGTCATCCTGTCGAATGTACAGAAAGAGGTATGCGAACATGAAGGACCAGTATGGACTCATGTGATCAGTCTTCGCAGAGAGGATGCGGAAAGACTCGGATATAATTCTGCCAAAGAATGGATGGCCCTGATCCGGAGTAAAAGAGCTGCGCTCAGTAAAGCAATGAAAATAGACAGCCAGGATTTACGATGGTATGCGGCATTCCACAATGAAAGTCATCATCCTCATGTTCACCTGATGGTGTATTCCTCCAAAGATAATGGAGGGTACCTCAGTAACACCGGAATTGAAGCTTTACGATCAGAACTTTCCCACGCAATTTTCCGGCAGGATTATGCCAATATTTATGCTGGTCAGAACCAGGCAAGAGATGCTTTAAAAGCGGCAGTTGCGCAAAAGCTGCAGGAGGAAATAGCTAACGTTAAGACAGCAGTGGCAGAAAACCGTATACCGGAATATATCGAGATAAGCAGAAAGATATTGGACTTATCATATGCTTTGCAGTCTGTAAAAGGGAAAAAAACATATGGTTATTTAAATAAAAGCCTGAAGTGCCTGGTTGATTCTATTATTACCGAAATGGAACATATTCCGGAAATTAGAGAGGCGTACCGAGCCTGGTGGAAATGGCAAAATGAAATCTATAAAATGTATTCCTCCGGGGAAAAAGACATTCCTCCTCTGGCAACACAGAAGACGTTTAAAAGCCTGAAAAATAAAATCATCTCAGAAGCTGGAAAGCTTGAATTTTCAGGTGATATACCATCTGAAAAAGAGGTCGAAATGGAAAACATGGAGGAAGAAACGGAGAACACGGATGGAGATTTCCTGGAAGAAAGGAGGGCTGGAAGGAGCAGACAGAAATCCCAGTTATGGACAGACCGTTATATAAAAGCCAGAGCGTTTCTGTATGGAACAAAAAAGGTTGAGCGTAATATGGAAGTGGCCTGTTCGTTGCTTAAAGAGGAAGCCGCAGACGGAAATCCACTCGCAATGTACGATCTTGGAAATATTATTAAGAATGGGATTGGAAAGGATACAGGTGAAAAAAATGCAGAACAGTGGTTTGAAAAAGCACTTACCCGATTCCTTGAACTGGAAAAGACGGAAGAAAAGAATACTTACACACACTACAGAATCGGGAAAATGTATGCTAAAGGAGAAGGGGCGGAAAAAGATTATGTTATGGCGGCGCTTTGGCTGGACAAAGCAGCATCCAAACACCATAAATACGCTGAGTATACACTTGCAGGCTTATTTTATAGAGGACAGGGAGTAGAGCAAAATTATATACGGGCGCATGATCTGTATCGTGACTCTGCAGAGCAGGGAAATCCATACGCAGAGTATGAACTGGGAAAAATGTATTCCAAAGGGATAGGGTGCACGGAATCGGAAGATGATTCTCAGGCGCATTTTGAAAGGGCTTTTACCGGATTTTGCAGTTTGGAAGAAGAAAGTCATGACGATAGACTCCAATATCGAATCGGACAGATGCTGTATACCGGGACGGGTACCCCCAAAAATGAGGGAGCAGCGGAACGTTATTGGAAAAAGTCGGCGGAGCTTGGTAATGTGGATGCTCAATGTGCCTTGGCAAAGCTATGGCTGGAAAACAGATCACAGTCCATAGAGAAAATTATTGTGATGTTGGAGAAAGCTGTTTCGGCAGATCATGCTGCGGCCCAATATACTTTGGGAAAAATATATGCAGGGGATTATGGTATTCCCAAGAACGTTCAAAAGGCTATTGTATTGTTCCAGCGGGCCGCTGAACAAAAGAATGATTATGCAGCATATCGGCTTGGAAAAATATATTTGCAGGGAGAGGCAGGAATCTCTCGGAATATGGAAGAGGGAATGCGATGGTTAGAAGAAGCTGCTCAGAATAACAATTCCTATGCCCAATATTTGCTTGGGAAAATTTATTTATATGGTTTGTATGAAGTTAAACAGGATCGTGAAAAAGCCACCAGGTATTTACAGGAATCATCTGCACAGGGAAATTCCTATGCGCAGAAATTGTTGGTTCAAATGGATTTGCCATATTGGGGTGACCCATTTCGGATTGTTATGGCACTACTGCGATACCTCGCGGAATTAATGGAACAGGACTACCGAAAAGCATCCAGTGGAGTCAGTATGTATATAGATAGACGGCAACTTGCAAAGGAACGTGAAAAAAAGGTAGCACTTGGTCATAGACCAGATGATAAAGTATCTGTGCAAAAGGAAGGGTAAGCAAAAGGAAGCGCAAGTATCGGAGCGAAATTTAGGATTCAACAGGGCATCACAAATTATGTAAAAACAGGTAAGCGGCAGCCAGGCATAACAGAAAGGCTTCCGCTATTTTTGTGTCAAAAATAGAGAAATAATTTTGGAAGAAGGTGATTATATCAAAAAGAATGAGAATATTGAAAAAACATTATTTTTGTTGCTTGAGCCGGAAGAAACGGATTCTGCGATTTTACAGAGATTCGTGGATGAGTATAGTGTACAGGAATTATTTGAATCATATGAGAAATTGGGTTTGAGCATGGAAATGGAAGAGCGTATACATGCGCTTCGGCAGATGACTTTTCTATGGGGGGACAAATGAATAAAATTATTGAAGATGAATTAATCAAAGGGCTTCATGTTTTGGTTGGCATCAATAAAAAATTGCTGAGGGATTACGTGAGAGATAATGATATCAGACATATCCTCGATCATCCAGCAGTGTTGGGAATGGATGTCAGAAAAACAGAGAAATTATACCAGTTAAAGGACTTTATAAACGCATATGGCATACTCAGGACTGAGGCGGAAAATGAAGAGATATCATGTACACAACAAGCTAAAGATCTGTTTCTCGCAAGAATAGGATATCATTGTGAATACGAGAGTGTAATGGCTGCATTTTTAGATATAAAAGGAAAAATTATATCCTGTGAAGTGATATCGCAGGGATCTGTAAATGTATCAATTATGTTACCACAAAAAATAGCAAAGAGGGCTATACTTTTGGATGCGGCCGCAGTGATTGTAGGGCATAATCATCCAAGTTTGAGTACTTCACCGAGCATGGAAGATATAGATGCTACAATAAATTTGTTATCAGCTCTGCAATTCCTGGGCATCAGATTGCTTGATCATATTATTGTTGGTGGAAACCAGGCATTGTCCATGTGTGAAAAAGGCATAATTGACTTTAAAGGAGCTTTGGATAGAGATGCTCATTTGGCAGTAATGGATGAAAAACGGGAATGGACAGTAGAAGAAAATCGGATGCAGATGGGTATATAATTGGGAGGCGAAAATATCTATTATACAAAAGAGCAGATTTGGAGGGCAAATCAGGTTAATCTGCAGACTTTTTTGGAGAAGAATCAGGAAAAGCTGATCCGATCCGGACGAGAATGGAGGCTGGCGAGAGATCACAGTATAACTATACGTGGCAACAAATGGTACGATCACGGATCGAACTCGGGAGGTGGCCTGGCAATTAGCGGGCTGCAACATATTTATCATATTTCTTTCACAGAAGCTGTAGATATGCTGCTTAATTCAGAAGGTATCAGTTTCGAAACGGAAGAGCAGGCAGATAGTAAGCGTCGAAGCTCTTCTTTTTGTTTGCCGAAAGCGAATCAAACCAATAAACGTGTGTTCGCCTATCTGACAAAAATACGTTGTATATCACCAGATATTGTAAATTTTTTCTTTCGGGCGGGTTTATTGTATGAAAGCTGCGAAGCATCGAAAAAAGGAAATTGGAATTATTATAATGCGGTGTTCGTGGGCGTCGACAAGAATGGTAAAGCAAAGCATGCTCACAAGATAGGCTTATCTTATAAGGGAATAAAATACAGAGGTAATGCTGAAAATAGCGATCCCCGATATAGTTTCCATTTATATGGTGAGGAAAGGTTATACGTCTTTGAAGGCCCGATTGATATGCTGTCTTATATCAGTCTTTGTCCGCCGGAATCGTTGGAAAAATATTGTTATGTATCGTTGTGCGGAGTACATTTTCAGGCAATCATGCAGATGATACAGGATTGTAAAATTGAAGATGTTATATTATGTCTGGATCATGATGAGGCAGGTATGGTGGCAAGCAAAAAAATAACAGCAGAGCTGCAGCAAAAAGGACTCAATATTCGTAGGGAAATGTCCATAAATAAAGATTGGAATGAAGATCTGAAGGATATGTTTGGCCGATCCGTAGTACCTGCGGAAGATATTTCCATAATATAGTCAATTTTATATTTTGTGAAAATGGCTATAAAAGGAGGGAATATTATAAGGACGGAGCAAATTATTTTTTTAGTGGTGGCTGGGTGCATCATGATATTGGTGCTTGGGGTTATACCATATTTTGCGCACCAGTACAATCTCGATGGGATAAAATCGAAAACTGTTGGAGACGGCCAGTATGGAACAGCCCGATTCGCAACAGAGCAAGAAATTCGGAAAACATTTTTTTCAGTTGTATTTGAACCGGAAGAATGGAGAAAAGGAAATGATCTGCCGCAGGAACAGGGAATCATTGTGGGAAGTACAACGTCACATGGAAGAATAAACGCTCTGGTGGATACTGGTGATGTCCATTTACTAATGATCGGAGCCGCCGGCGTCGGAAAAACGGCCCATTTCCTTTACCCCAACATAGAATATGCATGTGCCAGTGGAATGAGTTTTCTGTGCACAGATACAAAAGGGGATCTGTACAGAAACTATGCGGGAATTGCAAAAAAATATTATGGTTATAACATTTCGGTACTGGATTTGAGGAATCCGACTAGATCCGATTCTTTTAATATATTGACAATGGTCAACAAATATACAGACCTGTGGATGAAAAATCCACAGGTTTTGTCATATAAAGCGAAAGCAGAAAAATATGCGAAAATTACAGCAAAGACGATTATTTATTCTGGTGGAGGAGATGCATCTTCTTATGGACAGAATGCATTTTTCTATGATGCTGCCGAGGGATTGTTGACAAGTGTTATTTTGCTGGTTGCTGAGTATTGTCCGCCGTCTCAACGGCATATCGTGAGTGTGTTTAAGTTGATACAGGAACTGCAGCAACCGTCCCCGGTTAAAGGAAAAAGCTCCTTCCAGCTTTTGATGCAGAAGCTGCCGGATGATCATAAAGCCAAATGGTTTGCCGGAGCTGCACTGAATACGGCAGATCAGGCTATGAGTTCCGTGCTTTCCACCACCCTTTCCAGGCTCAATGCCTTTTTGGACTCGGAAATGGAGCAGATCCTCTGCTTTGACAGTTCCATGGATACGGAAAAATTCTGTTCAAGTATATCAGCAATTTTTATAGTACTGCCGGAAGAAGACAATACCAAATATTTTATTGTAAGCCTGTTTATTCAGCAGATATATAGGGAGATGCTGGCGATAGCAGATGAACATGGAGGAAAGCTTCCGAACCGGGTTGTGATATACGGGGATGAAATTGGAACTATTCCCAAGATAGAATCCTTAGAAATGCTGTTTTCGGCAGGACGATCCAGACGGATCAGTATGATTCCAATCATTCAGTCGTTTGCGCAGTTACAGAAAAACTACGGAAAGGAAGGAAGTGAAATCATTATTGATAACTGCCAGGATATTCTGTTCGGAGGTTTTGCGCCTAATTCGGAGAGCGCGGAAATATTGTCGAAAGCCCTTGGGAATAAGACGGTTTTGTCGGGGTCAATCAGCAGAGGAAAGAACGATCCCAGCCAGAGCCTGCAGATGATTCAGCGGCCATTGATGACGGCTGATGAGCTCAAAGCGTTGCCAAAAGGGGAATTTATTGTGGCTAAAACCGGAAGCCATCCGATGCGCACAAAGCTTCCACTGTTTTTGAAGTGGGGAATCAGTTTTGAAGAAGAATTTTCTGTCAAAACAAACGATATACGGAAGACAGAATATGCCGACAGGTATTCGCTGGAAGAGGAAATCGTGCGGCGGAATCAAAGTGAGGAGAATATCGAGGACAGTGTTCTGGAAGGTATGCTTGAAATGGAGAAGCTTGAAAACACCAAAGATGTGGAAAGAATGGTAAAGCAATTTAATGAGGTAAAGAGGAAGATCAGAACAGATTAACAGTACAGGAAGTGGGAGGAACATGATTGAAATATAATAATCCAATTTATCGCTCGGATCAGCCGTATCGAAATATAGCCGTATACCAGTATTTGCGTGAACGTGCAGGAAAGAGAGGATATTGCTGGCCATCTGTTGCAACGATCGCGGAAGATATCGGCATGTCAAAAAGTACAGTAAAACGAGCATTGATGGACTTGAAAAAGAAGGGATTTATCCAGATAGAAAACCGGTACCGGGAAAATGGTGGAAAAACATCTAATTTGTATCATATTTTATAATTTTTGACAGATATACTATCGGGAGGAACGAATTGTGAGAAGATTATATTTGTTACTGGGGATGATAATAATTACTTTATTTTATGGTGCTTTTGGGATAGATGCGCAGGCAGCACATGCGGAAGAATATGGGATTATCCGGAAACAGACCAGATTATATCTGGCACCAGCGCCGAATGCTCCAAACGCAGGGGAAATAGGGAAGAATGAACGCGTAGAAGTCATAAGTATATTGCCAGACTATCTGATCATCCGTTATAAGGGCTGCTATGCTTATATTTCCAAACAGGATATCAGAATTGATAATAAATTTGAAGAATATTTGGGAAGAGCTTCAGAAAGTGATAACTTTTATGATTTTATTCTGACGGATGGGGAAATTTATCAATCTTCTCTGCAGAAACTGGTAGATGCATATCTGGGAATTCCTTCGCATATCCGGGAAAGGTTTGAGAGAGAAGGATTTTTAATCATTATGACAGGTAAAGACATTACAAAGCCTGCCTATGCTCCGTATGGGGGATATTTCGGAATTGGTAAGATAAAAAGCGTATTTGACTATGAGCGGCGGCTTTTGTTTGTAAATGATGAATGGCCGACGGCAGTTATTCATGAGATGGGGCATTATGTTAATGATGTTCTGGATGGTTTCAGCGGTAGAACTGAGAATAAGGAAATATTCGCAACAGAAGCATCGAAAATAAGTCAATACGCAATGAGCAACGACAGGGAGTATTTGGCGGAAGCGTTCCGGCTATATATAACAGAGCCGAAATTACTTGCAGTAATTTCGGAAGAATCATATTCACTGGTAGAGCAGGCAGTTAAAAAAATGGAATAAAAAAATAAGAACCAAATACAGAAGGGGGGAATCTATAAGTTTTTTTTGAGATATGGGACCGTCCATGGTGAACCAGAAAAACAAAAGCAGAAAAAATATATAGGCAGAGAAGAATATTGTTTAAATTTTGTCTATCCTGCAGGAACGAATAGAATTGAGTTTGTCTGTAATTTCCTCTTTACAATGATGGACAATGTTGGTATTATGCAAACAAACATATGTTCGTGTTATGGAGGTGATGGGGAATGGGAGAGGCACATAAGCTTGGAGAGGAGTACCAAGTCAATATCCCAATACAGATGATGGCGGTCACGGATACATCAGGGACGATGAATCCTATGCGATTCAGGCTGGAAACAGTAGACCATGAGATTAAGACAGTGAATATCAAAAATATTGTCTCCAGGTCAAAAAAACTATGTGGGAATTCGGGAAAAGCAGTACATCTGTATCGTGGAGATGGGAGATACCTGCAGTACAGTTGAAATTCGATACAGTGTGGATACGCAGAAGTGGAGGGTCTATCAGTTTCTGTCGTAGAGGTAACAATATGGTCTATATTTTTCATGTAGATGCCAACAGTGCTTTTTTAAGCTGGTCAACTGCTTATCGGGTAAATATACTTGAGGATCGTACCGACTTGTGTAAGGTGGCAAGCATAGTGGGCGGAGATCAGGAAAAGAGACATGGGCTGTATTTGATGGATTTGAGAGCCTGTATGGGCGAGGACAGATGGTGGCGTTTGCCTATCGACTCAAAGATGAAATACGGACGGGATTGGGGTTTACGGTAAACATAGGCATTTCCACAAATTTTTTATTGGCAAAGACGGCAAGCGTTTTCAGAAAGTAGATATTATCTTTAATTTTGTGGAAGAAATTCATTCGTCGACCGCCCTGATTATTTCACGCCAAGGGATCCGGGTCTGAGCTTTGCTCAGACCCACTGATTTTTCTCTCAGACCCAGCAATACGCTTTTGGGATCCACCGGTGTGTTTTTTACCTTTTATGCTTGGCACAGTATTCCC
>DXHY01000082.1 GCA_019113175.1 Candidatus Eisenbergiella stercoravium | reverse complement strand
GAACAGCGCCCTGCCTTTCACCTGTCCGTGCCGACAGGCTGGATGAACGACCCGAACGGATTCTCTTTTTACCGGGGAGACTGCCATCTTTTCTATCAGTATAATCCCTACAGCGTCTGCTGGGACGCGATGCACTGGGGACATGCGAAGACAGAGGATTTCATCCGGTGGGAATATCTGCCGGCTGCTCTGGCTCCGGACGAGAAATACGACGAAATCGGCGTGTTCTCCGGAAGCGCCATCGAAGCGGACGGAAAGCATGTCCTTCTCTATACGGGCGTATCGGAGCTGGAAAACGCGGATGGGAAAAAGGAGATCCGGCAGGTACAGTGCCTGGCTGAGGGGGATGGAACGGATTATGAAAAGATTCCGGAAAATCCTGTCATCGATGCCTCTCTGCTTCCGGAGGGAAGCAGCCTGGAGGATTTCCGGGATCCGAAGCTCTGGAAGGAGGACGGCGTATATTATGCGGTTGTCGGCAGCAGAGCGGCGGATGGCAGCGGACAGATCGTGCTGTTTTCCTCCGTGGATCTGAGACACTGGGAATTCTGTACCGTCCTGGACCGCTGTGAAAACCGGATAGGACGGATGTGGGAATGTCCCGACTTTTTCCCGGTGGGAGATCCGGACCGGAATACAAGAGTGCTGGTCATCTCCCCGCAGGATGTGACGGCGGA
This sequence comes from Candidatus Eisenbergiella stercoravium, assembly GCA_019113175.1. GTDB lineage: Bacteria > Bacillota > Clostridia > Lachnospirales > Lachnospiraceae > Eisenbergiella > Eisenbergiella stercoravium. The sequence goes on along the minus strand of DXHY01000082.1, from coordinate 19,679 downwards.
ATGGCCGGAGTTTCATAACGGAAATAACGCCCTGTTTCTGATCGGAGAATATGAAAAGGAAAATCATCTCTTTTGCCGGAACCGGGTGCAGTCCGCGGATTACGGACTGGACTATTATGCGCCGCAGACCACACAGGCTCCGGACGGCCGCAGAATTCTGATCGCCTGGATGAAATCCTGGGATACCAATATCTTTCCGGAGGGCTTTTCCTGGAACGGCATGACGACCGTGCCCAGAGAGGTGTCCATCCGGGAGGAGGACGGACGGATTCTGCAGAATCCGGTGCGGGAGCTGGAGCGGTATCATGGAACGCCCGTCTGCACAGAGCAGGTACACGTACATGAGCCGGTCTCCTTTGAAGGCATCCGCGGAAGAATTGCCGATCTGCAGGTGGAGATTGAGGGAAGGGGATTCGGAACCTTTACCATCTCCGTCGCCGCGGACGAAAAGCGGCATACGGATATCGTCTATGATGAGGAGACGGAAGTTCTGCGTTTTGACCGGACCTGCTCCGGACTGCGGAGAGATGTGATTTGTACCAGAAGCATGCCGGTTCCCAAAAGAGAGGGAAAGATCAGGCTGCGGATTCTGCTGGACAGGTATTCCGTGGAGATCTTTGCCAACGACGGAGAGAGCGTGATGACCAGCCTGATCACCACGCCGCAGGAAGCGGACGGCATCCGCTTTTCCAGCGGCGGCGGTGTGCAGGCGGATATCCGGATGTATCCGATTGAGAGCGGAAAATAGAAATCAGTTCACAACAAAACAGTCTGCATAAAAGGCGGTATTCCGGTCAATGGCGGAGGTATCCAGAAGCAGTTCCCCGCTCTTCTCTTCAAAAGGAACCTCCTGTCCGGTGCGCATCAGACGGATGTGGTGCGCTTTTCCGGAAAACCGCAGGTGCAGCTTCAGCGGCAGGGAGGCGCAGTCTTCATAGAGATAGAAGATGTAACGGGTATCTCCTTTGGCCGTGTAACGGATATTCCGGATGAAATAAGGCTCTGCGATCGTGGTATTGTAAATACCTTCCCCGTGAATGCGCATCCAGCGGCCGAGGTCACGAAGAGAAGCCACGGCAGGGGCGGGTAGAGCGCCATCCGGCTGGGGAGCCACGTTCAGGGCCAGATTGCCGCCCCTGGAAACCACGTTCAGCAGGAGATGGACGAGCTGTCTTCCCGTCTTGAAATGGTCCGTGTAATGGAAGGAGAAGCGTTCTCCAACGGTGGTACAGGTTTCCCAGGGAATGCTCATGGGACGTTCGGGGATTTCCTTTTCGGGGGTGACGATGTTTTCAAACTCTCCGCCAACGGTCCGGTCGCAGACAATCAGGTGGGGCTGGGGGCCGCTGCGAAGTTTATTTACGATCTCTCCGAGACGGATATCCTGTCCCTGATTGTCCGGATTCACCCAGCCGCCATCCAGCCAGAGGCAGTCTATTCTGCCGTAGCGGGTTCCCAGCTCTTCGATCTGCCTGTGAGTATAGGATACAAAGCGTTCCCACATTTCCGGATGCTCCTCAATGGAGTAGTTCACATTGCGGGTGGGTGCTGTTCCGAATTCCCTGTGCCAGTAGTCGTCGCTGTGCCAGTCGGGCTTGGAGAAATAAACGGAAATCGCCATGCCGCGTTTGCGGAATTCGTCGTACAGGCTGCGGGTAATATCCGCATAGGGACTGGTGTGGAACGGACAGGATGGATCGGTGATCTTATAATCCGTAGTCTGCGTGTCGAACATGCAGAAGCCGTCATGATGCTTGGTGGTGAACAGCAGGTATTTGAAGCCGCATTCCTCCGCAAGCTCAGCCCATTTGTCCGGACGAAAGCGGACGGGATTGAAGGTTTTGTTGGCGTTGATATACTGCTGTTTGAAGGTTTCGATATCCGTCCAGTCCACATCTGCCTGGGACCAGGAGCCGTCCCCGTCGGACAGAGGCCAGGATTCCAGCGTGCCGAGCTGGCAGCCGGGCGCCCAGTGCATCATGAGGCCGAGCTTGAGCCCCATGAACCAGTCCAGATGCTCCTGAACGGCCTTTTCTTTTGGCGGAACATAGCGTTCCTCTTCGGTGTAGCTGTGTACGCCGTCCTGAATCATTTCCTTTTTCATGTGTTTTCCCTTTCTTGAATTATATTTTCAGGATGATTTCCTGATTTCTGCTGTGTATCCATGTCAGAGTTCCTGTGCAGCGTGATGCGCGCCGTCAGGCTGCCGTCGGTTTCGTTTCGATAGGAAAGACCGCTGCCTTCACCAAACCGGAGCCGGATCCTTTCGTTCACATTCCGTATGCCAAAGCCGCTGGAAATCTGAAGGGCCGTTTTTTCATAACGGAGATGCCGGTTCAGTTCTTCAGCGCCGGCGTTCGTCCCGTTGTCATGTACCTCTATGATGGAAAGTTCTGTTTCCCTCCAGGCCCGGATTTCGATGCAAAGCTCTTTTCCCTGCGGAGGGACGGCATGGCGGACCGAATTTTCCACCAGAGGCTGCAGCGTGAATTTGGGGATATGGATCTCCTCACTCCGCAGTTCGGTCTGAAGTACCGGCCGGTTGTTGTGGCGGAGCTGATAAATGGAGATGAATTCCCGGATGTTTTCCAGTTCCAGGGTGATGGGAACCATGCTGTCCGCATCGGTGATGCTGTAACGCATCAGACTGGCAATGGAAGAGACGATTTCCGCTATGTCGTCACAGCCCCGGGACAGGGAGAGCCAGTTGACCATGTCCATCGCATTGAAAATAAAGTGGGGATTGATCTGCGCCTGGAGGGCGCGGAGCTCGGATCGCTTTTTCTTTTCGTCCTGGATGCGGATATCCTCAATGAGTCCGTTCACGTTTTCCACCAGCTTGCAGAAGCTTTTCTCCAGAATCATCAATTCTTTTTCCCTGGAAACGTGCAGGGTGGACAGGTCGCAGGTCCTGGTATCACGAATTTCTGCGACAGCCGTGGAAAAGCGGATGAGCGGGCGGCTCAGCTGTCCGGCAAGCAGATAGATGACCGCGAGGATGACCAGGGCGATTCCGGCAAAAATCAGGCTGTAGGTCACGAGCAGAGGCCGGACGTTGGCAAGAATGTCGCTGTTTGGCGTCAGAAACAGAAGCTGGATGCCGTACTGTGCCTGACGGTAGTTGGCCAGATAGACAGCTCCGTCCGCCTTCAGGGAAAATTCTTCTTCTTTATTAAGGCAGAAGGTGTTCCAGGCGCTGTCGTAAACGCTGGAAGCAATCTGAGGGCTGCTCCGGTACATGATTTCCCCGTCCTCATTCAGAACCGCGTAGCCGCTCCCGGGCGTGACCAGACTGCTGGAGAACACATTTTCAATCTGGCTGCTGGCCACGCTGACCACCATCACCGCCGTTCCGTTGGAATCATAGGGGCCGATATAGTAGGTATTGGTGATTTTTCTGGCGATGCAGATTTCATCGGTGGCTTCATTGAAAAAAACGTAAATATTGTTCTTCACCGTTTCCTGATACCAGTCTTCCTCCTTAACCCTGGAATTGGAAAAAACGGAATTGGAAGCCACGTATGGATTGTCATTGAGCGTGTAGGCCTCAAAGGAATCCGCAATGGGAAGCAGGTCGGAAAGAAACAGGGTATTCCGGTAATAGTAGGAGCTGTTTACCACCTGATGGGTGGCATAATGAGCAAACTGATCCTGAATGGCGAGTCTTGCCCGGATGGAATCCATGGGATCCTCCCCGTCCTCGCTGAGATACTCCCCAAGCGCCTTGTCGCTGACTAGCTGAACAGCAGTCTGATAGATGGATTCCAGAAAATTGTCCGCCATGCGCCGGTTCAGCTCCACGTTGGTCCGCTGGTTGATCATGGTTTCCTGAAAAATGGAGTGATAGAAATAAAAATATATGGCCGCATAGGAAAGAAGCAGTACGGCCAGCATGGAAGCCGCGGTGATGAGGAAGATCTTTTTTCTAATTCCCATGAATGCCTCCCTGTACGATCAGGTTTCTGTATTCGCTCGGCGTGCTTCCCGTCTTTTTCTTGAAAAGCTTGGCAAAATACTTCGCGTCCGAATAGCCGGACATGAAGGAAACCTCGGAAATACTGTAACGCATATCGGAAAGAAGTTTTCTTGCCTGCTCCAGACGCAGATCCGTCACATAGGCGCTTAAGTTGACCCCGGTAGCCTGTTTGAATACCGTGCTCAGGTGGGACAGGGAAACATGCATGGCATAGGAAAGCGCGGAGAGGTTGAATTCCGGATCCGCAAAATACTCCTCGATATAGCGGAGGGCATAGGCGGCGATGGCATCAGTGTGCGCGGTTTTCTGCATGGATACTCCTGTGAGCAGGTCGTAATACCGGGTGATAATATAGTCCATCTTTTCTTTTCTATCGGTCATTTCCAGAAAGGTCTCCATGGTCTGGTTTCTGGAATAGGAAATGGCGTCCTGATTCAGATTGATGTCCGACAGATAGAGATAGAGGTAATTTAAGAGCTGGATACCGACGGGATTGCAGTCGTCCCCGTTCATCAGCTCGCGGTACAGCTGTGACTGGAAAAATTCATCCAGAATATCTCTGTCTCCGGTTTTCAGGGCGTTCAGAAGCCGTTCCTTCAGGGAGTCGTCCCAGACTGCCTGATAGGATTTCTGACGAAGGAGAAGCTGTCTGGTTTTTTCTTCCAGAAGACGGTTGAGCTGTTCCAGCTTGTCCCGTGTGATGGGCTTTAAAATATAATCGATTACGCCGTAACGGATCGCCTGTCTGGCGTATTCAAATTCTCCATGTGCAGTGAGCAGGATCATCTGGATCTGTTCCTGTTTTTCGTGTACCTGTCTGGCCAGCTCGATACCGTTCATGCCCCCCATTTTAATATCGGAGATGATCACATCCGGGCGGATGCTTTCCAGAAGCTTCAGCGCCTCTTCCCCGGAGGAAGCGGTTCCGGCAAGCTCTCCCTCAAAACGATTCCAGTCCAGCATGGAGATCAGCCCTTCAATCGTATATCTTTCATCATCCACCAGCATTATCCTCAGCATATCCTCTTCCTCCCGATAAACGGCTGCAGGCCGTTTCTTCCTTCATTATAAATCCAGTTTCGGCAGGGAGCAATTCTTCCGGGCAAGAAGCGAAAAAAGTGCACCTATTCTAAAAAGATTCTCACTGTGCTTTCGTATGCGCGGTCTTTACAATAAAAACAGAAGAACGGTGCCGGAAATAACGAAAAGCAGGGGCGTAAGACGCCCGGAATGGAGGAAAAAATGGGAAAAAGAAAAAATGTGCTGCTTCTGCTGTCGGATCAGCAGAGACTGGATACGGTGAGCGCGTACGGAAAAGACTGTATCTGCCGGACGCCGAATATAGACAGGCTGGCGCAGGAAGGAATGAAATTTAACAATGCGTTCTGTACCTCAGCCATCTGTGCTCCGTCCAGGGCCAGCGTGATGACGGGACTGTATTCCCATAAGCATGGAGTGGTGGACAATTACACGGATATTAAGGAAGGAACGCCGCTGCTGGGGCAGTGCATGGCGGATGCGGGTTATTACTGCGGTTATGCGGGAAAATGGCACGTGTCTCCGAACCGGACGCCGAAGGAATGCGGTTTTGAGGATAATCTGCCGTTCATGGGATACGGTTTTCCGGGAAGCGGCGTATTTCCCAGCCTGAAGTTTGATATTCCGCCCAAAAACAGGCCCAACTATTATGCGGAATATCTGAAGGAGCATGGGTATGAGGGAGTGGATGTGAGCTGCGGCTTCATGGGAAACAATCCGGCCCTGCAGATTCAGGAAATGTTCTGCCGGCACGACGGTCCCTTTGAGAGCACGATCGAATATTTCGTGGCACAGGAGACAAACCGGCTGATTGAAAAGGCAAAGGAGGACGACAGGCCGTTTTTCATCTGGAGTAATTTCTGGGGACCGCACAGTCCCAGCATCGTTCCGGAGCCCTATTATTCCATGTACAATCCTGCGGACATTCCGGAGCATCCCAGCTATTGTGAGGATTTTCATGACAAGCCATACGGATATTATCTGACGGAAAAAATGTGGGGACTGTCAGATTACGGCTGGAAAGGCTTCCAGGAGATCGCGGCCCGGTATTTCGGCCATTGCACCATGATCGACGACTGTGTGGGACTGATTGTGGAGAAGTTGAAAGAATGCGGCCTGTATGAGGATACGGTCATCATTTATTCGGCGGATCACGGAGACTGCCTTGGTGCGCATAAGCTGATTGAAAAGGGCGCGTTTACCTTCGATGAGATCTACCGGATTCCGCTGGTGGTAAAGGGGCTTGGCAGCAGGGATAACGACAGCCTGGTTCTCCTGCAGGAGCTGATGCCCAGTATCCTGGATCTGGCCGGGGTTAAGCCGCCCGCGAAGGTGGACGGACAAAGCCTGCTTCCGCTCATGTGTGCAGAGCAGGAAGATAATGGAAGGAAGGAAATCTTCTGTGAATTCCATTATCATTTTTATACCGCAAGACAGCGGATGGTCAGGGATCTGGATTATCAGTTCACCTTCAATGAAAATGAAAGAGGAGAGCTGTACGACCTGAAAAAGGATCCCTGGCAGTTGAAAAATGTGTGTTATGACGAAGCCTACCGTGAGATTAAGAAGGACTATATGGACCGGATGGAGCGGTATATGGTGGAAACGCAGGATCCGGCCCTGACCTGGTTCAGGCGGATCCGGGAATTTTATTGAGAAATACGAAAAAAGTCCACCTGGTTTAAAAAAAGTCGCGTTGTTGAGAGACTGCCGACCGTTTACAATGAAAACAGATCAGGAAAACGACAAGGAGGATGCATATGAAAACGCGGAAAAGAAGCCGGTGGTTCTATTTTAAGAAAAACCTGCCGCTGACCCTGATGGCGCTGCCCGGAATCATACTGATGATTCTGTTTAAATATCTTCCGCTGTCCGGGATCGTTCTGGCATTCAAGCAGTATAACATCCGGGACGGCATTTTCGGAAGCGCCTGGAACGGCCTGAAGAATTTTGAGTATCTGTTCCGCACGAAGGATGCCTGGATCATCACAAGAAATACACTGGGCTATAATCTTTTATTCATCGTTCTGGATCTGGTGCTTGCGGTAACGATGGCCATTATTCTTAATGAGCTGCATCAGAAAAAGGCGGCCAAGGTCTACCAGACGATTTTCATGGCTCCCTACTTTCTGTCCTGGGTTGTGGTTTCCTTTATCGCCTACTCCCTGCTGAGCGTGGACAACGGCTTTATAAACCGGGCCCTCGGGCTGAATGTGACCTGGTATTCGGAGCCGCGGGCCTGGCCCTTCATCCTTATCTTTTTTCAGATATGGAAGACGCTCGGATATTCCACGGTCATGTATCTCGGCTCCATTGTGGGAATTTCAAACGACTATTATGAGGCGGCCCTGATGGACGGGGCGACCAAATGGCAGCAGATCCGATTTATCACGCTCCCTTCTCTGAAAAGCATGATGATCGTGCTGACCATCCTGGCGGTCGGAAAGATTTTTTACGCGGATTTCGGCCTGTTCTACCAGCTCCCGAGAAATTCCGGCCCCCTGTTCCCGGTGACAAACGTGATCGATACCTATGTATACCGGGCGCTGAAGGAAAACGGAAACATCGGCATGTCGGCCGCTGCAAGCCTGTATCAGTCGCTGGTTGGTTTTGTGCTGGTGCTGGCATCCAACTTCGTCGTGCGTAAGATCGATAAGGACAGCGCACTGTTTTAAGGAGGCTCATTCATATGTCTAACACGGTTTGTCGCAGAAAAGAAAAAAGAATCAACGCCATCAGCGTCCGGTCCAATGTGGTCCTGCTGGTCATTCTGACGGTTCTTGCAGCGCTGTGTGTGCTTCCGGTTCTGCTGGTGGTCATCGTTTCCTTCAGCAGTGAGCAGAGCATTTTCCTGAAGGGCTATTCCTTCTTCCCGGCTGAGTTCAGCCTGGAGGCATACCGGTTCTTCCTGAGGCTGGGAGATCAGATTGTGCGGTCCTATGCGATCACCCTGTTCGTGACGGTATTCGGAACCCTGTTCAGCCTTGCGGTGACCACCATGCTGTCCTATGTGCTGTCGCGGCCTGACTACCGTTACGGACGCATCCTTACGCTGCTGCTTCTGTTCACCATGCTGTTCAACGGCGGACTGGTTCCCAGCTACATGGTCAACACCCAGATACTCGGTCTGAGGGATACGGTATGGGCACTGATTTTTCCGATGTCTTTAAACGTGTTCTATGTGGTGGTGCTGAGAACCTTCTTTAAGGGAATTCCGCTGGAAATCATAGAGGCAGCCCACATGGACGGAGCGGGAGAGTTCTACACATTCCTGCGGGTTGTGCTCCCTCTGTCCAAGCCGGGAGTGGCGACCATCGGACTGTTTACCGTCATCGCTTACTGGAACGACTGGTTTCTGGGAATGCTTTACATCTTTGAAACGGAGAAATATCCGATCCAGACTCTCCTGCAGAGCATGCAGAACAGCCTGGAGGCCCTGACCCAGTCCTCAGCCAATGCACTGGAATATGCGGAAATGGCAAGAAACGCGCCCACGGACAGCGGACGGATGGCTCTGACGGTGCTGGTGGTGCTGCCGGTCATGCTGGCTTACCCCTTCTTCCAGAAATATTTTGTAAAGGGACTTACCGTCGGCGGTGTAAAGGGCTGAGTATATCCGGAAAAGGATGTGCGGAGTGCGGGAAGAAAATGAGGTTGTAAAATGCGCCGGTTGCGCATTTTGTAAATAAATGATAAAAAAAATATGGAGGGAAAAGAGTATGAAGATGAAGAAACTGTTGAGCACAGGACTGGCACTGCTTCTTACCACGGCCATGCTCGCCGGCTGCGGAGGCTCCACGCAGACCGCATCGACGGATTCCGCAGAAACGGGCGGAAGCGCAGCTGCATCGGAGGAGGCTTCTGCTGTAGAAACGACGGCAGCGGAAACCGCAGCGCCAAACAGCGGCTCAGATGAGATTGTTACGCTGAAATGGTATATGTCCATCAATCCCGTGGCAGCTGATACGGATATGGTGATCGATAAGCTGAATGAGTATACCAGAGATAAAATCGGCGTGGAAATCGACTATACGGTAATTGCGAACCCGGATTACAAGGAGAAAATGCCGACACTGATCAATTCCGGAGACTATTTTGACATCTGCTTTACCGCGAACTGGACGACAAACTACACCCAGTTTGCCGGAAGAGGCGCTTTCCTGGATATCACGGAGCTGCTTCCTCAGTATGCGGCGGAGACCTGGGAATTCATCCCGCAGGAGATGTGGACCGCGGCTTCCATTGACGGCAGTATTTACGGCGTACCTTCCTATAAGGAGATGGGATGGCAGTCCGGCTTCTTTGTAAACAGCGATATGGCGGATGAGTACGGCATCGATCTGAGCACGGTAAAAACGCTGGAGGATTATACGGAAGTGCTGCAGACGGTGAAGGAGAAATCCACGGCTGCCGGAGAGAATGTAATCGGCGTCAGCGGCATGTCCTTTAATCTGACGACACCTTATGAGAGCCTGACGGGAACACCTACGCTTCCCGGCGCATCTCCGGTTTCCGCATTCGGAAATTTTGAAGGAGAGGATGAAGTGTTTAATCAGTATGCAAGCCAGGATTACATGGATTACTGTAACCTGGTGCGCGGCTGGTACAACAATGGCTATCTGTCCGCAGATCCGGTCAACTATGACTCCGATACGGCAAACAGGGATAATGATTTCGCAAACGGAAAGCTGTTCTCCTATGTGATCTCCTACGCGCCCGGTGCGGCGGAAGCTGAGGAGGCAAAAACCGGACATGGCGTAACCTTCGTTCCCCTGATGGATCCTCTGTTTGAAACCAGAAACGCGATGGGCGGTCTGCTTGCCATTTCCTCCGCTTCCGAATATCCGGAAAAGGCGCTGGAATTCATCAACCTGCTGAATACGGATGAATATGTGGGAACCCTGATCCGCCATGGAATTGAAGGCGTACATTATACCGCAGTTGGCGATACGCAGGTTGACAGAACCATGGGAGGTACGCTGGATCCTGCGGATAACGGATACGATTATACATACGGCTGGCAGTTCGGAACGCCGTTTAATCAGAAATGGGATATTTCCTATCCGGACAATATTGAAGAGCTGTTCACGGAATACAACGAGTCCGCAGTTTCAGGACCGCATAATGGCTTTACCTTTGATACCACACCGGTAGAGGCGGAGATCGCGGCGCTTACCAGCACGGTAGAGGAATATGCCAAGGCTCTGGAGAACGGAATGGTAGATCCGGCGGAGAATGTTCCCAAGTTCCTGCAGGCGCTGGAGGACAACGGCGTACAGGTTCTGATGGATGAAATTCAGACTCAGCTCGATGCGTGGAGCGGTTCTTCCGCAGAATAAGGACGAAAGGAACGGAACCATACAGAGCGGACAGGAAGCGGCGCTTCCTGTCCGCTTTTACCTGAAAAGAAACAGAGAGGAATAAGCGATGAAAAAAAGAAAACCGAATATTCTGTTCATCCTCAGCGATGATCAGGGCGCGTGGGCCATGCGGTGCGCGGGAAATACGGACATCCATACGCCGAACATGGACCGGATTGCGGCAGAAGGATACCGTTTTGAAAATTTCTTCTGCACCTCCCCGGTCTGCTCCCCGGCCAGAGCGAGCCTGCTGACCGGACGAATTCCGTCCGCTCACGGCGTACAGGACTGGATCTGTTCCGGAAATCTGGACCGGGAAGCGCTGGGAGAAATCAGGGAGGATCCATATTACAGGCTGGAGGACAAACCCATCCGTTATCTGGACGGTATGCGCACGTACACGGATGTGCTGAAGGAAAACGGCTATACCTGTGCTCTGGCCGGGAAATGGCATCTGGGAGACAGCCTGGTTCCGCAGCATGGCTTTGACCGGTGGTTCACCATCGGGCGGGGAGGCTGCTATTATGACAAGGCGGATGTGGTGGAGAACGGTACCATTCATTTTGAGAACCGTTATATCACGAATGTGATTACGGATAAGGCCCTGGGGTGGCTGACGGAATTTCAGGAACAGGAGGAGCCGTTCTATCTGAGCGTTCACTACACGGCCCCCCATGATCCCTGGGAGGAGGACCAGCATCCGAAGGAATACATTGAGATGTACCGAAACTGCGGCTTTACCGCGACACCGGATCTGCCCGTTCATCCCAACCAGATCGAAAGTGCCCCATATGGAACGGGAGAAGTGAGAAAATCTCTGCTTCGCGGCTATTACGCGGCGATCACGGCTATGGACGCTGATATCGGACGGCTTCTGGACCGGCTGGAGGAGCTGGATATGCGGGAGAACACCATAGTGATTTTTACGGCTGACAATGGTATGAACATGGGACACCACGGCATCTGGGGCAAGGGAAACGGCACCTTCCCGTTCAATATGTATGATACCGCGGTAAAGGTGCCTCTGCTGATTTCCTGGCCCGGGCATTATAAGGCTGGCGTGGTGTGCAGGAGAATGTGCAGTCAGTACGACTTTTTCCCAACGCTGATGGATATGGCCGGGATTGTGGACGGCATCCCGGAGGCGTATGAGAAGAGCGGCCGCAGTGTGGAAAGCGGCGGGAAAACAGAAGCCGGCTGTGGAAAGAAAAGCGGATATGGCTTCCCGGAAGAGAGGGAGCGGCTTCCCGGAAGAAGCTTTGCGGATGTTTTTGCCGGAGAGAAACCTGCAGTTGAAGGGAAAACGGAGAAATCTGATGCAGAGGATAATTCCGGTGAATGGGTGGTGGTATATGACGAATACGGTCCGACACGGATGATCCGGACAGAGGAATGGAAGTATGTCTGCCGGATTCCCTATGGTCCGGATGAGCTTTATCATCTGTCCGTTGATCCTGATGAGCAGAAAAACCTGATTGATGAGCCGGAATACCGGCCGGTGGCAGACCGTATGTATGCGCAGATGACGGAATGGTTTTACCATTATGCAGACCCGGCGCTGGACGGCGCGAAAGAGGGTGTGACCGGATTCGGCCAGCTCTGCCGTCCGGGAATTTATGCGGGCAGAAGGAGGGTATTTCTGGAAGGATAAAGCAGAAAGTAAAAAGGCAGGGCGCGCAGGCTTTTAAGGAACAGCCTGCGCGCCCGTTTTCAAAAGAAATTTACATATTATAGAATTCCGGATCTGTTCAGACCGTCTTTCCCATCTGTTCCTTCCTCTGTGCAAAATCCTCCTTAATCTCCTCCATCAGCCCCGGCGTTTCCAGAATATCCAGGCACGTAGCGGCCAGAATCTCTGCGGAAAGGCGCACCGCCCTGTGGGCCGCTTCGGATTTTCCGGCGTCCAGGTAGGCCTGGGAGTGGGCGGGGGTTCCGGCAGGCACGAAGGCAAGGCGGATGCAGGAGCCGGGAACCTGATACATCACGTTCCCGAAGTCCGTGGAACCCGTCTTTTCTCTGGGAGGAGCGATCTGGGGCGCGTCAAAGGCCCTAGCGTTGTCCATGATCAGTTCATTCAGCTTCAGGCAGGGAATCTTCGCGCTGTAGGCCGGATCCCGTTCCATGGTATAGGTGGTCTCCGTGATCAGAGCGGAGCCTTCGATGATCTTTTTAAAGCGTTCCACGATCTGGGCCAGATAGCTGGTGTTGTAGGAGCGCAGGGTGTATTCGGCCGTGGCCTTTCCAGGCACCACGTTGGTGGGACCGCCCGCGTCCAGAACCGTGTAGTGCATCCGGGTGTCCTCCAGCACATGCTCTCTGAGAAGTTCGATGCCATGGAAGGAGATCAGGATGGCATCAAGGGCGCTTCTTCCTTTTTCCGGATTCATGGCCGCATGTGCCTCCTTCCCGTAAAAGGTGACGCGGAAGTTCTCCAGGGCCATGGTTTTGATGTCCACGCAGGTTTCCGGCGCGGCATGCATCATCAGGGCGATATCGATATCCTGAAAGCAGCCGTTTTCCTGCATGATGATTTTTCCGCCCAGGCTTTCTTCTGCGGGCGTTCCGTATACCACGATTTTTACCGGTCTGTCACCGGCAAGCTCTTTGATGCAGAACGCTGCTCCGAGGATCGCAGGTCCCTGCATCTGGTGGCCGCAGCCATGACCCATGGAAAGGGCGTCGTATTCCGCAAGCAGGCCGAAGGAGGGGCCGCCCTCTCCCTGTTCATACACCGCGCGGAAGGAGGTTTCCATTCCGCCCACACCGTGTTCTACCTGAAAGCCGTTTTCCTTCAGGCAGTCCTCAAGAAGCTGACAGGACTGAAACTCCTGACAGCTGATTTCCGCAAGGTCATAAATCCGGTTAGAAAGCGCTTCCAGCTTCGGGCCGATCTGATTGATGTATTCTCTGATCTGTTCTTTCATTATTACCTCCATGCCGAAGCGTTTTACGCTGAGGCCGCGAGGAGAAATCACGCATGTGATTTCTCCTCTGCGATCACAGCAGTTTTGTGCTTCGGCGCAAAACTGCCGATTGAAAAATAAGCCATCGGGCTTATTTTTCAATCTTATCTCCTTTTCACCCTTTTTTTGCCGTTTCTTCAGGCTGGTTACAGCATAACACATCCGCAGGCGCACCGCCTACGCATGATACAACCTGTACTTTGCGCAAAACGACTTTTTTACATGGCAAAAGCAGGTGTTTTATTGTAGAATAAAAGAAGATTCGTGAAACAGAGTTTCATATATACCCAAAAAACTGCCGCCGTTACAGGGAGAACCGCCGTCATGAATGAAATCCACCGGAAAATCCTGAGCATCCTGGATCGTGATGTCATCTGCGAATTGAAAAATGCCGAAAACCATATCCCGGAATCCCTGCTTTTCCACAACCATGACGGCTGTGAAATCTACCTGTTCCTGAACGGCGATGTGAACTATTATACAGAAAGCAGCGGCAAAAAGCTGGAGCGGGGGGATCTGATCCTGACCAGGGCCTACGCGTTCCACGGATCCGTCCTTGTCAGTCCCGCCCTGCACGACCGTATTGTCATCAATATCAGGGAATCGGTTCTTTCCGGGCTTGGAAGTCCCGAAACGGATCTTTCCGAATGCTTTCTGCGCACACCTTCTTCCGAGCTGAATCTGCTCCATCTGGAAGAGGATGACATCCGGCGCTTCACAGAGATTGCCATGCAGCTTCAAGCCGAACTGCTGAAGCATCCCTGGGGAAGCGACGTCATGAGCCGGGCTCTCTTACAGCAGCTTCTCGTCATGATCGGCCGTCTGACCGTCACCGACCGCCCCCAGGAATATCCGGGAATCATGCCGGATTTTCTGGCGGAGACCTTTTCCTATATTGAAGACCACCTCTGTGATGAGATCACCCTGAAGCAGCTGGCGGAGCATGTCCATCACAACGGAACCTATCTGAGCCGCTGCTTCAAGAAGCTTTCCGGCGCTTCCCTGACCCAGTATATCCTTGCCAAGAGAATAGCCCTCGCACAGAAGCTTCTGCGGGAGGGCCATTCTCCATATGATGCCTGCGAGCTGTCAGGCTTCAACAATTATTCCAATTTTTCCCGTACCTTTTCCAGACAGGCGGGGTGTTCGCCGCGGAAATATCAAAAACTTTTCCTACAGGGCTGAGCTCCTTCATCTCTCAATTTTCTGATTCCCGGTAGACCATACATGCTTTTCTCCGGCAGCAGAGCGGGTGTTCTGCGCCATCACGCCCACCAGCCTGTGAGGGACATACGCTTCCTCCAGCCATGAGATTTCCTCCTCCGTAAGAGTCAGATCCACGGCGGACGCAGCTCCTTCCACATGATGGCGTTTTGTGGCTCCCACGACGGGAGCGGTCACCTTTGTCAGAAGCCAGGCCAGAGAGATCTCCGTCATGGTCACACCCCGGCGGTCGGCGAGCTCGGCCACGCGGCGGATGATGACCTCGTCCTGTTCTGCTGTGGAATCGTATTTGAGACGCGCGTAATCGTCCTCCTGAAGGCGCTTTGAGGTCTCTCCGGGATGTTTGGAAAGGCGTCCTCCCGCCAGCGCGCTGTAGGGCGTCATGGCGATGTTGTCCTCAGCACAGAGCTTTGCCATTTCCCGCTCTTCCTCGCGGAAAATCAGATTATAATGTCCCTGAATGGAAACGAATTTCGCAAAGCCCTCCTTTTCCGCCAGGGCGTTCGCCTTAGCAAGCTGGTAGGCGAAGCAGTTGGAGATTCCGATATAACGCGCCTTTCCCGCCTTCACGATGCGGTTCAGGCCGTCCATGATATCATAGAGCGGGGTCTCGTAATCCCACATATGATAAATATAGAGATCCACATAATCCATGCCGAGATTTTTCAGGCTGGTGTTGATCATCCGCTCAATGTGCTGCTGTCCGGTGACGCCGGCTTCGATTTCCTCCGGCGTGCGCGGCAGGAATTTGGTGGCCACAACTACCTTATCTCTCTCGGCAAAGTCCTTCAGCGCCCGTCCTACATACTGTTCACTGGTACCGCTCTGATAACCGATGGCAGTGTCGAAAAAATTGAAGCCAAGTTCCAGCCCGTGCTTTATGATCTCACGGGAATGCTCCTCATCCAGTGTCCACGAGTGCTGCCCGTTTTTCGCATCTCCGAACCCCATGCAGCCCATGCAGATCCGCGATACGTTCAGTTCCGAATTTCCAAGCTTTGTATATTTCATGTCTTTTCCTTCCTTTCTGCTGCCACAGAGCATCCAAACCTGTTTTTCATGATTATTATAAGGCAGAGCTGTTTTTTCTGTCTAATGCCTGCCATGAATATTCAAAAATTGAAGATAAGCATTGGACTTTCAGGCGCGCGGGGTCTACACTGTAGTCAGAATGAACTGCCGGGCCGCACCGGAGCGCAGAAGGAAGTGCAGCTCCGGAGGAAAATGCAGCGCAGGAGGACCGCCGGCGCGGCACTTCCATAAATGCAATGCCGCCCGCAGCCCAATAGAAAATTCCGCCTGTGACAGCGGAAAGGAGCAGAAATGACCATCCATGAAGCAAGCGAACGTTACAACATCCCTCTGGAAATTCTGCGGGATTATGAAAGCTGGGGATTATGCGGCGCAGTCAAAGAGGTAATGGGCTCCTGGCAGTATGATGACACTGACCTGGAGCGTCTGAGCCTGATTATGACCCTGCATGACGCGGGCTTCGAAAGCCCGGAAATTGAAACCTATATGCGCCTGCTGCTGGAGCAGGAGGGCACAGAAAGCCAGCGTCTCCGGATGCTCACTCAGAAACGGGAGCATATGCTGGATGAGATTCATTTCCGGGAGACTCAGCTGGCGCGTCTGGATTATCTGCGTTACCACATCCGCAGACAGCAGGCCGGCCAGAAGGATGAGCAATAAGCCAATAAGCACGGCAATATTTTTCACAGTAAAATGGAGGTATGAGCGATGATCAACTATCATAAAACCGATCCGGAATTTATGGAGCGTTTTGAACATTTCGCCTTTGACGAGGTTATCAATGAGCCCGGTCAGCAGCTGGACGATGTCACCCGGCACATGGCCATTCTGGCAACGCTTTTGGGCTGCCAGGGAACGGATATGTTCCGCCAGGAGCTGCCCTGCGCCCTGGATGCCGGAATCACTCCCGTCATGGCAAAGGAAATCGTCTATCAGGCTGTGGATTATCTGGGAATCGGAAGGGTGTTCCCTTTTCTGCGCATTACCAATGAAGTGCTGACTGACCGGGGCGTGAAGCTTCCGCTGGAGGGTCAGGCTGCGACAACCATGGAAAACCGGCTGGAAAAGGGCGCTCAGGCGCAGGCCGACATCTTCGGGCCGCAGATGCTGGAGGCCTGGAAAGCCGGGCACATCAACCGCTGGCTCGCCGCCAACTGCTTCGGAGATTACTATACCCGTACCGGCCTCACTCTTGCCCAGCGGGAAATGATCACCTTCTGCTTTCTGGCGGCCCAGGGCGGCTGTGAGCCGCAGCTTACCAGCCATGCCAAAGGCAATATGAACCTGGGCAACGATAAGGAGTTTCTGATCCGCGTGATCTCCCAGTGCCTTCCCTATATCGGCTACCCCAGAAGCCTGAACGCCGTGGCGTGCGTGAATAAAGCTGCGGAGAGCTGAGCGGAAGGCAGTTTCTTCCGGAAGCCGCAAGCAGGATTTGAAAAATAAAGTCTGGCCGGAAATATCCGACAGGCAGCCGTGCATACAGGCATGACGGCTGCCCGCCGGGCCTGCCGCATCGAAAAACGGACTGAAAATGACGCAGGAAGCGTCGTTTCAGCCCGTTTTCTTTGTATGGGGATTGCTTTTCGCCGGATGCTGTGGCATTCTTTTTATATAGAAGGAGGAGCATTTTCTCATGGAAATTCGTGTTCTGAAATACTTTCTGATGACGGCCAGAGAAGAAAACATCACAAAAGCGGCCGCTCTGCTGCACCTGACTCAGCCCACCCTGTCCAGACAGCTCATTCAGCTGGAAGAGGAGCTGGGCGTCACACTGTTTCATCGAAACAGGCATAGGATCGTTCTTACCGAAGATGGAATGCTTCTGCGCCGCAGGGCGGAGGAGATTGTGTCCCTGGCCGAAAAGACAAAGGAGGATTTCCGGCACAGGCAGGAGCATCTGGCGGGAACCATTTCCATCGGCAGCGGAGAGCTGAAAAGCTCCCGTTTTCTCACCCGTCTGATCACCGATTTCCAGAAAGAAAACCCTCTGGTCACCTTTACGATTTACAGCGGCAACTCCGACAACATCAAGGAGCGCATTGAGAGGGGGCTTCTGGACGTGGGACTGCTTCAGGAGCCGGTGGATATTGCCAGATACAGCTTTGTCCGCACACCGGTCAGAGAACAGTGGGGCATTCTGGTTCGTGAGGATTCTCCGCTGGCCGTAAGGAGCAGCGTCTCGCCGGAAGATCTGGCCGGCGTGCCGCTGATTCTGCCGTCACGGGAAAACGTCCAGAACGAGCTTCTCAACTGGTTCGGTCCCTTTGCAGAGCATCTGCACATCACAGCCACCGGGAACCTGCTTTATAATCTCGCCTCTCTCGCCCGCGACAATGGAAGCTGCATCCTCACACTGAATCTGGACTGCACCTATGAGGGGCTCCGTTTTGTTCCGCTCTCTCCGGAAATGGAATCCGGTACGGTGCTTGCCTGGAAAAAGGCTCAGACCTTCTCTCCCGCAGCGTCGGCTTTTCTGGAACACGCACGGAAATCCGTTTCTTCAGGAGATGAATGAAACCGGATATCAGCCGGCTCAGGAATAAAGCTGCCGAAAGCCGATATTAGATATTTTTCTTTATCCAGGCAACAAATAGCCGCGGCAGCTGCTCACATTGGAGCAACAGCCGCGGCCTCCTTATGACATCGGAAAGAACCTTTCACTGTTCCATCTGCCTTCCCAGAAAACCCGCAGCGGACAGAACGAGCTTCTGTTCCACCTCGCCCATCCTTGCCTTTGCATCGTTGTTCAGAAGCACCGCAGCGCCGATCACGTCTCCCTCGCAGATGATCGGACTGATCGCTTCGTTGGCATACTCTGTTTCGCCCTCGCCGGAAATGAGAATAAAATTCTTATCTCCCTTCGAAGCCAGAATGTTCTCCCTTCTCTCAATGGCTTCCTCCAGCTGGCTGCTGATGCTTTTTCCGAGAAGGGCCTTGCAGCCTCCGGCGGCAGCGATGAACTGATCCCGGTCCGCAATCAGCGTCATCTGTCCGGATACCTGCGCCAGGCTCTCCGCATACTGTCGGGCAAAGGTGCTCATTTCCCCGATAGGCGAATATTTTTTCAAAATGATCTCGCCCTCCCTGTCGGTAAAAATTTCCAGCGGATCGCTCTCCCGGATGCGCAGGGTTCTCCTGATTTCCTTCGGGATGACGATCCGGCCCAGATCATCTATCCTCCTGACAATTCCTGTTGCTTTCATATTTTTCCAATTCCTCCGATTTCTGACAATGATACTTCCATCCTGCGTTTTTTATTGTCCTGCAGGTATTTCATGCCGTTATCTGCTTCCGGCATCTGACGTATGCCGTTTTACCATGCTGTTAGTATCTGTCAGAATTGGAGAATTATGCGCCGCTTCCGGGATTTTCCGAATGAAAAGTATATCAGAAAAAATTACAGCCTTTTCCCATCTTCAAAAGCGCGTTTCATCAGCCCGTCCTCTTCTTCAGAGGTCATTTTGGAGGTATGTATGAGAATATCCCGCACCTGCATTCCTCTTGCCTCAAAGTCATGCAGATACCAGTCATACGCCTTCCTGTAAGCGTCCGTATCCGCATTTCCCTGGGAAAATACGCCGATCACCTGAATGCCGGGATGAATGCGCGGAATGCCTTTTCCGTCTGACATCATCATCAGACAGTAATGCCGGTTCATGTAAGTGATCATCGGTCCGGAGATCTGGCCGCAGTAATTGGGGGCAGCCAGAACCAGAGCACCGCATTCCTGCAGATCCCGCCAGTAGGGCTTCAGATCATCTTCAAGAATACAGTCGCACCAGTGCGCCTTACAGTAGCCGCAGGCCTGACAGCCGCGGATGTTCATATCCTTCAGAGAATAGATTTTTACCTCATGTCCCGCTTCCTCTGCACCGCGCAGAACCTCACGCGCGAGCGAAGAAGACGGTCCGTCCGCATGGGGACTTCCCAGAATGCCAAGTACCTTCATATTATCTCCATTCCGGAGCGTAAGCGACGGGGCGAAGAGAAATCGCGAATGCGATTTCTCTTCTGCCATCAGAGCAATTTGTGACGCTCCGGCACAAATTGCCGTGTGAAAAATAAGCCATCGGGCTTATTTTT
>DXHY01000081.1 GCA_019113175.1 Candidatus Eisenbergiella stercoravium | reverse complement strand
CAATTCGAAGAAACTGAAGTTCATTTTCTGTTGCCCAATTTCAAAAAAGTCGTTATAATAATCTTGTTTTAGCATAGTTCCATTATAACATGGAGCGGAGAAGAGATGGTTGTCGTTAGCCATCTTTTTCTCTTTTTTATGAAAAAATTTCAGGGGCCGTAGTGACTCGCATGAGTCTCTACGGCCCCTATTTGGAACTATTTATTTCCCGCCAGCCCCCTCTATATAAGTTCAACCCTGTATATCTAAGCTTACCCGGCCCGGCTCAATGTGCCAGGATCTCACAGCCGTCCTCTGTGACGAGAACCATGGTTTCCCACTGTGCGGAGGGCTTTCCGTCCTCCGTATAGATGGTCCATCCATTGCTGTCATCCACATAAATATCCGCGGTGCCCATGTTGATCATGGGCTCGATGGTGAAAATCATGCCGGGAACCATCAGCATTTCCGTTCCGGCCGGAGCCACATAGCTGACGAAGGGATCCTCATGGAATTCCAGCCCCACTCCATGACCGCCGATGTCGATGACCACGCTGTAGCCGTTTTCTTTCGCATGGCGGTTCACCGCATCCGCCATATCTCCCAGAAACCGCCAGGGCTTCACCTGTTCGATTCCCTTTTCCATACATTCCTTTGCCACCCGCACCAGCCGGAGATTTTCCTCCTTCACATTTCCGATGCAGAACATACGGGAGGAATCCCCGTAATAGCCGTTATAGATGGTGGAAACATCCACATTGATGATGTCGCCGTCCTTGAGCACATCCGTTTCACTGGGAATGCCATGGCAGACCTGATTATTGATGGAGGTGCAGACGCTCTTTGGAAAGCCCTCATATCCCAGCGGCGCCGGAATACCTCCCAGCTCTCTGGTCTTCGTATCCACCAGCCGGTCGATCTCCGCCGTTGTCATTCCCTCCCGGATATGCTCCGCCACATAGTCCAGCACCAGCGTATTGATTCTGCCGCTCTCCCGGATACCCGCAATCTGCTGCGGGTTTTTGATCATCTCATGGGTGGGTACCATGTGGCCTTCCAGCTCAAAATGATGAATTTTCTCATCAAATGCCTCGTGGCACTGTTTGTATTTTTTGCCGCTTCCGCACCAGCAGTGATCATTTCTTCCCAGTTTTTCCATTTTCATTGTCCTTTCCTTTTCGTTCTGCCGCCTGCCCTGCCTCTGCCGGCCGGCGCATTTATTGCAGTCCGTTATTATTATTTCATATGTCAGCATGGATTGCCGCCATGCCGTTTTTTATTATATCACTCCGGACTCTGACTGGAAACAGGATTCCTCCCAACACCGCATTCGGCCTGCCCTGCAATCTTCGCCGCCAGCTCCTCCAGATACATCCATCGTTCCATCTTCTCTTCCAGAGCGGCCTCCGTCTCCGCCTTCTCCGCCATCAGCTGATTCAGCTTCACAAAATCGCTGGCGGAGGCCTCGATGGCCTGATCCAGAGCGGCGATCTGATCCTCC
Organism: Candidatus Eisenbergiella stercoravium; assembly: GCA_019113175.1. Lineage (GTDB taxonomy): Bacteria > Bacillota > Clostridia > Lachnospirales > Lachnospiraceae > Eisenbergiella > Eisenbergiella stercoravium. Next base: position 21,832 of record DXHY01000081.1, on the reverse strand, counting down.
AGCTTCGCCATATCGGCCTCTATCGTCTCATAGTCCTTCTGCTCCTTATAGGTGAATTTCAGCTTCTGGGGGCCGCGGGTGCGCTGGCCTTTTTCGGCGGCAGGCGCGTCTGAGCCCGCAGAAACGTTCTGTTTCGTCAAAGCGTCAGCTTTTGTATCCGCCTTTGCGCCGGCTTTGGCATTCGCCTTTCCGGATAATCCGCGTTTTCCCTCACTTTCTTCCTCCTGCGCTTCTTTCTCCGCGGCCTTACGCATTGCATAGTCCGTATATCCGCCTTCATACTGCCGCAGCTTTCCGTTTTCCTCAAAAGCGAAAATCCGTTTCATCGTACGGTCCAGAAAATAACGGTCATGGGATACGGTCACCACAATCCCTTCAAAATGATCCAGATAGTCCTCCAGAATCGTCAGCGTGGTGATATCCAGATTATTGGTGGGCTCATCGAGAAGCAGCAGATTTGGGGAAGAAGCCAGCACGCGCAGCAGGTTCAGGCGTTTTTTCTCCCCGCCGGAGAGCTTTCCGATGGGACTGTACTGCTTGTCCGGCGGAAAGAGAAACCGCTCCAGCATGGCAGATGCCGACAATACTCCGTCCGTCGTCTGAATGTACTCCGCGGTATCCTTCACATAATCGATGACCCGCTGTTTGGGGTCCATATAGGAAAGATCGATCTCGTTCATCCCCGCGTCCTTCTGCGTCCTTCCGGAAGCATCTTTCTGCGTCTCTCCGGAAGCATCCTCCCACCCTGTTCCGGCAGCCGTCCTCTCCGGCTTTTCCGAAGCGATCTCCTGGGCGTAATAGCCCATTTTCACGGTCTGTCCGACCACCACCTGACCGGAATCCGGCGGAAGAAGCCCTGCGATGATTTTCATCAGAGTGGTTTTTCCGCAGCCGTTGGGGCCGATGATTCCCACCCGGTCCCCTTTCAGGAAAATGTAGGAAAAATCATCGATCAGTTTCCTTTCCCCATAGCTTTTGCAGATATGAGAAAGCTCCACCGTGGTTTTTCCAAGCCTCGTTGAAATGGAGCTCAGTTCCACTCTGGAATCCTGGACGGGAGCCTGCCGGTCCCGAAGCTCCTCATACCGTTTTATGTGCGCTTTCTGCTTGGTGGAACGGGCCCTGGCTCCCCTGCGGATCCATTCCAGTTCCACGCGCAGGATGGACTGACGCTTGCGTTCGCCTGCCTCCTCCATCTCCTGGCGCTGTGTCTTTAACTCCAGGAAGCCGGAATAGTTCGTCTGATAGCTGTAGATGGAGCCTTTGTCGATCTCCACGATCCGGTTGGTCACGCTGTCCAGAAAATAACGGTCATGGGTCACCATGACCAGAGCGCCCCGCCATTTTTTCAGATAATCCTCCAGCCAGTCGGCCATATCATTGTCCAGATGGTTGGTGGGCTCGTCCAGCAGCAGAATATCCGCCGGAGACAGCAGGACGGAAATCAGAGCCAGGCGCTTGCGCTGGCCGCCGGAAAGCTGTCCGGCCGGCTGGTCAAAGTCCCGGATTCCGAGCCGGGTCATCATCGCCTTCGCGTCGCTTTCAATAGTCCACCGGTTCTCCTCCGACACATTGCCCGCCAGCACGCATTCCAGGCTTGATATCGCCGGGTCAAATTCCGGGTGCTGGGGCAGATAGCGGATCACCGCATGATTGGCCGTTGTGACAGTTCCCTCATCCGGCTCCTCCAGCCCTGCCATCATTTTCAGCAGCGTGGTTTTTCCGGTTCCGTTGATGCCGATGACGCCGACCTTTTCGCCCTCCTGCAGGGAAAAGGAGGCGTTGTCAAACAGCCTGTGATCGGTAAATGACTTGGTAATTTTTTCTATGTTGATCAGATTCATTGAAGTACCTCTTCGGTTGCGTTTTCTTTGTCCAATCGTTCATTATACACGCAATCAAAAAAGCAGTCACCTTTTTTGCCTAATCTTTTGAATCTTTTTAAATCTATTCGTAGATAATCTTTTTAAATCTATTCGTAGATAAATACTTGTAATTGAACATATAATAATATATAATTGAAGTGCAAACAAATACATTTGTAGAAGGGAGGAAGACACTATGGCAAGTTCTCTTGTTCAAATCAGACTGGATGACGATCTTAAGGCTGAAGCCAGCGCCCTGTATGATGCGCTGGGGCTTGACCTGCCTACCGCGATTAGAATGTTTATCAAACGTTCTGTTATGGTAAATGGCATCCCATTCAGTATGACGCTTCCTGCAAATGAATATAAGGCAACACGCGCATTGCGGGCAATGCAGGAAATCAGCGAAGCCGCCAGCGCTGCCGGTGTTTCTGATATGACGCTGGACGAAATCAATGCCGAAATCGATGCCGCAAGAACCGGGCAAAATTCGACAGGTGGTACGGCCAGATGAAATATTACGCAGCCATTGATACCAACGTATTAGTTTCCGCTCTGCTCCGCTGGGAGTCCCTGCCGGGAATTGTTACGGCTGAATCTCTGGCAGGGCGGATTTTACCGCTTCTTAACACTGAGATTCTGGCCGAGTACCGGAATGTATTAAGCAGACCAAAGTTCCATTTTCCAAAAGATGCTGTGGATGTTCTTCTGAATGGAATCATTAAGCGGGGAATTTTCATTGATGCGGAACCAATAGAGGAAGAACTGCCCGACCCGAAAGACGTTATTTTCTATCAAGTAGTTATGAATGTACGGAAAACCGAAAATTCCTATCTTGTAACAGGAAACATCAGGCACTTTCCGGTAAAATCCTTCGTGGTAACTCCACGGGAAATGATAGAAATTGTTAATTCCAATGAAATATGATATAACTATGACCGTTTTCCTGTTTTGGGGAAATGGTCATATTCCTTATTTATAAAAATGAATCAGAACGCTGAACAACACCTATTACCAGAAGCCATCGTCCTGTATGTGGAAGAGGGCGTCGATCAGGCAGCCGCAGCCTCCATTGCGGATGAGCTTCAAATAAACAGAATCCGGAAATCCTCCGCAGCTTCCCTCCCCGCCTGCTATCTCCAGCTGGACGCGGAAGGCCTCTCTCTTGTAGAAGGGTCCCACACACTGCGGGGAGATTTCGCGCGCTTTCTGCCGCGGCTCGTTCCCAATAACCTGAATCATGAGCTTCTGGTGAGGGCTGCAAGGATGAAGGGAGCGCAGGGACCCCTGACCGCCGTTGACGCCACCGCAGGTCTGGGTGAGGATGCTTTCCTGCTCGCTGCTGCCGGCTTTCAGGTAAGGCTGTATGAGCGGAATCCCGTCATTGCAGCCCTTCTTCAGGACGCCCTGCACAGGGGAATGAGAAATCCGGAACTGGCTCCCGTGATCAGCCGCATGCATTTTCAAAAGGGAGACAGCATCAGGGAACTTCCCCGGCTGGATTTTATGCCGGACATCGTCGTTCTTGATCCCATGTTCCCGGAGAGAAAAAAGAGCGGGCTCATCCGGAAAAAATTTCAGATGCTCCATCAGCTGGAAAGCCCCTGCTCAGAAGAAAAAGAGCTGCTGGAAGCAGCCCTTTCCTGTCATCCCGGACGGATCGTGATCAAACGGCCTCTGAAAGGGCCCTGTCTGGCAGACAGGAAGCCTTCCTATTCCCTGAAGGGGAGAGCGATCCGTTACGACTGTATCGTTCCGCCGCGGACATCAGGCCAAAAAGGGAACGCCGACGATCCAGATTCTTAAGTTTTCTTTAATCCCACGCAAAATTTCCTCCTGCACCTGTTTTCTTCCGTTCATTTCTGGTATAGTGATTTCAGGAAGGCGTTTTGCATACGCCTTATATGGAAAAATGGCCGCCTTCCGGTTCAAAGCCGGATCGCCGCCTTTCAGGGGAGGAATTGTCTATGAAAAAAGGGATCACAGCACTTCTGTTCTGCGCGCTTCTGACGCTGACTGCCTGCCAGCAGGAAGGCGCTGCAGAAAACGCACCGGCAGAAGAAACCGCCGGGAGCGTCACAGTCAACAGCACGGAGCAGGTTTCCGTTGTGCCGGACATCGCGGAAATCGTATATTCCATCCGGACGCAGAGTTCTGACGCCCAGACCTGTCAGGAAGAAAACAGCAGCACATCGGATCGGGTCGTGGCTGTGCTGAAGCAGCTTGGGGTTGCGGAAAATTCCATCCGGACCACCGGCTATTATCTGAATCCGGTCTATGACTGGAGCGGCAGCATGCAGGTGCTGACCGGATACGAAGCGGTAACGACGCTCACCATCTCCGATCTTCCGATGGATCAGGTGGGGGAGATTCTGACGCAGTCCGTGGACGCTGGCGTCAATGACATTCAGTCCATCTCCTATCTTTCCAGCAAATACGATGATGCCTATCAGGAAGCGCTTTCTCTGGCCGTTGCCGCCGCCCGCAAGAAGGCGGATGCCATGGTACAGGCGGAAGGATATGCCGTCGGAGAGATTCTTTCCATCCAGGAGACCAGCGGTTATTCAGAAGCCCGCTACAATGACACTGCTCTGGCACAGAGCACCATGAGCGCCGCTGCCGGGGACGAAAGCGTAAGCATCATGCCCGGCGAGCTGGATATCGAAGCCTCCGTTGTGGTGGAATTTTCCATGCAGGCACAATAAACATAAGAAGATTCATGCCGCCCATCCGGCGGCCGAATGGAGATTTGTATGAAAATCATAGTGATAGACGGACAGGGCGGCCGGATGGGCGCCCTGCTCTGTGAAAAGATCAGAAAAAATAAGGAAAAGCTCCCCTCCGGTACGGAGCTCATCGCCATCGGTACAAACAGCGCAGCCACGGCCGCCATGCTGAAGGCCGGAGCAGACTGTGGGGCCACCGGAGAAAATCCCGTGCTGGTTGCCTGCCGGGACGCTGACTTCATCATCGGCCCTCTGGGCATTATGGCTGCGGATTCTCTTCTGGGGGAAGTCACTCCCGCCATGGCTGTCGCCGTGGGAAGCAGCCCGGCGCAGAAGATCCTGCTTCCGGTCAACCGCTGCAACCACCATGTGGTGGGGGTGCAGGATTATTCCATGGCGCGGCTGACCGATGAAGCAGTGGAAGAGCTTCTCTCCCTTATTTAAGCTTTTAAATGAAAAAAGCCTGACTGCGTGCTTTCTGATATTCTCTATCAGCCGCATCAGGCTTTATTTATGTTTTACAGCAGTTACCCCACAATCCTTCTCACCGAAAGAATGGTTTTATACGCCGCATTTCCGTACTTGATTCCTGTCTTGACGCTGCTGGCATGAACGATACGGCCGTTTCCCAGGTAAATGGCCACGTGGCCCGCATAGCAGATCAGATCCCCGGGCTGCGCCTCCGCATAGGAAACCTCGCGTCCCGCGCTCCTCTGCTCGGAGGAGGTTCTGGGAATGCTGTAGCCAAACGCCTTGTAGACAGACTGAGTAAATCCGGAGCAGTCCGCTCCCTCCGTCAGGCTGGTGCCGCCGGGCACATAGGGATTCCCCACAAACTGGCAGGCATAATTGGCAATCTCGGTTCCCTTGGAGTAGCTGCCGGAAGACGAGGATGACGACGAAGATGAGGAGGAACTGGAAGAAGAGGAAGATGACGCCTTTTGCGCTTCCTGCTCCGATGCGGTGGAAGCTGCACTCGCTTTCTTCTTTTCCTCTTCCGCTTTCCTGCTCTCCTCCGCCTTTCTACTTTCCTCCGCCTTACGGCTTTCCTCTTCTGCCCTTCTCTGTGCTTCTTCCTCTTCCGCACGCTTGGATTCCTCGGCAGCGGCAAGCTGCTGAATTTCTTCATTCTGTCTGGCGATCTTTTCCTTATAGGCTGCGGCCTGCTCCCGGGCCCTGGCAAGATCCGCTTCATAATCAGCGGAGATCGCCTTCTGCTCATCCAGGGATTCCTGAAGCGAGTCCTGTTCCTGCTGAAGCTCATACTGAGAGGCCTGCAGATCAGACTTCTTAACCTCCAGATCCTCTTTCAGCTGCGCCACCTCATCCACAGTAGCCGCATAATCATCCAGCATTTTCCGGTCGTAGGTATAGATTTCCTGCACGTATTCCGCTTTGTTCAGCAGATCTCCCCAGCTCTTCGCCTCCAGAAGGATCTGGATATAGCTGTTCTCTCCCTTCTCATAGAGATACTGAATCCGCTTCTTCATTGCGGTGTACTGTGCTTCTTCCTTTTCCTTTGCCGCGTCGTAATCCTCCTGCGCCTGTACGATCTGCTCCTCTGTATCTGCGATCTCTTCCTCCATCAGGTCCACGCTGACCATGATCTCCGCAATCTGACCGGTCAGCTCTTCGATCTGGGCGTCAACCTCTTCCTTTTCTCCGGACAGGTCACCGATCTGGTCATTAATGGCATCCAGCTCGCTCTGAGTGCTGTTCTTCTGGCTTTCCTTTTCCTGTCTCTGTTTTTTCAGATCGCTGCTGCTTGTAGCCGACACCGGCTGAACCGATGCAGCCACAACCAGTATGATCAAAAACAGACTGAAAAGTTTCTTTCGCATATCCTGTCCCTTCTTCTTTCGCAGCAGCTTACAGATCGCAGTTCTTAACGGTTCTCGGGAACGGAATCACGTCCCGGATGTTGCCCATGCCGGTCAGATACATGACGCAGCGCTCAAAACCGAGGCCAAAGCCTGCATGGCGGGCGGAACCGTAACGTCTCAGATCCAGGTAAAATTCATAGTCCTCCCGCTTCAGCCCAAGCTCGTCCATCCTCTTTTCCAGAAGCTCCAGCTTGTCTTCTCTCTGGCTTCCTCCGATGATCTCTCCGATTCCGGGTACCAGGCAGTCCATGGCGGCGACGGTCTTGCCGTCCTCGTTCAGCTTCATATAAAAAGCCTTGATTTCCTTCGGATAATCGGTCACGAATACCGGACGCTTGAATTCCTTTTCCGTCAGATAACGCTCATGCTCCGTCTGAAGGTCGCTTCCCCAGTGTACCTTATATTCAAATTCATCGTTGTGTTTTTCCAGAATCTCAATGGCTTCCGTATAGGTCACATGGCCGAATTCGGAATCCAGCACGTGCTGAAGCCTTTCGATCAGCCCCTTGTCCACGAACTGGTTGAAAAATGCCATTTCCTCCGGCGCGTTTTCCAGGACATAACGGATGATGTATTTCAGCATGCTTTCCGCCAGAATCATATCGTCCTTCAGATCCGCGAAGCACATCTCCGGCTCGATCATCCAGAACTCCGCCGCATGACGGGTGGTGTTGGAATTTTCCGCCCGGAAGGTGGGGCCGAAGGTATAAACGTTGCGGAAGGCAAAGGCATAGGTTTCCGCGTCAAGCTGTCCGCTCACCGTCAGGTTGGTGGGCTTTCCGAAGAAATCCTGGCTGTAGTCCACCTTTCCGTCCTCTGTCTTCGGGACATTTTCCAGATCCAGCGTGGTCACCTGGAACATTTCTCCCGCGCCCTCACAGTCGCTTCCCGTGATCAGAGGAGTATGCACATAGACAAAGCCTCTTTCCTGGAAAAAGCGGTGGATGGCGTAAGCCGCAAGGGAGCGGACACGGAATACCGCCTGAAAGGTGTTGGTTCTTGCGCGCAGATGGGAAATGGTGCGCAGATATTCGAAGCTGTGGCGCTTCTTCTGAAGCGGATAATCGGACGGGGAAGCGCCCTCAACGACAATCTCCTCCGCCTGCATCTCAAGCGGCTGCTTCGCTCCGGGCGTCTCCACGATGGTTCCGGTTACGATTACCGCAGCACCCACGCCGATTTTGGCGATGGCCGTGAAATCGGCAAGCTGATCGGAATAAACCACCTGAAGCGGCTCAAAAAAGCTGCCGTCATTCACGACAAGGAATCCAAAGGTTTTGGAATCCCGGTTGCTTCTCACCCAGCCTCCGACTGTCACTTTTTTTCCCGCATAGCTTTCCTTTTCTCTGAACAGATCCTTAATGTTTGTCAGTTCCATTGTATTAAACCCCTTTTCACGCCGTTATGGCCATTTTTTTCTTAAGATTCTGATGTCGTTTCCGTTGCCTGTGTTTCAGTCTCCGCTTCAGCTGCGCTTTCGGTTTCTGCTGTTTCTGTCTCTGCGGCTGACGCTTCGGCCTCTGTTCCCTCTGTCTCAGCCGCCTCCGTCTCCGCTGCCTCTGTCGTCTCAGCCGCGCTTTCCGTTTCCGGCTCCACGTCCGTCACCACAGCGTTCTCCAGCAGGAAATCCAGCACCTTCTCCGACATCATATATTCCCGGTAGCCTTCCACGTCCAGAGAAGCGCGGTATTCCTCCACATCGTCATACCCCAGCGAACCGGCATTGCTTTCAATCTCCGCATCCAGCTCCTCGTCCGTCACCGAAAGGCCTTCTGCCTCGGCAATGGCCTGCATGACGATGATCTCCTGTCCTGCCTGTGCGGCCGACTCGCGGATCTCATCTTCCGACGTCCCCTGCATGCTCAGGAATGTCTCCAGGTCATATCCGTACATGGAAGCATAGTAGGTCATATTGTCGATGATCCGGCTGTAATACCTGTTCGTCATGTCCTCCGGCGGATCCTGCAGCTCGGAATTCGCCATGACAGCCTCCAGAATCGCGATTTCAGCATTGGAATCGTGAGTCGCCTGCTCTTCCTCCATCAGAAGGTCATAGGCGTACTGCCGGTATTCCTCCACCGTATTGACGCCAACGCCCAGCCCCTGTACGAATTCATCCGTCAGCTCGGGAAGAGTTTCCACGCTGATGCTGTTAACCGTCACAGTGAAAACCGCATCCTTTCCCGCAACCTCTTCTCCGGGATAATTCTCCGGGAAGGTCACATCCACATCCACCGTCTCGCCAGTCTGCGCGCCGATCAGCCCGTCCTCAAAGCCGTCAATGAACGTGCCGGAGCCAATGGTCAGATCATATCCCTGCGCGGTTCCTCCGTCGAACGCCACGCCGTCAATTTTTCCTTCGTAATCGATGTTGACAATGTCGCCCTCTTCCACGGGCCTGTCCGTGATCTCCGTCCTGACCATATTGCTCTGAAGCACATAGTCGATATAGCTGTCCAGATACTCATCCGTCACCACAGCGGCATCCACGGACACCTCGATCCCCTTATATTCTCCCAGCGTCACATAATCCGCCACGTTGATTCCGCTCAGATAGGCCTCCGGACCGTAATCCTCCGTCTCAGTCTCCGCAGACGTTTCTGTCGCAGCCGCGCTCTCCTGCGTCGCTTCCGCCGTATCGGTATCCGCATTGCCGCAGCCCGTCATCAGCGCGCCCAAAAGAGCAGCTCCTGCCAGAGACAGCGCCGCCCCCGTGATAAATTTTTTCATCTCCTCTTTCCTTCCCGCCGCCCGAAGGCAGCACTGTGTTTTTGCAGGAATTTGCGCCATGCGCAAATTCTCAGGGGGAAAGCCCACGGGCTTTCGCCCGCTTCTCTTTCCTTCCCGCCGCCCGAAGGCGGCACTTTATTTCCAAAATTTAAGCCGCCGGTTTTCATCCGACATTGCTTTTCATTGTAGCATATTTTTTCTTTTCTTAAAACCCTTTCCCCAGGAATTTCACAACCCCTTTCCCCAGGAATTTCACAAATCCTTGCCTTATCCTCAAAATTCTGCTACAATGTCCCTGTATTTAACCAAGAGGAAAAAATGCCGCAGGCAGCGGCAAAAAAGAGGAGGTTGCCTCGTGAATCCCGTAACAATTGTATTATTGGTAATTCTGGCCGTTTTGATCATCGCCGTTGTGGCGCTGTATTTTTTCGGCAAAAAGGCACAGAAAAAACAGGCGGAACAGCAGCAGCAGATCGAAGCGTATAAGCAGACCGTTTCCATGCTGATCATAGACAAGAAACGGATGAAGCTGAAGGATGCCGGACTTCCCGCCATGGTGATGGAGCAGACGCCCAAGCTCCTGCGCCGCGCAAAGCTTCCCATCGTAAAGGCCAAGATCGGCCCCCAGATCATGACTCTGGTGTGTGAGGAAAGCATTTTCGATTCCGTACCGGTGAAGAAAGAGGTCAAGGCCACAGTGAGCGGCATCTATATCACCGCGGTCAAGGGGCTTCATGGAAATTCGCTTGCAAAGCCCGCCCAGAAAAAGAAGGGCTGGTTCAAGCGGCAGGTCGAAAAGCTTCAGGAGAAGGCAGGCGCAAAGCCGCTTAAATAGTTTTCATGAAATATTTTCATGCAGCATGCCGCAGGCCATTCGTCTGCGGCTCTTTTTTTCAGGAGGGATTATCATGTTGAAGGATCTGGTGATCAGAAACAGAAGCTTCCGCGGTTATGATGAATCGCGGAAAATTTCAGAGGAAGAGCTGCTGGAGCTCGTGGATCTCACCCGCTATACGGCGTCCAGCGCCAACACACAGCCGCTGAAGTATCATATCGCTTATGAGAAGGAAGAGGTGGACGCCATCCAGGCACTGACGAAGTGGGCCGCCGCCCTGCCTCAGCTTTCCCTTCCATATCCCGGCCAGTGTCCCACCGGCTTTATCGTAATCTGCCTGGACAAAAGCATCGCGCCGAATGAAACCGCCTTTTTAAGAGATATTGGCATAGCCGCGCAGACCATCCTTCTGGCCGCGGCGGAAAAGGACCTCGGCGGATGCATGATCGGGAATTTCAACCGGACCGCGCTGAAGGAGCTCTTGAAGCTGCCCGAAACTGTGGAACCCAATCTCGTGGTCGCCATCGGAAAGCCTGCGGAAGAAGTTGTCCTCACGGAGGTTGGCGCAGACGGAAATACACGCTATTACAGGGATGAAACAGGAACGGTACACTATGTTCCCAAGCGCTCTCTGAAGGATATTCTACTGTGAAGAAACGAATCGGGACCGGCACGATTTTTACGTGCCGGTCCCAACTGTATCTGGTCTCTTTACTTATCTCAGGGAATCTGCAGGCTCAGTCCGCATCCACGCAGAATGTGTACTCTCCCGCTTCCACCTCTTTTTCCTTTCCGTCAATTATGATCACTGCCGGAGACGGGGTGATGATCTCATAACGCACCTTTTTGCATCCATTCTCCACGATATGGCTCCAGGCGGAACGCACCAGGCCGTGTCTGGTCTCAATAGACGCTTCCAGCCACTCCAGCCGTCCGTCCGGCTTCGGCGCGATGCGTATCTTCGCAAAGCCGGGCTCCGCAGGCTGAATGCCGGCCGCCTCCTCATACACCCAGTCCGCCACAGCGCCGTAGGCGTAATGGTTGAAGGAATTCATATCCGTGCTCCAGAAATCTCCGTTTTCCATGATGCCGTCCCAGTGCTCCCAGATAGTGGTGGCGCCCTTCGTCACCGGATAGAGCCAGGAAGGATATTCCGTGCGCAGAAGCAGTGTGTAGGCCAGATCCGTATGTCCGTAGCCGCTAAGCACATGGAGCAGATAAGGGGTTCCCACAAAGCCGGTCTGCAGCTTCTTTCCATCCGCAATCACCTTTTGGGCCAGCTGATCCGCCGTCTTCTGCAGGTCCTCCGCCAGGCCGAAATGAACGGCGAGCACCAGCTCGGTCTGCGTCCTGTAATCCGCGAAGGTCTTCCGGAAGGTTTTCACGATGTTATCGTACAGCGCCTCGTATTCGCTCACGTCCTCGCCCAGCACTTTTCCGGCCTTCATCACCAGGCTGGTGGAGTGAGCATAAAACGCGGAAGCGATGAAGTCCGCCCGGGATGAGCCCTTATAGCTTCCCACCGGAGCGTCCAGCCCAAGCCAGTCCTCATAGTGGGTTCCGCCCGTCCAGAGATATTCGTCCTTCGTGGAATTCGTGATAAATCCCACATATTTTTTCATGCAGTCAAACTGCTGGCGCAGAATCGCCGGATTTCCGTAGGTCATATAGATCTGCCAGGGGCAGATGGTCGCCGCGTCGTCCCAGGCCGCGCTGCCGCTTCCCGTTCCGCAGGCGGGAATCACATGGGGAATGGAGCCGTCCTCACACTGGTCGGCCGCCATGTCCGCAAGCCATTTGGTGAAAAATTTCTCCACGTCATAGTTATAGCTGGCCGTCTTCACAAAGGCCTGTGCGTCTCCCGTCCAGCCCAGCCGCTCGTCCCGCTGCGGGCAGTCCGTGGGCACATCCAGAAAATTGCCTCTCTGTCCCCAGACCACGTTGGAAAACAGGCGGTTCAGAAGAGGATTGGAGCTGGAAAGCCGTCCGGTGCGCTTCATATGGGAATGCACCGCAACCGCCGTAAACTGTTCCGGCGCAGGTGTTCCCGGAAAGCTGTCCAGACGGATATAGCGGAAGCCGAAGAAGGTCAGATGGGGCTGATACGTCTGCCGGCCGTCCCTACAGGTATAGCGCAGCTTCGCCTTCGCGCTTCTGTAGTTTGCATTATAGAAATTTCCTTCCTTATCCAGCACCTCGCCGTGGGAGATTTCCACCACATCTCTTGCCTTCGCATCCACGGTAAAACGGACGTAGCCCGTCACCTCCTGGCCGAAGTCCACCACGATTTCTCCCTTCGGAGTGGTAAATACACGCTCTGCCGCCACGTATTCCTCTTCCCGGGTCTCTTCTCCCTGCTGGGGAATCAGATTCTGCGTTCCCTTATCCAGGCACACGACAGGCTGTACCTCCTTCGCCTCAAATGTGGCATCACAGGTTTCTCCGTCATAAATCTCGCTGAACCGGATCCTGCTCTCTTCCGCCTTCCAGCTCTCATCCGTCGCAATGACCTGTTTCGTCCCGTCCTCAGCGGTCAGAACCAGCTGCGCGATCAGTCCGGCAGGTATATGAGCTTTTACATTCTTTCCCTCCTCGTTCATCCAGCCGGGCATGGGGCTTCGGTACCAGCCCTTTCCCACGACCACTTCCAGGCGGTTGCTCTTCTCCAGCAGCTCCGTCACGTCATAGCACTGATACTGCTGCCTCTTTTCATAGGAAGTCCAGCCGGGGGCGAGCACATATTCTCCCACCCGCCTTCCGTTCAGGCTGGCCTCATAAACGCCCATGGCTGTGATGAAAAGCTCCGCCTTCGCAGCGCCTTCTCCCCCCGCAAATTCCTTTACGAATACCGGACACACATCTCCCATTTCCTGTGCCGGCGCGATCCATTTCGCACTCCACTCCATGATTCAACCACCTTTCTGCCGCTCCGGGCGGCCCTTTTTATAAAGACTGATTCTGCTGCCTTTAGAGACTGATTCTGCTGCGGATACTGCGGTACTGCATCGGAGTCATGCTGAAGCTTTCCCGAAAATTCCGGTAAAAGCAGCTGATATCCGCATACCCCACGGCCGCGGCCACCTCCTCCACGCTGCAGGAGGAATTTTCCAGCATCTGCACGGCCTGCTTCATGCGGAATTCTTTCAGGAGAAACCGGAATGTCTTTCCCGTCTCCCTGCGGATATAACGGCTTAAGTATCCCTCACTCCTTCCGAAATGCCTGGCCAGCTCCGGAAGCGTCACCGTGGTATAGTTCTCCCGGATGTAACGGATCATTTCAGGCAGGACCGCATCCGCCTCGCTTAAATGCCCCACGCTCTCCATCTCTCCGGAATGCTCCCTCATGGCCCTTCCGAACAGAAGCATCACATAACCCTTCATCATCAGATTTTTCCCGGCCGTGCTTCCTGACCTGTCCAGAATGCCTTCCGAGCACATCTCCAGTACCAGCTTCTGCAGCCGTTCATCCTGTCCGCAACGCACCAGCAGCGCTCTTTCGTTTCCCTTGCTGTAGAGCATCTGCCAGAAGAAATCGGAAATGCTGTCATTTTCCATCAGCAGGCTGTAAAAGGCTTCTCCGAAGGTACTTCGCTTGATGATGATGTTCACTGTAACCGCGCCCTCATCACAGGTGAAAACCGCCTGGCTGACCTCCGGCGGAATGATGACGAAATCTCCTTCCCCCATCTGGATCTTCCGGTCCTGTCCGTTCTCTCTCAGATAGAAGATGAAGCCGCCCCGCAGGGCATAGACGATCTTGACGAACTTCAGGCTGTGATAGAAGGGCGGCACATACCGGTCATGCAGCAGGACGGAAACCTCGCTGTTTTCATCGGGGAAGCAGTCCTGTTCGGTCAGCAGGCTTCCCATGAAAAAGGGAGCCTTTGCCTCCAGCTTCACATCCTGCGTCTGCGTCCTCCGATACCCCTGGACAAATTCCTCCCAGTCCCACACCACATGGTCGAAGGCCTTTGAATTGGATTCATACAGACGCTTTGCGCTTTTCTCAAAATCCCGAAGTTTTATGAGGGTCTGCTCCACTCCTCTGTCATCCATTTCTCCGGCCTCCTTCCCTGAGCGTTCTCCACTGCGTCGATCCGGAGCCGCCGCGCCAAGCCATCGCTGTCAATCCCCGATACAGACAGGGAAACAGAGCCATTGTTTTCAAACGAATTGTCTTTTTCAGCCGTATTCCCCATAGTATCGTCTATTCTGGCATATAGCGTGACTGGTTCCGCAGTTTTCCGTTCTTTTTTCATCTTATCCCAGCGGTCAGGAAATGTCACTATCTGATTTGACTGTCTTTTTATGATTCTTTTCGGATGACGTTTACACTTCCGGTCAGATCTCCGAAATCAACAGTCCAAAACATTTTCCGCCACCCACCGTTTCCGGCAGTCCTTCCGCGTTTACAGCAAACCGGAGCGCTCCCGGCTCCATCCCGGCCCGGATGCCGGCGAGGGGCCGTCCCTTCCAGATCATATGCTGTCCCGATAACCACAAACAGAGCTGTCACACTCACGCCTGACCGGCAGCATATCCTGCTCCGGCTTCGTGTGACAGCCCTGTTTTATCCGCTTCCATTAAAAAGAGTCAGTCTCTTCCAACACTTCCGTTATTCTACTTTACAGCACAACCTCAATCTTCACCGGCCGTATACCCGTAAGAAAGGCGCTTCTCTCATCCGGCTGGCTGGTACCGATGTACAGGCTGAAATGGGTTCCGTCCACATATCTCCTGCCTTCCTCGTCCACAATGGTAAAGGCAGAGGCAGGGATCGTCAGGCTCACTTCCTTTTTTTCTCCCGCCTTCAGGCTCACTCTGGTAAAGGCGCAGAGGGAAGGATGCAGAGGGGCAAACGCGGAATCCTCCGCATGGATGTAAGCCTGAAGCACCTCGTCCGTATCATATGCTCCGGTATTTTCCAGAACTGCCTTCACGACAGAATTCCCGCTCTGATCCGGCACGTCCGTTTTCGATATTCCCTGTCCCGCCTTCTCTAGAGCAGACAGCACAGGCGCTTTGGCCAGGGCAGCTTCACGCACCTCAACACGGCCGTAGGTCAGGCCATAGCCGAAAGGATACAGGGGCTCCTTTTCCAGGTAACGGTAGGTCCGCCCCTTCATGGAATAGTCCTCGAAGGCCGGGAAACCGTCCAGATCCCGGTAAAAGGTAACCGGAAGCTTTCCGGAAGGGGAGCAGGCGCCGAACAGGATGTCGGCAGCGGCCTTTCCGCCTCTCGCGCCGGGATACCAGACCTGAAGAATAGCGTTCACATGCTCGTCGGCAAAATTCAGATCCACCGCACTTCCGGTGAGCACGCACAGAACCACAGGCTTTCCGCAGCCTGCCACCGCTTCCAGGAGCTCCCTCTGGACCTCCGGCAGCTGCAGATCCGCCTTGTCTCCGGAGGCATAGCCGTTTCCGGCATCTCCTTCCTCTCCCTCCAGCGTTTCGTCAAGCCCAAGACAGAGCACCACCACATCGCTGTGCTCCACCACGGTAAGCGCTTCCGAAATGCGGTCCTGTCTCCAGGCAAGGTTTTCCACACGGTCTTTGAACAGATGGCAGCCCTCTGAATAGAGCACGCGCACATCCTCTCCCACCGCATCCTGAATGCCCTCCAGCATGGTGATATAGCGGGAGGAGGTTCCATGATAATTTCCAACCAGCGGGCTTCTGCTGTCCGCGTTCGGTCCGATCACACCGATGGTCTTCAGCCTGTCCTTCCGAAGCGGCAGAGTACCGTCGTTCTTTAAAAGTACCATTCCCTCTCTGGCGATTTTCTGCGCCAGCTCCAGATGCTCCCGGCATTCCACAGCCTCATAGGGGATTTTGTCATATTCAGTTTCCGTAAAGCAGCCGAGCAGATACCTGGTAGTGAACAGCCGCTCCGCCGCCTGAGTGATCTCTTCCTCCGTCACAAGTCCCTGCTCATGCGCTTTCAGCAGATGCAGATAGGTGACGCCGCAGTTCACGTCACAGCCCGCCTTCAGCGCCATCGCGGCGGACTCCTCCGGCGTTTTGGTCACGCAGTGATGCTCATGAAAATCCTTGATGGCCCAGCAGTCTGAAACGAAGTGCCCCTGGAACCCCCATTCTCCTCTCAGAATTCCACGGATCAGCGTATTGCTGCCGCAGCAGGGCTCTCCGTTAGTCCGGTTATAGGCGCCCATGACAGCCTCCACCTCACCCTCCTTCACACAGGCTTCGAAGGCGGGAAGATAGGTCTCATACATATCCTTTTTGCTCGCCTTTGCATCGAATTCATGGCGCAGCGCCTCCGGTCCGGAATGTACAGCGAAATGCTTGGCGCAGGCAGCCGTTTTCAGATATGCACCTTCTCCGTTTTCCGTTGTTGCATTTTCTGCGGAACCCGTTCCCTGAAGCCCCTCCACATAGGCCACGCCCATACGGGATGTCAGATACGGGTCCTCTCCGTAGGTTTCATGTCCCCTTCCCCATCTGGGATCCCTGAAAATATTCACGTTCGGGGACCAGAAAGTGAGACCCTTGTAAATATCCCTGTCATTATGCTTTGCGTATTCGTTGTATTTGGCGCGTCCCTCCGTCGCTACCACATCTCCGATGGTGCGAAGCAGCTCCTCGTCAAAGGCTGCCGCCATTCCGATGGCCTGCGGAAAGCTGGTTGCTACGCCAGCCCTCGCCACGCCGTGAAGCGCCTCATTCCACCAGTTGTAAGCCGGGACCCCAAGCCTGGGGATCGCGGGCGAATCATACCGGAGCTGAGAGGCCTTCTCCTCCAGCGTCATCTGTGATACCAGTTCCTTTGCGGCCGCTTCGGCCTTCTTTCTGTCTCTCATTTTCAGTCTTTCCTCCTCCATGCCGCCACGTCCGCGGCACTTCATTCCTGTTTCTTTTTATCAGATCCAGTGTATCCCCTTTTTTCCGCATTGGCTTCCGAAATATGGCTTTTTAGTGGTCAAATTGTGCGATCTGCAGGGACAGTCATTTTCCCTTCTTCCGGCATTTTTCCAGGAAACGCATCAGTGCAGCCGCTCCTGCCGTGGCGGCGCCGATTTTCACCAGGGCAGACCAGGCGTCCGTATACTCCACGATGATTTCCCAGGATTCCCCCGCCATTGCCCCCAGAAGCACCAGCATGGTATCCCAGATCAGGCTGCCGGCCAGGGTGTAGACGGTAAATCGGCCCGCCTTCATGCCCGCCATTCCGGCAGGAATGGAAATGAGGCTTCGGATGATGGGAATACAACGGCCGAAAAAAACCGCCTTTTCTCCTTTCTTTTCGAACCATACAAATGTGTCTCCCACTTCCTTTTCCTGAAAGCCGAGCCGTTTCGCCAGCTTCCCGGAAGCGAGGCTCCGTATGCGCGCAGGGCCAAACAGGCGGCCCAGACCGTACAGGAGCCAGGCCCCCGCCAGGGAAGCTGCGGTGGATGAGGCGATCACCCCAACGACGGTCAGCCCGGTACAGGTAGTCAGAAACCCGCCGAAGGTGAGAATCACCTCCGACGGGATCGGTGGGAAAATGGTTTCCACAAGGATCAGAAGTCCAATCCCCGGATAACCGAATTGATTCATGATATTCTGCACCAGCTCCTGCATAGACCGGTTTCTTTCCTTCCGTTCACTTATCTGTTTCCAGTCTATGCGCCCTCAGGGATGTCCCATGCCGCTGCCTGTCTGCGCCACTCATTCCTCCTTCAGATCGTTTTCCAGAAGTTCGATGGCTGTCTTCAGGTCCTTCTGGGCGGATAAATAAGCGTATCTTCCGCTTCCGTCCGCATATTCCCCCTTCTGCTCCAGCGTCATACCGAAATCCCGGCAGTTTTCAATGGCCTGCTCCATCCGCATACCGTCCACGTTAAAAGCGAGATGATGGATTCCCTCTCCATGGGTATCCAGAAATTCTCTCCAGGTTGACGGCGCTTCATTCGGCTGGATCAGTTCGATCTGAAAGCCCGGGAAATTGAAGAAGGCAAGCAGGCTTTTCGCCTCCGGAGCGTCCTCCCCCTTATACTGCGTATGGGTTACCGCATATTCCCCGGAATCCCCTACCGGCGGTTCTTCCACACCCAGAAACTGCGCCCACCTCTTTTTGGTTTCATAGATATCCCTGACCACAAAACCTACCTGTACCACCACATTGCTTCCTGCTATTCCGCTCATACTTTCCTCCCTGCTGTTGTGAAAATGGTCCGGCCGCTTCCCATGTCGTCCACAGCCCGTTTACGCTTTCTCTTCCAGCTTCTCCGCCGTTTCCGTATCTTCCTCCAGATATCCCTTCAGCCGCAGATAGGCGATGATCAGCTCCACCGCTCCATCCACACCCGTCTGAGAGGTATTGATCATCAGGGCCTTGTTTTTCTTGTCTCCCCAGATCTCATCAGTATAATACTGATAATAGTTTCTGCGGATCTTTTCCGTCTTCCGGATCAGCTTGGCCGCCTTCTGCCGGTCCCCCAGATGATACAGTCTCTTGATGCGCCGGATCTTGTCCTCCATGTTTGCATAAATGAACACATTCACCACATCATCCTGATAGGCCAGGATCACATCCGCGCACCGTCCCACCACCACACAGGACTCTTCTCTGGTCTTGTGCAGGATGAAATCCGCCTGCATGTCGAACAGCTTTTCATTCAGATTTTCCGATTCAAAGTCATATGGGATGAGCGTTTCCCGGAAGGGTGAGGTTTTCACTTCGTCCTGGTTCATCAGCTCCTCCACACTGATTCCGCTCTTCCTGGATATCTCATTCAGGATGATCCTGTCCAGGAAGGTAAATCCCAGCCGCTCGGCCAGCTTTTCTCCCACCTCGTGGCCTCCGCTTCCATATTCTCTTCCGATCGTAATTGTAACCTTCCTCATACCTTCCACTCCCTTCCGCCGCCTTCAGACGGCATATCGTTCGATGAAAAGAAGCACGCCAGGTGTGCTTTTTCCAGGAAGCCGGCAGCGCCGGCTTCCACCTTTCTGCCGCCGTCGGGCGGCATATCATCAGTCACTCTCTGTCTGCGGCGTCAGTTCCTCCGTCGGCAGATCAGAAGTGCAGTGGCTGCACTTCACCGCATCAGCCGGTATTTCGCTCTTACAATAAGGGCATATTTTTGTTTTTGGCTTTGCCGGCTCCTCATCCTTTTTCCTTTTGAATCCCAGCTCTGAAATCTTGTTGATCGCCTTCACCAGCAGGAAAATCACGAAGGCCATGATGAGAAAATTAATCACAGCCGTCAGAAATGCGCCGTAGCGGATTTCCACATCGTTGATCCTCAGAACCAGATAGCTCAGATCCATGTTGGCGAACAGTCCCAGGACCGGTGAAATCACATCGTTGACCAGAGAATTCACGATCGCCTGAAAAGCCGCGCCAACGATAACGCCGACCGCCATATCGATCACATTTCCCCGCATGATAAAAGTTTCAAATTCCTTCAGCAGTTTTTTCATCTTCCGCCCCTTTTCCTTTGTAATGTCTGTAACGGAAAGAGCCGCCGGACGGCGGCCCAATAACCGGTTTCCTGTTTTCATTGTATCATGAATCCGCGGGCACTCCAAGAAGTAACTTCAGTTTTCTGTTATATCCGCCGCTTCTGTGGTATACTGATAAGGCGGATGCCTCTTCCGGCACAAAAAAGCCTTTTCGGTTTCATTCCGCGGCTGTCTGCCGGCCGGCTTTCCCGATCATAAAACTTCCTCAGAAAGGAATTTCCAGAGTTCATGAAGAAAAAAGCTCCTCTTTTCCTCCTTCCAGCCTGTCTTCTGCTGTTTTGTGCCGCAGCCGTCTTTCTGCTTTTTCAGGTAAAAAGCCACCATTATATCCGCGCAGCAGAGGCGGTTTCCGCTTCCGCAGCACAGCCGGAGACGGAAATCAATCCCTTTTCTTCACTCAGCGTCCCCTCCTGCATCACCAGAATCGGAGAAGACTATTTTATTGTGGATACCTATCACGATCAGATCATCTGCAGCGACAGCCTGACGCGTCCTCTGACGGAGTGGCGGGTGGTGACGGATCAGATCACACGGGGCCATACCATTGCCGGAGACGGAACGGTCTATCTGGCGGATGATACGGAAAACAACCGGGTTCTGGTCCTGGAAAAGAAGGACGGCAAATTCCTTCTGACTCAGGAATTTGCCGCCATCGGCACCCGCCCGCATTATGTGGTATACGATGAAAAAACGGAACGCTTCTATGCCTACAGCTCCATGACCGGAGAACTGTACGTGTTCCGCAGGCTAAAGGATTCTTCTCAGGTCGTGCTGGAGGACATCCGCAGCATTGAAAAGCTGAACGGCGTTTATGTGCGTTCCTTCACCATTATGGGGGATGAAATTTATTTCGTGTCCGGCAATTCCACCATCATCCGGGCAAAATTAAAGGATCTTTCCATTCTGGAGGAATACCCGGTTCCCGCTGAAATTGCGGGAATGATCCAGCTGGAAAAGATCCAGGATTATTACTATATCACCGTTTCCACGGATGCCTCAGGGAATCAGGACTATGCCACCATCCTGCGTACCTCAGATCTGCGTTCTCTCGCATCCGGAGAATATGAGGATGTCTACTCTCATTTCGTGGGCGGCGGAACTCCTTATTATATGGGAAGCTTTGACGGACATTATTATTTGACGGAGCACCGGATTCCCGGCTGCTCCATCTGGCAGTTTGATGTGGTGGAAAATGAAATCCGGAATGTAACCCTGCTTTACTGAATCCGAAAGGAGCCGCGGCGGAAAGAGCTGCGGAAGAAGAAAGACAACAGCCTTATGATCCTCCTGCCGGCCGGATCCCGGCCTTACGCTCTTTCTCTCCCTTTTCCTCCGCCAGATTGACGATCAGAATCCCCGCACACACCAGAGCCAGCGCGGAAAGGCCGGGCCATCCGAATGCCTGGCTTCCCTCACCCAGCAGGAGCGCAGACAGAAGGAAGCTGAACATGGGATTCATAAAGCCGTACACGGCCACCCGTCCTACCGGATTATATTTCAGCAGAATGCCCCAGAGGGTATATGCGGCTGCGGAAATAAAGCCCATATAAAGGAGCAGCACCCAGCCTCCAGGAGACACGCCGGTCAGATTCACCCGGCCGCCGCAGATCAGTCCCGCCGCGGTGAGTATGATTCCGCCGCACAGGAACTGGTAACCGCTTAATACCACCGGGTCCTCTTTTTCCGAATATCTCTTGATGAGACCGGAAGAAAGCGCGTAGCTCAGTGAAGAAAACAGAATGAAGCCCTCTCCCAAAAGAGAAACCTTCATGTCGATGCCGTTTCCTGCCACATTGATAATCACTACTCCTGCGAATCCCACCGCGCAGCCCAGCAGCTTTCTCGCCGTCAGCTTTTCCATATGGAAGGCAGCCACCGCGATAAAGATGGTGAAAAATACGTTGGAGCCTCCGATAATGGCAGCTTTTACCCCGGTAGTATGGGCCAGTCCGATGTAGTAGAAAACGTACTGCGCCACCGTCTGCACCATGGCAAGCTTCAGGATCATGGGAAGGGAGGCCTTCTTCGGTCTCAGCAGTTTTCCTCCGTTCTCCTTACGGTTCAGCAGGCTGCCTGCCAGAATGACCATCACTCCGGCCAGCATGAAACGCATCCCTGCAAATACAATCTGCGCCATGCTGTCCGCCGCCTCAATGGAAAACAGACGATAGCCGGTTTTAATACTGGGAGCGGCGCTCCCCCATAAAAAGCAGCAGATCATGGCGCAGCCAAATACCACGCCGGGTCTGCTCATGCGTTTTTCAGCGTTATTCATGATTTCCTCCTTATCGGGACGCCAGACCGGAGCTGACGTCCTTT
>DXHY01000080.1 GCA_019113175.1 Candidatus Eisenbergiella stercoravium | reverse complement strand
AAACAGGGCAGTGAAAAAAGGAAGAGACACCCTCACAGTGAATTCAGACCTGAAAAAGCCTGAATTTTGTGGAAGTGTCTCTTTCCCGCATATCAGGGGCTAAAAATCGGTATTAACCGACAGCCCCTTTTCATCCCTGAAACTGTTCGCCGCATGGCGGAGTCTGAAATTCCCAGACAGCCGTCTGCACCATACTACAGCGCTTCCGCCTCCGCAAGCCACAGGGTGCTGCAGGCGTCGGACGGCATTCGCAGATCCCCTCTCGGAGAGACTGCCACGCTTCCCACTTTGGGGCCGTCCGGCAGACAGGAGCGCTTGAACTGCTGGGTGAAAAACCGGCGGCAGAAATTTTTCAGCCATTTCAGGATCACGTCCTCCTCATATTTTCCCGCGAAGGCCGACTTCGCAATGCGGAAGATTTTGGCGGGTGGAAAGCCGCAGCGCAGCATGTAATACAGGAAAAAGTCGTGCAGCTCGTAGGGGCCCACCAGATCCTCCGTTTTCTGGCTTATTTTTCCGTCCACCGGGGGCAGAAGCTCCGGGCTGACCGGGGTATCCAGCACGTCAAGAAGGACTTCGGAAAGCTCCGGATCTCCGCAGGTATCCGCATAGTAGCGCACCAGATGGCGCACCAGGGTTTTGGGCACGCCCACATTCACACCGTACATGGACATATGGTCTCCGTTGTAGGTAGCCCAGCCCAGCGCCAGCTCGGACATGTCGCCGGTACCGATCACCAGGCCTCCTTCCGCATTGGCAATGTCCATCAGAACCTGCGTCCGTTCTCTTGCCTGGCAGTTTTCATAGGTCACATCGTGAACCGCCTCGTCATGGCCGATATCCCTGAAATGCAGTCTCACCGCCTCCTGAATATTGACCTCCGTCAGAGAAGCTCCCAGCGTGTGCGTCAGCCTGCAGGCGTTATCATAGGTCCGGTCCGTGGTTCCGAAGCAGGGCATGGTCACGCAGCGGATATTTTCCCGGGGAATGTCCAGGAGATCGAAGGCGCGGGCCGTCACCAGAAGGGCAAGCGTGGAATCCAGGCCGCCCGAAATTCCAATCACCGCACAGCGGCTTCCGGTATGCTCCAGCCTCTTTTTCAGGCCATGGGACTGGATGGAAAGGATTTCCTCGCAGCGGCGGTTCTTCATTCCCTCATCTGAAGGGACGAAGGGCTGTGTGGGGAAAAATCTCCGCAGAGAAAGCTCCTCTTTTTTCATATGCACCGGCAGTGTAAGATAGCCCTCCTTTTCCGGCGCGGGGAAGGTGTTCATCCGGCGTCTTTCATGGCGCAGCCTGTGGATGTCCAGATCGGCATAGATGGTCTGGTTTTCAAACCGTTTTGCCTCCGAAAGCAGCACGCCGTTTTCCGCGATCAGGTTATGCCCGCCGAAAACCAGATCCTGTGTGGATTCCCCGTCTCCCGCGCTGGCATACACATATCCTGTCACAAGCCTTGCGCTGGCAGCCTCCACCAGCTGTCTGCGGTAGGCGTCCTTTCCCACCGTCTCATTGGAGGCGGACAGATTGACGATCACCGTGGCTCCGGCCAGACAGTGTGCGGTGGAAGGGGTCTGCGCCGCCCACAGGTCTTCGCAGATCTCACAGCCCACCGTCAGCCCCTCCACGCCGTCACAGGCAAAGAGGATCTCCCGGCCGAAGGGAATCGTCTCATTCTCAAAAGCCAGAAACTCCACCTGCTCCGGCGCGGGGTTAAAATGACGGACCTCATAAAACTCCGCGTAATTAGGCAGAGCCGTTTTGGGAATGAAGGCGAGCACCCTTCCATCGTGAAGGGCGGCCGCCACGTTATACAGCTTCCCGTCCTTCTCCAGGGGAAGCCCCACAAAGACCAGAGCGTCCATTTCTTCCGTATGCGCCGCGATCCGCCGCAGCGCTTCCTTCGCTCCTGAAAGCAGCGTCTCCTGCAGGAACAGATCCTGACAGGTATAACCGGTGATGCACAGCTCCGGAAAAACAAGGATACGCGCCCCATTTTCCACCGCCTCATCGATTCCTCTTTCGATCTGTTCCGCATTGTATGCGGTGTCTGCGACCCTGATTTTCGGCGTCAGAGCCGCCGCCCTGATAAAACCATCTTTCATAATTACCTCCGAAGCGTCGTAATTCGCAGACTTCATTCCTGCAGCTGTCTGATCTGAATCAGATCCTCCACACTGAACTGATATGCCGTATTGCAGAAGTGGCATTTCACCTCGATGGGTTCCCCGTCCCGGATCATCTCATCCATTTCCTTTTTTCCGATGCTGTAAAGAGCCTTCGCCACCCGCTCCCTGCTGCAGTTGCAATAGAATTCCACCGGCATGTCGGATAAAATCTCCATATCCATTCCTTCCAGAAGGATGCCGAGAATCTGCTCCGGGCTGTTTCCGTCCTCCAGAAGCTTTGTCACGGAGTGAATGCGGCTCAGGTTCGCCTCCAGCTTCTCAATGACCTTTTCTTCCGCGAAGGGCATGAGCTGGACGATGAAGCCGCCGGCCTGTTTCACCGTGTTGTTTTTCTCCATCAGGACGCCCAGCCCCACCGAGGAGGGCACCTGCTCCGAAGCCGCGAAATAGTAGGTCAGGTCCTCGGCGATCTCTCCCGTCTGAAGCCGGGTCTGGCCCACATAGGGTTCCTTCAGCCCCAGATCCTTGATCACGCGCAGAGTACCCGTTCCCACCGCGCCGCCAACGTCCAGCTTTCCCTGGCTGTTAGGGGGGAGAATGACCTGGGGATTGACCGCGTAGCCCTTCACCCTGCCTTTGCTGTCCGCAGTCACGGTAAGGCCGCCCGCCGGGCCGTCTCCCTGAACCTGCAGAGTCAGGATATCCGCCTCTCCTTTCATCATGCTTCCCATCATCGCTCCCGCGCACAGGAGCCTTCCCAGCGCCGCCGTCATCACCGGGCTGGTATCATGCGCCGCGCGCGCCGTCTCCACCGTATCTCTTGCCGTTACCGCAAACGCGCGCACCTGCGCATCCGCCGCCGTCGCTCTCACCAGATAATCGCTCATTTTCCCTGTTCCCTCGCTATGCAGTAAATTCTCTCGCTCTGTGCCGTAACCTCTCCCAGCGTGTCCGCGTCCAGCGCCTCCACGAAATGAAGGCCGCTTTTCTCTATCAGCCCCCGGATGTCCGAAAGGGTATAACCTCTCTGATAATGGGTTTCCGTAAACCTCCGGAACAGGCCGCCCTCCGGCCCTTCCTGTTCGCGGACGAACACGGTCACATCGTATTCGTTGATCCGTTCCTCAGGATCATAAAAATTCTCCCAGATGAAGCTGCAGTCCTCCCGGTTTTCCGCGATGGTTGCGTCCCCGATGACCGTTTCGTATTTATAGACCGTGTTGAAATCAAAGACAAACAGGCCTCCCGGATCCAGATAATTGTTCACCAGACGGAAGGTTTCAAGCAGGTCCTCTTCCTCCAGCAGATAATTCAGGCTGTCGCAGATGCAGACCACGGCGCGGACCGTACCGTACAGCTCGAATTCCCTCATATCCTGTTCCAGATAGAGAATGTTCTGTCTGTTTTCCGCCTCTTTCTCCAGGGCGATATTCAGCATGGCCTCCGAACTGTCCACGCCGATCATATCGTAACCCTTTTCGGCAAGAAGCCGGGTCACTGTCCCCGTGCCGCAGCCAAGGTCCAGCACCAGCCCGTCCCGGATGCCGTCCCGTTTCAGTCTCTCTGCCAGAAAATCCGCCCACCTGTCATAGGGGGCATTGTCCATGAAGATATCATAGACCTGTGCAAAATCCGTATATGCTTCCACCCAGGGCCTCCATTTTATCTTTGCCGCGGAAGGGAAGCCGGCTGCGGCAGCCAAAGACTGCCTGACTCCGTTTCTTCCGCAGCTGCCGTTCATTTCAGATATTTTCTTAAGAATTCCAGCAGCGCCTCCGTCTGCTCCTGTGTACCCACGGTGATCCGCAGGTAATTTCCGGTGCGTTCTCCCGGAAAATAGCGGACATAGATGCCCGCCTCCTTCAGCGCCGTAAACAGCTCTGCTGCCGGGACGCGCTCATGGGAGGCGAATACAAAATTGGTCCGGGAATCCGGAAAGGAAAATCCCAGGGAAGCCAGTTCCTTCTTCAGATACTCTCTGGTGGCTGCTACCTTCTCCACCGT
Organism: Candidatus Eisenbergiella stercoravium; assembly: GCA_019113175.1. Taxonomy (GTDB): domain Bacteria; phylum Bacillota; class Clostridia; order Lachnospirales; family Lachnospiraceae; genus Eisenbergiella; species Eisenbergiella stercoravium. Next base: position 21,217 of record DXHY01000080.1, on the reverse strand, counting down.
TTCCCGGAAATAGGCATCGTCCGCCATGCTGGCGGCTCCCCAGGCGATGGTGGGGGCGTCCATGGTGTAGGAATTAAAGGAAAATTTCACATCCCGCAGATACCGGATGGCCTTCGGGCTTCCCACCGCGAAGCCGATACGCATGCCCGCCATGGCGCGGGACTTGGAGAAGGTCTGAACCACCAGCAGATTATCATACTTTTCCACAAGGGGCATGGCGCTCTCTCCCCCGAAATCCACATAAGCCTCGTCAATAATCACAAGGGAGCCTGAATTCTTAGCAGCGATCTCTTCGATCACCGAAAGGGGCTCACAGATTCCGGTAGGCGCATTGGGATTGGCGATCACGATTCCGCCGTTGGGAACCAGATAGTCCTCCTTCACCAGCCGGAAATTCTCATCCAGAGCCGGGCGGCAGAAGGGAATTCCGAACAGATTCGCCCATACGTTATAAAAGGAATAGGTGATATCCGGAAACAGGATGGGCTTATCCGTATTAAAAAAGGTCAGAAAAGCCATGGCCAGCACATCATCGGAGCCTACTCCCACGAAAACCTGATCCTCTCCCACGCCAAAATGCGCCGCTATGCTTTTTACCAGAAGAGACGCCTCCGGGTCCGGATAGAGCCGCAGGACATCAGTTTCAAACTCCGCCGCAAGGCGCTTCACCTGCGGAGATGGGGGATAGGGGCACTCGTTGGTATTCAGCTTGATGATTCCGGCCCGACGGGGCTGTTCCCCCGGCGTATATGGCACCACTCTTCTGACGCCTCTCTCCCAGGAGGCTCCTTTCTCTGAGCCGGTCCCCCGGCAGTCCATTCTGTCTGTCTGTTCCATGATCTTTCCGCCTTTCTTCTTTTCGTCCCGTCTCTGTCTTTCGTTATCGCTTTCCCGCCTGTTCTGTTTATTCCGCACATTCGCACGGCGGGCCGCCATCCGGCTGCCCGCCGCACCGGAAGCGCCTTACCTGTGAAGGGTGGATTTCCTCATGATGATCTTCCAGGACAGGCCGGTTCCCACATTATAGGCCCTTGCGAAGTTACCCTGATTGATGGCAACCGCCATGAAATCCAGGCTGTTCACATACACAAGTGCCTCTCCGATATAGGCCTCCGCAAAGGAATGCGCATAGATCAGGGAAGTCCGGTAAACGGTACGGCCTCTCTTTTCAATGATGACCTCCACCCGGTCTCCGTAGGAAACGCCCAGCTTTAAGAACATCTCCCTCGGGATGTTCGTCCACAGGCTTCCGAAACGCACATCCAGCACATCCACGGTGCCCGTGATCTCATCGCCGGACAGCACGGCGGGCTCATAGGCGATCTCCACCACGCTGTCCACCGGCACCTCGGGTCCCACGCCCTCAAAGTCGATGATACCCGCTGCAAGCCTTGCTCCCGTGTACGCGTAAATATCACGGCCATGGAAGGTATAGCTCTCTCCGGAGCCGGGAAGCCGGTTGATGGTTTCATCGATCACTCTGGCAGCCTGAATTCCGCACAGATGCTTCACATGGGTCAGCGTGCCGTTGTCCGGCGTCACCACATACTGTCCGCCGCAGGTTTTTACCACAATGCTTCTTCTGGTGGAGCCGACGCCCGGATCCACCACAGAAACGAACACCGTTCCCTCCGGCCAGTAGCTCACGGTCTGGATCAGCCGGTAAGATGCCTCCCAGATATCGTACTGCGGAATCTCATGGGTCAGGTCTGAAATTTTCAGTTCACTGCATACCGAATAGGCAACGCCGTACATCGCGCTCACCGCTCCGTCCGCCCGTCCGAAATCCGACTGAAAAATAAGGGGTTTTAACTGTTTTTCCATATTTACCTCTCCTTCTGCCGCCTTCGGCGGCCTTTTAATCCTGGAAGAATGGCGTCAGCCATTCTTCGGCACGAACCTGCCGGTTCGTGCCGGCCTCGCCTTCTGCCGCCTTCGGCGGCATTCTATTCTCCATTTTTCTTCCTACGATGGTACCAGATTCTTCCCGGTCTGTCCATACCTGCCGGTAAACACCGCCACGGATCTGGGGCGCAGGATGAATTCTCCGTCGATGCGCACCTGCTCCTCTCCCTCGTAGCAGTATTGTCTTTCTCCGTTGCCGAAGGTATTGACGGTCACATACCAGGCTCCCGCCTGCTTCAGATCGGGAAGGGTGATCCGCACATCCTCCCAGTAGACGTTGAGCGCCAGGTAAACCAGGTCGTCCCTCCCCTTTTGACTGTCATATCCGGCGAAACAGATCCCGATGGTTCCCGCATTCGGAGCCGGCCGCTCCCCCTTCGCCGCATCCGCGCCGTATACCCGGACGGATTCCAGGCCGCAGACCGCGCCGGGAAGCTCCTCCCTGATGGCCGGATGGTTCAGGCGGTAACGGATCATGAACCGGAAAAATGCAAACAGCTCCCGGTTCTTTTCCAAAAGCCGCCAGTCCAGCCAGGAAATCTCGTTATCCTGACAGTAGGCGTTGTTGTTTCCATACTGGGTATTGCCGAATTCGTCCCCGGCCAGAAACATGGGCGTACCCCTGCTGCACAGAAGAACGGCGCAGGCATTTCGGATCAGGCGGAAACGCAGGGAAAGCACCTCCGGCTCCTGCGTCTCGCCTTCCGCCCCACAGTTCCAGCTCCGGTTGTCATCCGCCCCGTCGGTATTGTTCCAGCCGTTGGCCTCGTTGTGCTTCTCATTATAGGAATACAGATCATACAGAGTAAAGCCGTCATGACAGGTGAGGAAATTCACGCAGGAATTATACCCGGCATAGTTCCGGATCCGGCCGCCGTTTTCTCCGTTTTCCTCCTCTTCTTCTCCTCCTGTTCCGTACAGGTCGAAGGAACCGGCGATCCGCATGGCGGCATTTTCCGACTCCCAGAGATCTCCCTTCAGATAAGAACGCAGGGCGTCCCGGTACTTTCCGTTCCATTCTGCCCAGCGGCCCGCCGCCGGGAAGCTTCCCACCTGATAGACTCCGCCTGCATCCCAGGCCTCCGCGATCAGCTTCACATTGTCAAGAAGCGGGTCGCAGGCCAGGCTTTCCAGAAGCGGAGGCCGGTTCATGGGCGAGCCGTCCTCATTTCTTCCCAGAATACTGGCAAGATCAAAGCGGAAGCCGTCCACCCGATAGTACACCGTCCAATAGCGGAGACATTCCAGAATCATCTGCCTCACCATCGGATGATTGCAGTTAAGGGTATTACCGCAGCCGCTGAAATTATAATACCAGCCATCCGGCGTGAGCATGTAATAGATCCTGTTGTCAAAGCCCTTGAAGCAGAAGCACGGGCCCTGTTCATTGCCCTCCGCCGTATGGTTGAACACCACGTCCAGAATGACCTCGATCCCGTTTTCATGGAGCGCACGGATCAGCTCCTTTAGCTCCGTCCCCTCCCGGTTGTATTCGTTGGCCGCCGTATAGCTGGTGTTGGGAGAAAAAAAGCTGACCGTATTGTAGCCCCAGTAATCCAGCAGCTTCTTTCCGTCCACTTCTCTGGAGTTCATGGTTTCATCAAATTCAAAAACCGGCATCAGCTCCACCGCATTGATGCCAAGCTCCTTCAAATAGGGAATCTTTTCCTTCAGTCCGGCAAAGGTTCCCTTGCCGGACACGCCGGAGGATACGTGGCGGGTAAAGCCCCGGACATGCAGCTCATAAATGATCAGATCGCTCAGCTGCCGCCTGGACTGGGGCATGCTCCCCCAGTCGAACACATCCCGTACCACTCTGGCATGATAATGCTTTTCCTGATGCTTTCCCCAGATGCTCTGTCCCGTCACCGCCCTGGCATAAGGGTCCAGCAGGATGGCGTTTTTATCAAAGCGCAGCCCCTTCTCCGGCTCCCACGGCCCGTCGATGCGGTAGGCATATTCAAATTCACCGATATCCAGGCCGAAGACGATCATGGCATACACATCTCCCACCCGGTACTCCTCCGGGAAAGGCAGCACCGCATAGGTTTCCTCCTCTCCCCTGTGAAAAAGCAGAAGCTCGCAGCCCGTCCCCTCATGGGTATGCACGGTGAAATTCACGCCCTCCGGCAGGGCCATCGCTCCGTTCAGATGAAATAATCCCGGCCGCACCGGATATCCCGCGATTTCTCCCATCGGTTCGAAAACCGCAGGCCCCTTTTTTGGTCTCTCATTGTTCTTCCAGTCCATTCTGTCCCTCCAAATTCTGTAAAGCATCCGGCGTTTCCCTGACAGTATACCATAATTCCGGATTTCTTTGTCATCAGCATGCCCAAAACTTTCCCTTCCCTCCCTCACAAACAGGACAATTCTGCCAAATTCTTAAATTTCCATAAATTTTTCTCTCCATTTTTTCAAATCTGGTGTATAATACAAGCACGTCTATTATGGACAAATGTATTCCCGCCATGGACAACAGGAATCCGTAAGACGTGCACGAACGTTGTCTGTGAACTGAGTCCGTGCTTTATTAAAATGCCGCTCTGAGCGGTAAAAAAGGAGGAAATGTTATGAAAAAGGCAATCAGTTTTGTTCTGACCGCCGTGATGTGCGCAGGCCTTCTTGCAGGCTGCGGCAGCACGACAGCAGATAACGGAGCTTCCACAGCATCCGAAAGCGCCGCTGCACCCGCTTCCACCGAAGCTGCTGCAGAAACCGACGCAGAGGCTCCTGCAGAGACCACCGCTGCTTCCGATGGCAGCGTATCCGTATTCAAGCTGGGCGGCACCGCTCCCCTGACCGGATCCGCCGCGATTTACGGAAACGCCGTTATGAACGGCGCACAGATCGCTGTTGACGAGATCAATGCGGAAGGCGGCTCCATTCAGTTTGAGTTAAAATATGAAGACGATGAAAACGATCCCGAGAAGGCGGTTTCCGCTTACAACGCCCTGAAGGACTGGGGCATGCAGCTCTCCCTGGGCGCAGTTACCACAAAGCCCTGTGAGGCGATCGCAACGGAGCATTATGCTGACCGGATCTTCGGTCTGACCCCTTCCGCTTCCTCCACCGCAGTGACGGAAGGCAAGGACAACTTCTTCCAGATCTGCTTCGCGGATCCCAACCAGGGTGTCGCTTCTGCTGATTACATTGCAGACCAGCAGCTGGGCACCAAGATCGCCGTGATCTACAGAAACGACGATGTGTACTCCAGCGGTATTTATGAGAAGTTCCAGGAAGAGGCAGATGCAAAGGGACTGGAGATCGTATCCGCCACCACCTTTACCGATGCCAGCTCCAACGACTTTTCCGTACAGCTGACCGAGGCAAGAGACGCCGGTGCTGATCTGGTATTCCTTCCCATTTATTATCAGCCTGCTTCCCTGATCCTCAAGCAGGCCAGTGACATGGGCTATACGCCCAAGTTCTTCGGCGTTGACGGCATGGACGGAATTCTGACTCTGGAAGGCTTCGATACCTCCCTGGCAGAAGGCGTTATGCTTCTGACCCCCTTCAACGCTGACGCGACGGACGAAAAGACCGTGAACTTCGTAACCAAGTACCAGGATCTTTACGGAGAGGTTCCGAACCAGTTCGCGGCTGACGCATATGACTGCGTATACGCTTATAAGGAAGCGCTGGAGACTGCAGGTGCAACCTCTGACATGAGCGCGCAGGAGCTGTGCGAGCTGATGGTTGCCACCTTCCCCACCATCACCTTTGACGGTCTGACCGGCGAAGGCATGACCTGGGATTCCACGGGTGCGGTTTCCAAGAGCCCGAAGGGCATGGTCATCGAAAACGGCGCTTACGTCGGAATGGACTGATCCCAAACTGCACAGGCGGCGGGCTGCGTTCGGCATGCCTGCCGCCTGCCGCTTTTTCAGGAAAAGCCGGCTTTTACACAGGCTGTTTTTCATACAAACTGTTGACCCCCAGCCTATGATGCGAGGCAACGGCTCGATGCGGTTTCTGCGTGACATTCCGGCGCGCCATTCCGGCGCGCGGCGCAGCGCGGCGGGTACGGGCAGCGGGCGAGCTGCTGCCTGGCATCGCAGGCGGAAAGGAGATTCCTATGACCTTTTTATCCCATCTGATCAACGGCATCAGTCTCGGCAGCGTGTATGCCATCATCGCACTGGGCTATACGATGGTGTACGGCATTGCCAAGATGCTCAATTTTGCCCACGGAGACGTCATCATGGTCGGCGCGTACATATCCTTCTGCACCACCAGCTATCTGGGGCTGTCTCCGCTCATATCCGTAATTTTCGCGGTGATCGTCTGCACCGTTCTGGGTATCGCCATAGAGAGACTTGCCTATAAGCCCCTTCGTCAGGCTCCCTCCCTGGCCGTTCTGATCACGGCCATCGGCGTATCCTATTTTCTGCAGAATGCGGCCCTTCTGATCTGGGGTTCCAGCCCCAAGACCTTTTCCTCCATCGTGGGAAACTGGTCCATTCAGCTCTTTGACGGCAGGCTCATCATTTCCGGCGTGACCATCGTGACCGTTGCGGCCTGCATCCTCATCATGGTGGTCCTGACCCTGTTTACCACCAAAACCAGAATGGGAACCGCCATGCGTGCCGTATCCGAGGACAAGGGCGCTGCCGGGCTCATGGGCATTAATGTAAACACCACCATTTCCGTCACCTTCGCCATCGGTTCCGGCCTTGCTGCCATCGCGGGCGTGCTGCTCTGCTCCGCTTATCCGACCCTGATGCCCACCACCGGCTCCATGCCCGGCATCAAGGCGTTTACGGCTGCCGTATTCGGCGGCATCGGCTCCATTCCGGGAGCCATGATCGGCGGCATCCTGCTCGGCGTAATCGAGATTTTCTCAAAGGCCTATATCTCTACCCAGCTGTCTGACGCCATTGTGTTCGCCGTCCTGATCATCGTCCTTCTCGTGAAGCCTGACGGACTGCTTGGCAAACATGTAAGTGAGAAAGTGTAATGTATGAGAAGAACTTCTAAGCCGGTACAGGACACCGGCTAAGAAGTTCTACGGGCTACGCCCTTTCTCATACCGAAGAATGGCCCTGCGTGCCATTCTTCCCGTTTTTGCAGCGGCGGTTTGTGCCGAAGCGTCACAAACCGCCTCAACCGGTCACAACGCTTCGGAATGGAGTTTTTTATGAAACAGTTTAAGCAGCTTCTGACCGCAAGGCGTGACAGCGTGACCGCCTTCGGCATCGTGATCATCGCCTTTCTCATCGTGCAGGGCATGATCCTGACAGACAACATTTCATCGTCCTTAAACGGCCAGCTCGTTCCCATCTGCGCCTATGTGGTGATGGCCATTTCCCTGAACCTTACCGTTGGTATCCTGGGCGAGCTTTCCCTGGGGCATGCGGGCTTTATGTCCGTGGGCGCCTTCGCCGGCATCGTGGTCACCACCAGTCTGGCTGACGCCATTCCCTTCGGTCCCCTGCGCCTGGCCATTGCCATGGTGATCGGAGCTGTCTGCGCCGCCCTCGCGGGTGTGATTGTAGGCATTCCGGTGCTTCGTCTGAAGGGTGATTATCTGGCCATCGTAACGCTGGCCTTCGGTGAAATCATCAAGAACATCATCAATGTGCTTTACATCGGCCTGGATGAAAAGGGACTTCATTTCAGCCTGCTGAATCAGAGCTTTGAGCTTTCGGAAAACGGAAAAATGATCATTAACGGGCCCATGGGCGTCAGCGGTGTCACCAAGCTTTCTTCCTTCACCGCCGGCTTCGTTCTCATCCTGATCACACTGTTTCTGGTGCTCAACCTCATCCACAGCCGGACGGGACGCGCCGTCATGGCGGTGCGTGACAACCGGATTGCCGCGGAAAGCATCGGCATTCCCGTCACCCGCTACCGTCTGCTGGCCTTCGTCATTTCCGCCGCTCTGGCGGGAGCCGCGGGCACGCTGTACGCCATGAACTTTTCCACCGTCACGGCAACCAAATTCGATTTCAACACCTCCATCCTGATTCTGGTGTTTGTGGTGCTTGGCGGTCTCGGCAATATCTGGGGCTCCATCATTGCGGCAGCCCTGCTCACCGTCCTTCCGGAGCTTCTGCGTTCCATGAACGATTACCGGATGCTCATCTATGCGATCCTGCTGATCGCCATGATGATTTTCAACAATTCAGGCCTGAAAAAACGGCTGCTGGAAAAACGCGCCGCGGCCCGTGCCGAAAAGGCGGAAGCGAAACACGGAAAGGAGGCGGCATAACATGGCAATGCTGGAAGTCACCAGTCTGGGCATCTCCTTCGGCGGTCTGCGCGCGGTCGATGAGCTGTCCATGAAAATCGAACAGGGAGGCCTGGTCGGCCTCATCGGCCCCAACGGTGCCGGAAAAACCACCGTTTTCAACATGCTGACAGGTGTATACCGCCCCACTGACGGCGGCATCCGTCTGGACGGTCAGAATCTGGTGGGAAAGAAGCCCCATGAAATCTGCCGTCTCGGTGTGGCGAGAACCTTTCAGAATATCCGGCTTTTTACCGCCCAGAGCGTTCTGGACAATGTAAAGGCCGCTCTTCACAACCGGATCACCTATTCCCTTGCGGAAAGCATGCTGCACCTGGGCAGCTACCGCCGGAAGGAAAAGGAAATGGATGAGGAAGCCATGCGTATCTTAAGCCTTTTCGGGCTGGAGGCTTCTGCAGGAGATCTGGCCTCCAACCTTCCCTACGGCAAGCAGCGCAAGCTGGAGATCGCCCGCGCCCTTGCCACGGATCCCAAGCTTCTTCTGCTGGATGAGCCCGCCGCAGGCATGAATCCCAATGAAACCCGTGAACTGATGGAAACCATCAGCCTGGTCCGGAAGGAATACGGCGTGACCATCCTTCTGATCGAGCATGACATGAAGCTGGTACAGGGAATCTGTGAATATCTGTACGTTCTCAACTTCGGGAAGCTTCTTACAGAAGGGGAACCGAAGGACGTGCTGAACAATCCGGAGGTCATCACGGCCTATCTGGGCGACTGAAACCGGCGGCACGGGCCCCGGTTCGTGCCGAATTCCACGCCGCATGCGGCACTGTCCCTGCGGCAGCTGAAAAGGAGAATCTCATGGCAATGCTCACTGTAGAAAATCTGAACGTATACTATGGCATGATCCACGCGCTGAAGGACGTGTCCTTTCATGTGGACGAGGGCGAGATCGTGGCCCTCATAGGCGCCAACGGCGCCGGAAAAACCACCACCCTGCAGACTGTCAGCGGCATGCTGCAGGCAAAATCCGGCTCCGTACATTTTGAAAATCAGGATATCACGAAGATGCCCTCCCACCGCATCGTTCAGCTCGGCATCTCCCATGTGCCGGAAGGCCGGCGCATGTTCGCCAATCTGACCGTTTACGAAAACCTGCGGATGGGAGCCTATACCCGAAAGGATAAAAAGGAAATCGAGGAATCCCTGGCCCGGGTTTACGAACGCTTTCCCCGCCTGAAGGAACGCACCAGACAGCTGGCCGGAACCCTTTCCGGCGGCGAGCAACAGATGCTGGCCATGGGCCGCGCGCTGATGTCCAATCCCCGGCTTCTGCTTCTGGATGAGCCCTCCATGGGCCTGTCCCCTCTTCTGGTATCGGAGATCTTCGACATCATCGAGAGCATCAGCAAACAGGGCGTCACCATTCTTCTGGTGGAGCAGAACGCGAAAAAGGCTCTTTCCATCGCGGACCGGGGCTACGTGCTGGAAACCGGCAGCATCGTGATGGAGGACAGCGCACAGGTGCTTCTGAACAACGAGGATATCAAGAAGGCCTATCTGGGCGAATAAAAAAATGCTGCCCTTCGGGCAGCAGGAAAGGAAAAGCATGTCAAATGTGATTATTACCATCGCGCGTCAGTATGGCAGCGGGGGAAAAACCGTAGGAAAAATGCTGGCAAAGGAGCTGGACATCCCCTATTATGACCGGGAAATCATCTCCATGGCTGCGGAGGAAAGCGGCGTGAACCCCACCCTCTTTCAGGATGAATTCAAGCACCACGGCCTGCGCGCCCTGCTCTCCGGCGGATATAAGGGAAGCCGCCTGCTTTCTCCGGAAAGTGCCGGCTTCACCAGCGATGACAACCTGTTTAATTATCAGGCCAAGATCATCCGTTCTCTGGCAGAGGAAGGCTCCTGTGTGATCATCGGCCGCTGCGCGGACCACATCCTGAAGGATGTGCCCGGCGTTGTGAGAGTATTTGTCCACGCACCGGAGGATTTCTGCCTGCAGGAGGCCATGAAGGTGAACAGCCTCCCGGAAAACGAAGTGAAAAAGCTCATCATAAAGACTGATGACTATCGGGCCAGATATTATAAGTATTATACCGGCCAGGAGTGGAAGAACGCTCTGAACTACGACCTTTCCCTGGACAGCTCTAAGCTGGGCTTCGATGGAACAGTGGAAGCCATCAAGAGCTATATCGAGGTGCGGAAACGGTTTGACGTTCAGATGAAGGAAGGATAAAATCCTTTTCCGAATAAACTTTATTCAAAAACAAAAAATCCCGTGGTATCCGGATTTCTCATCATCCGGTCTGCCATGGGATTTTTATTGATTCATAATCAGCAGAATTCTTTTGTCACTTCACCAAACCGCTTCACACCTTCTTCGATCTGCTCCAGAGTGGGAGCGGAGAAATTCAGCCGGAAAGCATGTCCGGCCTTCTGCGGATCGACTGCAAAGGCCGCACTCTTTACCACTCCCACGCCCGCCTTCAGGGCGGCATCACTCATCGCATCCACATCGACGGTTTCCGGAACCGTCACCCACAGGAACATGCCGCCTTCCGGTACATGGATGCCCAGAGAGGGCGCACAGGCTTTCTTCAGGCCTTCCGCCATCGCCATACATTTTTTCCCGTATATGGCGCTGATCTCCTTCAGATGGGCTTCGTAGTCCATTTTCTCCAGGCATTTTTCTATGATTTTCTGATTAAATAAGGGATCCTGTCCATCGGCGCCCTTGACGGAAGCGATCTTTCCCACCAGCTCCCCTGCACCATACAGAAATCCTACCCTGAGTCCGGCGGAAAGGGTTTTGGAAAAGGAGCCTACATAAAGCACCCGCCCGTCCTCATCCAGGCTCTTTATGGCTGGAACCGCTTCCCCGGAGAAACGGATCTCACCGTAAGGATCGTCCTCGTAGATGATCAAATCATATTTCCGGGCGACCTCGTACAGCTCTCTTCTCCGTTCAAAAGGCATGGTCATTCCCGTCGGATTCTGGAAATTTGGGATCAGATACACATATTTTCCGCCGCCCTTTGCCGCTTCCTTCTCCAGCGCCTCCGGAATCATTCCCTTTTCATCCATGGGGATTCCCACAGGGATACCTCCCACATTTTTCACGCTGTTAAAGGCGTTTGGAAAGGTAAACGAATCGCAGAAGGCTCTGTCACCTTCCGCGCACAGCGTTCTGGGAAGCAGACCCAGGGCTTTTCCGGAGCCGGTCAGAAGCAGAAGCCTTTGACCGTCCTCAGGAAGGCCTTTCGCCCCGGTCAGCCTGTTTCTGATCCATGCCGCCAGTTTCCCGTCCCCTTCCATCGGGCCGTACTGCAGGACGGCCATGGGATCCTCTGAAAACACCTCGGCAGCGCATTGCTGCAGGCATTCCACCGGGATGCTCTCCGGGGCAGGATTTCCCATGGCAAAGGAAAGAAATCCCGGTATGGCCCTGCCCTTCTCCGCAATTTCACGGATCAGACTGTCTCTTTTTCCCATCACTTTTTCTGGAAAGCGGTATTCCATTTTTCACTCGTCTCCTTTCCCTTTTTCCACATGGCTTTTCCTTTTGCATTCCACATGCCGAACCCTGTTATGGCGCACAGAACGGAAAAGACCGGAACGATGTAGCACAGCAGAGCAAATGGAATGTAACCGATCCCGATTCCCAGCACCCCGGTGATATAGGCTGCGGCTGAGGACCAGGGGATGATCGCCGAACCGATCGTGGCGGCGTCCTCCAGACTTCTGGAGAGCACCTTACGGTCCACATCCAGCCTGTCATACATATCTCCCATGGTTTTTCCGGGGATGATGATTCCCAGCATCTGGTTGCCGGTCAGCATGACAATGCCCCATGCAAAAATCAGCGTCGTCACCACAAGGCTTCTCGTGCTTTTTGCAATCTTAAGCAGCAGTTCCACAAACAGATCCAGAACGCCCGAGGACTTCAGCGCGCCCGCCATGATGCTGGAAAAGAAAATGATCGCAACCGTTCCGGCCATGGAGGTGATGCCGCCTCTGGTCAGAATTGTATCCACCATTTGTACGCCGGTCTGAGAGGTATAGCCGGACAGAGCGGCCTCCATCACACTGCTGACGGAGCAGCCCTGGGTCGCCACAGCCACAATGACACTGACAATGGCGGAAGAGCCCATGGCCAGGATTGAGGGCTCCATAATATTTCCTCCTATCATAAGAATCAGGATGTGGACCGGAGCTTCATGCCGTCCGTCTACATACGCAGCAGAAACATGCTCCAGACCGGAATGGTGACCGCCGAGAGGGCCGTTGTGAAGACCACGCAGCGGGCGGCGGCTTTTTCATCAGCGCCGTATTTCGCAGCGAGCAGGGATGTGGTGCTTCCCGCCGGCGTTGCGGAAAGCAGGGTGCTCACGCCCGTGATCAGCGCATCCATGCCGGTCAGACGGCAGATGCCGTAAACCAGCGCCGGAATCAGCGCAAGACGGATGGCCGCAAAAAAAATCTGATGCTTTCCGAAAAGCTCCCGGAAATCCACGTCCGTCAGGATCGTGCCGATGTAGACCATCGTCATCGCCGTACAGCAGTTGCTGAATGCCAGGATGGTATCCCCCAGGACACCCGGAAGGGGGATCTGGAAGACCATGATCACCATGCCGATGTAGGTGGCAACCATGCAGGGATGGGTGAGTATCTTCCGGTATGCGGTCTTTCCGCTCTCCGTTTTCTGAAAACTGGAAACGCCCGCCGTCCACATGACGATCCGCTGCGGGATCAGAAAAATCGAGGCATACAGCAGTCCCGTTTCCCCAAATACTCCCTCTGCCAGAGGATTGCCCATGAAGCCGGAGTTGGAACAGACCGTGGCATACTGATATACGCATTTTTCTCCGGCGTCAAATCGTCTGTACAAAAGCCGGGAAAGCAGAAAAGATACCACCTGAGCCAGAACCGCCATCAGAAGCACCATAAAGAAGGTACTCCAGAACCCCGCCTCCATTTCCCTGGAAAATGCCTTGATGATGTTGCAGGGAAGGATGGCATACAGGATGATGTCCGTGAGACATTTTTTCCCTTCCAGGGTAATGATTCCTGTTTTTCTCATGAGAAATCCCGCTCCCATCAGAAGCACCATCATCCCCATGAGCCGGTAAAGTTCTGAAAACACTGACACCACCTCACTCCTGATCCCGGACCAGCTCACGGTCACAGCTTCCGGTACGCGCATAGGACAGCAGGTTTTCCACCGTCCCCTCCGACAGGTTGCGGTCCGCCTCATCCGTATAGAAGGCGGAATGGGAGGTGAAAATCACGTTGTCATGCTCCAGGAGCTTTCCCAGTACCGGAATCGGACAGGTATCATATTCCGGCTTTTTCCTTAGCTGTCCTTCTCCTTCAATCACATCCAGACACACGCCGCCCAGCTTTCCGCTTTCGATCCCCTCCAGCACTGCCTCCGCATCGAACAGACCGCCTCTGGAGGTATTCACCAGAACCACGCCGTCCTTCATCGTCTGAATCGATTCCCGGTTGACCATGTGATGGCTGCTCTCATTGTAAATGGCGTGGTAGATGATCACATCGCACTGCGCATACAGTTCCTCGAGGGGTACAAACGAGGCGAATTCCTCCACTTTGGGATTGGGAAAAGGATCATAGGCGTAAATCTTCTTCGGCCCGAAACCGCTCAGGCAGCGGATAGTCGTAAATCCGATCCGCCCCGCTCCCACCACTCCCACGTTCATGTTGCGAAGCTCCCTTCCCATCAGGCCGTTCAGCCCGTAACGGCATTTTTCCACCTGCAGAAGCTGCTTCCGGAAATGCCGGAGCGCCGCGAGAACCAGCAGCACCGTATGCTCTGAAATGGCGTTCGGAGAATACACCGGAACGTTCGCGCCGCGGATTCCGTATTTTTTCATCGCTTCCAGATCAAAATGATCGTATCCTGCGCAGCAGCAGCAGATATAACGGATACCGCACTCGGAAAGCTTTTTGAAAAAAGCCTCCGGCTCTTTATGGTCCGCCGTATAAATCATCGCTTCACAGCCTTCCTCAGCAAGCTTTTCCAGATTCTCCATCGCGGGCGGGCAGTCAAACTCCACCAGCTCAAGCTCCTCATACCGGTCCGCATATGGAGCGAATCTGGCTTTTCCGCCGCGGACCGTATTGAATAATCCAACCTTCATCTCACCTTTCCTCCAGAAAACAGAATGATTTTCAGTAAAAAAAGAAGAGGCGCCGGATCCGTAGATCCGATACCTCTTCGTATCTGTAATTTATGGCTTTATTTTTACCACATCTGGAATCAGGTGTAAAAAGAAAAACTGAATTTTCCGATCTGCTTCTTTTTCAAAACATTTTTCCTGTTTCTGTTTCTAATCGTATACATAATAGATGTTTTTCATGTAAAATTTCAGGTGGCTGGTCATGCTTTTCTCCGCAAGCTCCTCATCATGGGCAAAGATCGCGTCATAAATGGCCTGATGCTTATCCAGCACAAAACGGATAGATTCTTCCTTCAGAGACAGCTGCAGATTCAAAAGCTCCCTGCTCCGGTATCTGCCCAGCGCCTCGCAGATGTAAAAATTATCAGAGGCCTGCGCGATGATATCGTGAAATTCCTTGTCCAAAAGAAGAATGCCGCGAAGCTCCTTACCTCCCGCCGCTTCCCGAAACCGCTCCATGTTTTCCCGCAGCTGTTCCAGCTGCTTTCCCGTGATATTCCTCGCCGCAAGATAGGCTGCCTTCGCTTCCAGCATCAGCCGGAATTCGCAAAAGTCCACATAATCCTTCAGGCGTATCCTGCTCACCTGGTATCCCGCCCTGCCGCTTTTCTCCAGAAACCGGTCCTCCTCCAGACGGATCAGCGCATCCCTGACCGGCGTTCTGCTCATTCCGAAGAGAACCGCGAGCTGTTCCTGCGGAATCTTTTCTCCGGGAGAAAGCTGCCCGTTCAGGATTTCCCGAAGCACCAGCTCATAGGCAAGATCCGTCTGATTCAGAAAGGGCTGCTCCCTCAAAAGCGTATGAGTCAGCCTGTCATAGTATTCCCTGTCCTTCAGCATCCCCTTTTCATCCGTTCCTTTCTTTTTCCGGAGAAGTCTTACCAGATTCCCGGCCTGTTTTCCGGCGCCTGATACATTCCGTCTCCGGGAAGCACGCCATAAACCTCATAGAACTCCGGCATTGCGGAAAGAACCGCGTTCACACGGACACTGTCCGGAGAATGTGTGTCCATGAGCATCAGCATATAGGCGTATTCCGGAGTTTCCTTTCCGGCCCAGATCGAAGCGTACTGCTCGTACACCTCAGAAAGATCCAGCCCTTTGGTGACCGCCAGCTGCGTAACCGCAGCAACGCCGCCCAGATCCGCGATGTTTTCTCCAAGCGTCTGCTCTCCGTTCACCTGCATTCCATTATTTTCAAAACCGTTGTAATAATCGACCACCTGGCGCGAAAGCCGGCCGAACATCTCATAATCCTTCTGTGTCCACCAGTTTTCAAAATTTCCCTTTTCATCATACTGCGCGCCGGAGTTATCAAAGGCATGAGTGATTTCATGACCGATCACCGTCCCGATGCCTCCAAGATTCTCCGCTTCGGACGCATCTTTGTCATAAAACACGCCCTGCAGAATAGACGCGGGCAAAAAGATGGAATTGGTGTGCGGCGAATAGAAGGCGTTCACCTCATAAGTAGTAATTCCATTCCAGCTCTCCACATCTGTCGGCTCGTCTTTGGACACGATATTTTCCCTCATGTCCACGCTCAGAATATTCAGATAATTATCAACCAGATTTCCTCCCTCTGATGGAGATACGATCCGGATGGCATCCATATATTCCGGCCACTCATCCGGATAGGCCGCATTCACGGTCATGCTGTCAATCTTCTTCACCGCTTCCTGCTTCGTTTCTTCCTGCATCCAGTCCAGATTCAGAATTCTTCCCCGTAAAACGGCAAGAATCTCTTCTGTCATGGCCTCTACTTCCTCTTTGATCTCATCAGAAGCGAAATTCTCCGCATAAACTCTGCTGGCAAAATCGGGAAGCATCGATATGGCTGTAGACATTGCATCTTTTTCGAGGCTTTCCTTTTCCTCCGCTCCTCCGGCCTTCTGGTTATATGTCAGTACCACATCCAGAGACTGCATATCCGTCACACCCGCCAGACCGACAAAGATTCTGCTTACCGCCAGCTCCTTCAGCAGCGGAAGATTTTCCTCTGTCATCAGATTTCCCACCGCCATCATCCATGCCGGCTCCTGAATGATAACCTTATCATCTCTGTCAGCATCAAACAGGCGGCAGAAGGTTTCCAGAGACAGATTTCCGTGAAAGAATCCGGGCAGATCGGCGACCGTATAAACGTTATAGATCGTCTCCGGATCATAATACTCCTCCGGATTCAGCTGAGCGGGGGCCAGAGCCGTATACAGCGTACCAAGCTGTGCCGAAAGAGCATCCGCCTCCGCTTCACTCTTTCCGTTGATCTGATACAGGCTGGAAAGCAGCCACAGATAAAGCTGCCTTATGGAGCTGCTGCTTTCGTCCGTTCCCAGCCAGTACGCTTTGGACAGCGGGAGGGACAGACTCTGTACATACAGGACGTTTTCCTCCACATTTTTCAGATCCGGTCCATAGGAAGCTCCAAAAAGCGTCCCGATTCCATAGGTTCCCGCCAGCTCCATGCAGATGTCCAGAAGCTCCTCCACATCCGGCGCAGCCTCTATCCGCTCCAGATATCCTTCCATGGTAGGACCATAGCCGTATGCATCCCTTGCAGCCGTATCCGTGGCGCACAGATAGATCGCTCCCAGCTGGTATTCCACGCTGTTCTCATCCAGCTCATTCAGATTCGCGGCATAACCGGTAATCAGCGCCTCCAACTCCGCGTCGATCTTATTCTGAATCTCCTGAAACTGTCCCGTGCTGGATGCATCCGCCGGGATCGTCATCTCCGCAATGTCCTCCGCATTCACGGCTTCATAAAAATCCTGCCGCGCTTCCAGCGGATCCGGCTCCGCGGCCGCAGCCTGTACGGGAGCAAAGAACATGCCGATGGCAAGGGACGCCGCCACAAGAAGGGACATCCATTTTCTTTTCATTTCCTATTCCTCCTTCTATTTTTCTTTTCATGCTTTTGCTTTGCATACTTTATTATATCCTGCGAAGAACAGGCTCACAAGCGCTGTCCGCCTCTTTTTGTCGCATTTTGTCAGAATCTGCATAGACTAAACCAAAAGCATTCTCTGCCAAAAGGCAGAAAGGAGCAGATACATGACGACAACCGGAATCATTCTACTCAGTATCGCCGCTGTCATCGTAATCGCGCTTTCCGCGGCTTTTATTATCCTGAAAATACGCGCGCGGCGCTTTCGTCCCACAGAGGATAAGGCCGCCGCACAGGAAGCCCTGAACAGAGATCTTTCGGAAGCCGGCTTTGCCTATGACAGAAGGGGAGATATTTTCTATTCTCTCATGGACTGCTGGCAGCGGGAAATGGGATACTGTCAGCTCTATGACGAGGGCTCCTCCCTGTTCAATATGGTGATGCACTGCGAACCCGTCCGTTTTTCCTACGCGGGAAAGCGCTGGATGATCGAACTGTGGAAGGGCCAGTACGGAATTACCACAGGAGCGGAGGTTGGAATCTACAACACTGACCAGGACGACATCCGCACGGAGCGCTTCACCGGCCCCTTCTATGACTGCGCACAGGATTCGGAGCGTCTTCCTCTGAGTTTTGTGCTGCGCAAAAACGGACGTGTCCTGTTCAAAAGGAAGGCGCTGCACTGGTGGCTGACCGGCTTCAGGCTGGGTGAATTTTCCACACCGGATTCTCTCACCATGGATGTGCGCATCCGCTTCCCGGATCATGGCATGCGGGACGCCTTCCTGGAAGGGCTGCTGGAGCTGGGCTACGGCAGCCGCGAATACGCCGTCCACGGAGATACCGTAACCGTCCATTACACAAAACCGCACAGCGTTCAGCCTCTCTCCCACGGTTCTCTTCAGGAGGCCGCGGTGCAGCAGGTCAACAAAAGCAACTGCGCCCTGTATATGCATGCAACTGCAAAATACAAAGATACGCTGGATAAGCTGGAATACATCAAAGCGCTCGTTCCGGAGCTTTATGAATTCTGCATGCATTCACTGTACGCCAGAGGGTTCTACGAGGGCTTTGAATGGCTGCTGGACCTGATTCATAAGCATAATCAGGATCCAAAGCCCATTCCGCCCGCTCCCCATCCACCGAGGCCCTGCCAGCCAAAGCCCTGTCAGCCGAAGCCCTGTCCTTCAAAGCCATGCCGGCCGGATCCATGCGGATCATCTTCCTGTCATTCCCACCGGCCTGAAAGATCCTGCCGGCCGGATTCCTGCAGCAGCGGCTGTTGTTCTTCCCGCCGCGCGGATCTCTGCTGCCACGCGCGCCGGGCAAACAGGCTCTGCTGCGGTAACTGTGAGGATTGTCCCTACCGCAGAACCTCCGGCCGCACAAACGCTTCTGCAGCGCGCTTTTCTTCATGCTGTTTCCCCTGCTCCAGCGGAATCCACCGTAGTGGCGGCTCCTGCCAGCACATGAGCCTGAGCTGTCCCGGCCCCGGCCGCTGCGCAGCCGACAGCCGTTCAGACGGCGGTAGTTCTGGCGGCCAGGCAGATTACTGCCGGACGGACCGGGAAGGGAGGCGGTAGCTTGCCTTCTCTCACAACAAAGCTCGATCAGCTTTATTCCACCTCTGCTGTCCTGCCCTTTGATAACAGCTCCCGCATCGTCATCATGAGCGACTGCCACAGAGGACAGGGCAATGGAGCAGACAATTTTCTCCCCAACAGCATGATCTTTCAGGGGGCTCTGGAATACTATTATCAGAACGGCTACACCTATATCGAGCTGGGAGACGGGGATGAGCTCTGGGAAAACCGCTGTATCGGCGTGATCCTGCGCACCTACAGCCGCCTCTTCCGGATTCTCGGACAGTTTCAGCGGGAAAACCGGCTTTTCCTGATCTATGGCAATCATGACATCGTCAAACGCCGGAAAAGCTTTGCCCGCGCCGCCTGTGACCTCTATGCCTGCGACGCTCCGGAGGAACCTGAAAATATTTTTCTACAGGCTAAAGCTGTGGAAAGCCTGATCCTGGAAAACCGGGACACCCTGCAGCGCCTGTTTCTGGTACACGGACATCAGGGAAGCCTTTTAAACGACGAGCTGTGGCCGCTGGGCCGCTTTCTGGTCCGTTACCTCTGGCGGCCGCTGGAGATCATCGGCTTCACCGCCCCCACAGGCGCGGGCCGCTCCCGGAAACTCATGGAAAAAATTGAACGGCAGCTCTGCTCCTATGCATCCGACACCGGCCGGATCGTTATAGCCGGCCACACCCACAGACCTGTTTTCGCCCGGCCCGGTACCTGTCCCTATTTCAATGACGGAAGCTGCGTCCATCCGCAGTGCATCACCGGCATCGAGATCGAAAACGGCCGCATCCGGCTGGTGCGCTGGGCCGTAGCCTCCGATCCGGAACGCCATCTGGTGATCCGGCGTGAGACCCTGAACGGGCCGGTGGCGCTGGAGGAATATGGATAATAGATAACGGAAGTATCTGAAAAAGGATCCTGCAGGAGACGCGCTTCTGCAGGGTTCTTTTCTCCCCGGCGTTTCTGAAGCCGGCAGTCCATGGAGCCTTTTCTCCGCCTTCGTTCCTCCTGCCATCCCAAAAGCACCCTTTCTCATCTCATTCCGTATTCCCGGTACAGCTTCCTGCGGAATGTCTCATTATTCACTGCCCTTTCCAGATCCTCCGTTCTGGAATCCTTCAACAGTCTTTCCGCCAGCGCTGCAAATCTCCGCTCTCCGTTTTTTTCGCCCCTTTTTTCTCCTCTTTTTTCACCGATTCGTATCCCATCACGCCTGCTGTCCTCCATCATTTCGTCCAGCGCTCTGCACATATTGACCTTTCCTCCTTCTGTTCGGTTTTTCTCTTTATATCCATTCAGTTTTTGATGGTTGATCATCACGCTGATCACATCGTAGGTTGCTTCTTCCATTTCCCGAAAGCGCTTCTCATTCTTCCTGCAGTATTCCTTCATGGCTTCCTTGTCCTCTGAGCGCTTCATCATGGCAATCACATCTCTGAGTCCTGTTGCAAAATTTTCCTCTTTCAGATCCTCCAGCGTATACAGATTCATCCGGTAGTTTGCTGTATACTTCCGGAATATTCCATTTTCTCCTTCAAAATTCAGCATTCCATGCAGATCCCGGCAGGCTTCCCATTTCCCCTTTCCGTGATAAAACACCAGCGTCACAACCGGATCCAGCTTTTCCTCCGGAGTCAGCCCGGAAAGAAACTGTGCGCTTCCCTTCAGATCCTTCTTTTTCCTGTGCAGGAGCCGTTTTTTCCGCAACTGCCCCGCATAGTCCAGAGCATCATATTCCATACATCTGGCCGGCATGGCATAATGCAGCTCATTCTGATTTTCTACCGAAAGCACACAGCAGGTGCCTTCCCGGTATCTTTTCTTTGCTACATCCCGGTATCTGCCCCGTGCTCCTCCGCTTCTGCCAGTACTCTTTTCCGAATGATATATGGCCGGAGCAGCTTCCAGCTCTTCCGGTGTCACCTCCTTTCTCCCGCCAAATACCGTGCCGTTTATGAAATCAGCAAAAATATCCGATTTCTCCATATAGGCACAGAAAGCGTCATTTTTTTCTCCCATAATGCTTTCCTCCTTCTTTTTCCTTTTCTGAACCGTGAAACTCAGCGGGCGAAATATGCCCCGGCGAACGCCGTATACGGATGCCTTATTTTCATGGCACCTTCCAAAGATGGGACGGCTACAGACTGCCGTCCGCTTCAGATCCTGTCTCTGCAGATCTATGCTGCAGAAACCGGGAACAGATAGAATTAATATACCGCATGGCGGGTAAAGGTGCAAGAACAAATTGAAAATACCGCCGAAATTGATTGAAAATATCACTGAAAAGTTGTTGCTACTCAGCCAGGGGCTGTCGGTTAATACCGATTTTTAGCCCCTGATATGCGGGAAAGAGACACTTCCACAAAATTCAGGCTTTTTCAGGTCTGAATTCACTGTGAGGGTGTCTCTTCCTTTTTTCACTGCCCTGTTTTTG
>DXHY01000079.1 GCA_019113175.1 Candidatus Eisenbergiella stercoravium | reverse complement strand
GAAAAGGAAAAACCCCGGAAACCGCGTAGTTCCGGGGTTTTTGACCACTTTTGATAAAGTTTAGCGCTTGCTGAACTGCGGAGCGCGACGGGCAGCCTTGAGGCCGTATTTCTTTCTCTCTTTCATACGAGGGTCACGGGTCAGATAACCTGCCTTCTTCAGCACGGGTCTGAACTCCGGATCAGCTTCAAGCAGTGCTCTTGCAATGCCATGTCTGATGGCGCCTGCCTGTCCGGTGTAGCCGCCACCCTTTACATTCACCAGGATATCGAACTTTCCGTCCGTATCGGTAGCTGCCAGAGGCTGACGAACGATCACCTTCAGGGTCTCAAGTCCGAAATACTCATCGATGGGTCTCTTATTTACAGTAATGGTTCCGTTTCCGGGGGTAAGATATACTCTTGCGATAGATTTTTTTCTTCTTCCGGTTCCATAATATCTTGCTGCGTTAGCCATTTTCCTATTTCCTCCTTATTAGAATCCCTGGATTAAAATGTCAGCACTTCGGGCTTCTGCGCCTGATGCTTATGCTCGCTTCCCGCATATACATGAAGCTTGGTGTACATCTGTCTTCCAAGGGGTCCCTTCGGAAGCATGCCCTTTACTGCAAGCTCGATTACCTGCTCAGGCTTCTTCGCCATCTTCTCCTTCAGGGTAACTTCCTTCATGCCGCCTACATAGTCGGAATGATGATGGTAAACCTTCTGATCCATCTTCTTACCGGTAACCTTCACCTTCTCGGCATTGATTACGATCACATAATCTCCGGTATCCACATGAGGGGTATACTCCGGTTTATTCTTTCCTCTGAGCACCTTGGCAACCTCAGATGCAAGGCGGCCGAGAGTCTGGCCTTCCGCATCCACAACATACCATTTTCTATCAATCTTAGCCGGATTAGCCATAAATGTTTTCATTGCGTACCTCCATCGAATCGAACGTTTCTGAAACACTGTTTCCTTTACGAAAGCCCTGGGAAGTGAGCCTCCGCCTGATTATGTCAAATGCCTTTCCGGGGCTTTGGTAAGGCATTTACCAACATTGTCGCACTGAATTATTATAGGCCACGCTTCCGCGTGTGTCAACCATTTTTTTCATCATTTTCCGCACTTTCAAGGGGTTTGTTACTATTCAAAGACCCTCATTCGCACCCGCCGGCTCTTTCAGGACCGGTCCTCTCTGTCTGGCCCTTCAGGAACGCTCTCCGGATGAGATTCTTCCAGAGCCGGAAATTCATAGGACACAAGAATCAGTCCCCGCGCCGGAGCGGTTGGCCCGGCCAGCCTCCGGTCCCCTGCTTCAAGAATATCCCGGACCGTCTCCGGCGGATATTTCCCCCGTCCGGCCTCCATCAGGGTTCCGGCAATGATTCGTACCATATTATAGAGAAAACCGTTTCCCTGAATCCGGATGGTCAGTTTCGTTCCTTCCCGCCGCACGCTGCAGTCATAAATGGTGCGCACCGTGCTCTCCACCTGAGCGCCCGCGCTGCAGAAGCTCTGAAAATCATGCTCTCCCGTCAGATATTCCGCCGCGCGCTGCATCCGTCCCTCATCCAGAGGCACATAACAGAAATGGCTGTAGAGACGCTCCACCGGATTGGGAAATTCCTCGTTCAGGATATGGTATTCATAGGTTTTGACACTGTCCGTTTTTCTCGGATGAAAATCGGAAGGAACCTCCCGGGAAGCGCGGATACGGATGTCCTCCGGAAGCCGCTGGTTCAGGGCGTAGGCGAACTTGTCCGCTCCCATGCGGGCCTGCGTGTCAAAAACGGCCACATTTCCAAGAGCATGAACTCCCGCGTCCGTCCTGCTCGCCCCGATCACCCGCACCGGCTCCTTCGTCAGATCCGTAAGGCTCTGATCCAGAATATCCTCAATGCTGTTTTTATCCGGCTGTCTCTGCCAGCCATGGTAGCGGGTGCCGTCATAGGCAACCGTCAGCATGATCCGTCTCATGAAAATAACCCTTTCTGCATCTTTAAAACAGAATCCGCCCTACAGCGACTGCAAGAACAAGATAAAGAAGCAGGACGAAAAATGCGAGATGATCCCGCCTTTTGTAAATCAGGGGCTTCATCTTCGTCCTGCCCTCGCCTCCCCTGTAGCAGCGCGCTTCCATCGCCATGGCCAGATCACTGGCACGGCGGAACGCCGATATGAACAGGGGCACCAGAAGCGGCACCAGGCTTTTCGCCTTCTGAATCAGGTTTCCGCTGTCAAAATCCGCTCCCCTCGCCATCTGCGCCTTCATGATCTTGTCCGTCTCTTCCAGCAGGATCGGAATAAAACGCAGGGCGATGGACATCATCATGGCGATTTCATGAACCGGCACGCGCAGCCTGCGAAGCGGCTTCATCAGGCTCTCCATTCCATCCGTCAGGTTGTTCGGCGTCGTGGTCAGCGTCATGACGGAGGAACCGATGATCAGAAAGGAAAGGCGGATTGCCATTTTCACCGCCGTTTCCAGCCCTTCCTTAGTGATGGTCAGCCGCCAGATGGAAACAAGCGGCTGTCCCGGCGTGAGGAAGAGGTTAAAAATCACAGTAAAGATAAGAAGAAACAGGATTGCCTTCATGCCCTTTACCATGAATTTGAAGGGTACATGGGACAGCTTTATGGCAAAAGCCAGAAAAAGTCCTGCAATCAGATAGCCCGGAAAGCTGTCCACCAGAAAAAGCGAAATGATGAACACGATGGTGGCGATCAGCTTCACTCTGGGATCCAGCCTGTGAACCACCGATTCCGTCTGATAATATTGTCCTAAGGTAATGTCTCTCAGCATCTGTCCGTTTCCTTTTCTGTCCCTTGATGATCCGTTCCACTGTCTTCCATGTCCTGACGATTCTCTCCGCGTTTTTCCATGCCGAACGCTTCACAGATCGCGTCCACGGCCTCGGGAAGGGTGGTCGCCTCCGCACTGCGCACCAGCCCCGCATCCTTCAGTGTATGCATGATATAGGTGACCTGCGGCGCGGCGAGGCCTACCGCCTCCAGCTCCTTTATGTGATGAAATACTTCCCGGGGCTTCCCGTCCAGCATGACGCTTCCGTGATTCATCACGATGATACGGCTCACATAATTCGCCACGTCCTCCATGCTGTGGGAAACCAGGACCACCGTCATTCCCGTTTTTTCCCGCAATGCGGCGATCTCTCCCAGAATCTCGTCCCGTCCCCTTGGATCCAGCCCGGCGGTAGGCTCGTCCAGCACCAGCACATCCGGATTCATGGCAAGCACGCCCGCGATTGCCACCCTTCTTTTCTGTCCGCCGGACAGGTCAAAGGGCGACTGATTATAATACTCCTCTCCAATCCCCACAAGCTCCAGCGCCCTTTTCGCCCGCTCCTCCACCTCTTCTCTGGAAAGTCCCAGGTTTTTCGGGCCGAAGCAGACGTCCGTGAACACGTCGATTTCAAAAAGCTGATATTCCGGATACTGAAAAACAAGGCCGACCCGGCTGCGCAGCTCCTTCAGATTGTACCCTTTTTCGTAAATATTCTTTCCATTATAATAAATGTTTCCGTCCGTCGCCTTCATCAGGCCGTTCAAATGCTGCACCAGAGTGGACTTTCCGGAGCCGGTATGCCCGATGAGACCGATGAATTCTCCGTCCTCAATCGTCAGGCAGATATCCTTCAGCGCAGCCACGCTCAGCTCCGTGTCCGCCCCGTATACGTAATTTACATGCTCCAGCCTGATTGACATTTCTGCAGTTCCTCCTTCAGCTCCTGTGTGGTGAGTATCCCGTCCGGCAGCGGAAATCCCTTCTGTTTCAGCTCCCAGGAAAGCAATGTGACCTGCGGCACGTCAAGCCGGAGCTTCTTCAGCTGCTCCACACGGGAAAAGACCTCCCTAGGCGTTCCGGACAGAACCACCTTTCCGTCATCCATCACAAAAACCCGGTCCGCATGGATGACCTCCTCCATGTAGTGGGTAATCAGAATGACCGTCACGTTTTCCACCTGGTTCAGCGCGCGGGCCGCCCGGATCACCTCTTTTCTTCCGCTGGGATCCAGCATGGCCGTAGGCTCATCCAGCACGATGCACTTCGGGTGCATGGCAAGCACGCCGGCGATGGAAACCCGCTGCTTCTGTCCACCGGAAAGCTTGTTGGGAGAAAATTTTCGGTACTCATACATGCCTACAGCCTTCAGGCTCTCTTCCACCCGCTCCCAGATTTCCTTCGTGGGAACGCCCATATTTTCCGGTCCGAAACCCACGTCCTCCTCCACCACCTGGCCGATGATCTGGTTGTCCGGATTCTGAAAAACCATTCCGGCTGTCTGACGGATATCCCAGACGTTCTTCTCTTCCCTTGTATCCATCCCGTCCACCCAGATGGTTCCCTCTGTCGGGCAGAGAAGCGCATTAAAATGCTTTGCCAGCGTACTTTTCCCGGAACCGTTGTGGCCGAGAATAGCGATGAATTCTCCCTGCTCCACCTGCAGGCTCACGCCGTCCACCGCGCGGATGGCGCCCACTTCATTTCCTTCCTCATCATGCCTTACATAATCATAGGAAAGCCCGGATGCTTCTATAATCTTCATTCTATTTGTTATCCTGTTTTGTTTTTGGGTTTACAATCACTGTTACTTCCCTATTGTACTGGAAATCCGATGGAAATACAAGAAAAATACCTGTTGATTTTCTGCGTATACAGGAGTACGATTATCTGGCTTTTGATATCTATATTTGAAAGGACTATATAAAGCCATGCTCAGACAAAAGATAAAACACGTAAATGATTTCGGAAAGGACAGCGTGCCTTCTCTGGTTCTGCGGGTGTCCATTCCATTCATGTTCGCCCAGTTCGTGAATGTGCTCTACAGCATCGTGGACCGGATTTATGTGGGAAACATTCCGGAAATCGGCGCGATTTCCCTGGCGGGAGCGGGAGTGTGCGCCCCCATTATCACGCTGCTTTCCTCCTTCGCCACGCTGGTGGGAATCGGAGGCTCCATCCTGTTTTCCATGCGGCTGGGACAGGGGGACAAAAAGGAGGCAGAGCGCATTCTGGGAAACTGCTTCAGCCTGCTCATCATCCTCTCCGCCGTGCTGACCGTCCTGTTCCTTCTCACCAAGGATCTGCTGCTTGGCTGGTTCGGCGCGAGCGAGGCGTCCTTTCCCTATGCGGACACCTATCTGACCATCTATACCTGCGGCACCTTTTTTGCCCTGCTTTCCATGGGGATGAACTATTTTATCACCGCTCAGGGCCATCCCATGCTGGGCATGGTGACCACTCTGATCGGCGCCATCGTCAACATCATTCTGGACCCGGTTTTCATTTTCCTGTTCCATATGAATATCGCCGGAGCCGCCGTCGCGACCGTGCTGGCACAGCTTTCGTCCTGCATTTTCGTGCTCTGCGTGCTGAAAGGCAGGGGCATGAGCATCCCGCTTCATCTGAAAAGGCCGGAAAGAAAGCTTGCCGGAAGGATCTTTGCGCTGGGCTTCTCTCCCTTTCTGATTCTGGCCACGGACAGCATTATCATCATTGCGATGAACGCGGTGCTGCAGTACCACGGCGGGCCGGGCTACGGGGATACGCTGATCACCTGCGCGACCATCGTTCAGAGCTACATGCTGCTGATCACCTCGCCCATGCTGGGCATCACGGGAGGCTCTCAGCCGCTGATCAGCTACAACTACGGAGCGGGAAATCAGGCCCGTATCCGGAGGATCGTCCTCTGCGTGCTTCTGCTCTGCATCGGCTTCACCACCGTTATGTTCCTGATTTCCCGCTTCCTGCCTTCCGTTTTTGCCGGCATCTTCACAAACGATCCGGAATATATTGAGCTTTCTGTCTGGGGCATCCGTGCCTTCACGCTGATGATCATCCCGTTAAGCTTCCAGTACACCTTTGTGGACTCCCTGACCGCCCTGGGACTGACGAAGCTTTCCCTGTCTCTGTCCCTCTTCCGGAAAGCGCTGTATTTTGGAGCCACCTGCCTTCTGCCCTTCGCCTTCGGTGCGGCAAGCGCTTTCTATGCCGAGCCCGTGGCTGATGGCGTCAGCTTCCTGGTATCCACCGCTTCCTACCTGATCGTATATCAGCGTTTCCTGAAAAACCCCGGCGACCTTGCCAAAATCGCCGTGGGAGGAAAAAAATCTGCGGCAGAGTAGCCCGTCCCAAATTGTATCAGCTCCAAACTCACCCCCGATGCACTCCTCCGGCACGAACCGCTGGTTCGTGCCGTTTTCTGTTCTCCCAGGGGGTTACGCCTCGTCCCACAGCTTCTGAATATATTCTCTCGCCGCCACCGCATTTTCCGGCACCGTATTTTCCAGAGTCGCATGGATGTAGGGCTTGTCGTATTTCATGAAACGGACCAGCTCGTCATATTCCATCTGTCCCTGTCCGACAGCAAGCTCCTCTACCTCTCCATCCTTTATTGCAAAATCCTTCAGATGAACCACTGCCACATCCTCACCCAGAACGTCGATGGCTTCCTTTATCACATCATGATAACCGGCAATATTGGTCTTATCCAGCAGATTCACCGGGTCCAGAATGATCTGAAGGTTAGGAGACTGGATGGCGTCAAGCACCTTTCTGGCACGATGCACATCATACACAATATGACGGATGACCGGCTCAATGGCAACAATCACGCCCATATGCTCCGCATACTCCACCACTCTGTCCAGATTCCTGGTGAAGGTGGTCAGCGCCTCCTCTGTCCGGCTGTTCGGGTCAATGGCATACTGTTCATTGGGCGTTCCCGTCTCCGTTCCCACTACGCCGGCTCCCAGCAGAGAAGCAAATCGAATCTGTGCCTTATAGGTTGCAATGGCCTCCTCCAGCTGCTTCTGATTGGGATTTGCCAGATTCAGATAGCAGCCAAGCACCGCAATGTCCAGATCATTCGCCGCAAACAGCTTTCTTAAATACATGGCAAAGCCCGGCGTAAGCGTACCGTTATTGATCGGGAAATCCTCAATCACCTTTCCCAGTGCCACATGTGCGCAGGAAAAGCCCTGCGCTCTCGTCTCGGCCAGCCGCTGTGGCAGCGGCAGCGCCTTTGTGTCGTGTAAACGAATTCCTACCTGCATTTCTACCTCTTTCCTGCCGCCGAAGGGCGGCACTTTAATTGCGGCACGAACCAACGGTTCACACCCCTCTCTTTCCAGCACGAACCGGCGGTTCGTGCGCCGTCTGCAAGGCGGCATTTTCATGAAAAAAGAAGGACATTCTCTTTGCGAACATCCCTCTTTTTTCTTTCAAGCTGCTCCCCCGGCCGCGCCCAAAATGAACTTCGGCTGAGGCTCCTGCTTCTATTTTATTCCATTTATCCTTCTACCGCAAGCATTTTGGTCGCATAGGGCTCCAGGGAAACCTCCACCCGGCCGTTCTTCGTCTGTACGCCGGTCGTCTGAGGCTGATCGCTGTTGTTGATCACAACCAGCTTGCCGCTTCCCGGATAGTAAGCACATTCCGTATAGACATTGTCGGTCAGATACAGATCGTTCTCCAGCTCTCCGCCTGCCATGCGGATCAGATTCAGCAGCATTCTGGTGTTTTCAATGGTCTTTTCGAAGGAAGCCAGATAAATGCCGTATCCCTTTCCGAAACGGTTCACGGTAAGGGTGGGAACGGTTCCGTCCGCAGCGAGCACCTTCGCCTTTCCGTCGGTCAGGTAAGGAACGCCCTTCCTGTAATCTCCGGTCTTTTTCACGAAGCTGCCTTCCGGCATGAGCTTTTCATCCCGCTCCACTTCAAAGGTCCATTTTCCGTGACAAAGCTTCGCTCCCGTATCCTCGTCCACGCCGAGCACATTGGCAAGACGGAAGAAGGTGTCGTAGCCTTCCACTGCGGAGGGCTCGTTCACGCCGATGAAGGTGCCTCCCTCATAAACGAAGCGGGTGAGCTTTTCCACCACTTCTGCATCCTTCCAGACATCTCCGCCGCTCCAGGCGCTTCCCGCGAATCCGGCGTTTATAACTACGTCCACATCGGCAAGCGCACCGTTCTTCACATCCTCAAAGCTAATGAAGCTCACATCCACCGGCAGGCCGGACAGAGCCTCGTTGATGTGGATCAGATCGTTCATATAGGTCTCATGGAAATGGCCGGACAGAGTCCAGGAACGCAGCTTTCCCCAGTAATGCAGCACCGCTACCTTTGTACGGATGCTGTAGGGAGCGCCTTCTCCATGGAAGCCCAGAATCGTGCGGAATTCATCCGCAACCTGCTCGATATAGTCGCAGAAATCCGGGAAATCCTGTACCAGGTGCAGATATCCGCCAAGGCCGATTCTCTGTACAGGCTCACGCAGCAGCGCGCGGCGCACGCTGTTCCAGTATTTCTTCGCTTCCAGCGTGGGATCTCCGCCCTCCATGAAGGTGGGCGCTCCGCCCAGTCCCACCGGGAACAGGTAAGGGTGCAGGCGCAGCTCATGGGTATCCACCTTCACGCCGGCGCACAGTCTCGCCTCATAACCGGAAAATACACATTTGATCAGGCCGTCAAAGCCGAACTCCTGAAATCTTCCATTATAGGGTTCAATTCCTACCCAGCTGTCATCATAGAACACATAGGCCTTCTTGCCGTAGGAATGCACCATATCAACAAGCTGCTTACCGAAGGAAATGACAAAATCATTGATGAATTCCATCCAGTCCGCCTTGCGCCTGTTTCCGGGCATATGGGTCACATGCAGCTTTCCCTGATTGATGAAATCCTCGGCCGTCATGCGATAGCCATATTTCTTCTCAAACTCGTCCAGTGCCCGCTCGCTCACAGTGAAATCGTAGGAACCCCAGTCCGTAAACAGGTTGCGGCATCTCTCGTCACTTCCCCAGATCCAGACAAAATTATAGAACATGGAGGTAAAGCGCACTACCGTGGTCGCCGGATGGGTCTCACACCAGTTCTTCATCCAGCCCAGCAGATACTCTCTCGTCTCCGGATACATGGGATCGATCTGCATCAGGTGCTCCTTATCCCAGTTGTTGGTGGTGTGATTGTACATGGAAATTTCTTCCCAGATCCGGTAAGCCATGAAGCTGACCGTATAAGTATGGAAGGGTGAAGGAGAAGCGATGGTAACACTTCCGCTTTCCGCATCATAACTCCATCCATCCGCCGGCACCTCTTCCTCCGTGGTGCGGTCATAAACCTGCCAGTAGGATCTTGCATGCTCACTGTCATTCACACGGAACTGCTCTTCAAAAAATCCGTCCATCAGGCGGATGGAAAGCGGCCCCTCTGCCGCCGTCTGCGGAGCCGTCATCAGGAAGCACTGCTGCAGCTTGTCCTGATTCTGCTTTGCCCACTCATTATGGTCCCGGATGATACAGATGGTGGAATAGATTCCGTAGCCGGCATCCAGGATTTCATCGGAAAGAACGGTTCCGTCACTGTCACGGATTACGTCCGCTCCCCATTTTTCTGCCATTTCCAGAGTCAGCTTCTCATACCCCGCTTCTCCCGGCAGCGTAAAACAACCTTTTTTCTTTTCTTCGCTCATCTTTTTCTCCAATCTCATCTCAATGGCCGCTTTTTCTCAAAGTGCCAGTTCACGAATTATCTCCGCAGCCTCGCCCCGCTTCACAGGGCCGTTCAGATCCGCGTTTTCATCAATCAGACCAAGCGCTGCGCTCTCCCGCACTGCCCTTCTGGTAAAACCGGGTGCCTGCTCCGCCTCCGGCCAGTCCGTTTCCTTTGTCTGCATCCTCCCTCGGAATCCGTTCATCAGCATGGTCAGAAACTCTGCCAGCGTGATTTCCTTTTCCGGAAGGAATTTTCTTTCCTCCGCCATCTCCGGAGGGATCAGCCCGTTTTGCCAGGCACATTCCACCGCTCCCGCATACCATTCGTGTCCGATCACATCGTCGAACATATCATTATACACGTTTGTGGGGAAAAATTTCAGGGCCTGGATCATCATCGGCAGCGCTTCTGCCCGCTTCAGAGGATCCTCCGGCCGCTCCAGATCAGCAAAAAGCTCCTCTGCCACAGGGGAAGTCTTTCCTTTCATTTCCTCAGGAAGCACAGCTGCACGGCAGTCATTTCCCGGCTCCCAGTATCCGAAGCCGCCTTTATTGATGAAATCCCTGAGAGCGGCATAGGACGCGGCGCTTGCCGCATCTGAGCGCTCTGGTTCTCCATCAAGTCCCGCCCCTTCTGCAAGCCCTGCCAGTCCCTGCGCCACCCATCCGGCGGCCTGGTAGGCCCCATAATCATTGCTGTGGGTAAAATCACCGGGATAAAACCACTGTTTCGCTGCTTCCAGCCCCTTTATCAGAACAAACGTCCTGCTGACCGCATGCAGATCAATCACCGGCACCTGACGCTCTGCTCCCAGCCGCTTCACTGCCTCCGCATATTCTGAGAGCAGATCATTATAAGTCCCATCCAGCCCCTTCCAGGTATTCCGGGCAATGGGCGTCACCAGAATCGGATAGGCGCCTTTCTTCCGGATCTCGGAAATGTAACGGTCCAGATTCTCCCGGTAGCCTTCCTCCGCCTTCAGGTGATCCAGCTTCTGGTCGTTGTGAGCAAACTGGAGCAGCACATAATCACCTGCCTTCAGTCTGTCGTACAGGATTGCATAGTGACCTTCCTCCCGGAAGCTTTCGGTGGTCAGGCCGGAATGGGCATGATTGGAAACCGCGATCCGGCAGTCCAGATAGGCGGAGAGCATCTGCCCCCAGCCGCTGTAGCTTGCGCCTGGCGCATAAGGGTATTCCGCGCTCTGATCGGTCACCGTAGAATCTCCTCCGATATAGATCACAGGGCACTGTACAGGCTCAATCCGTATCTCCGAAAGCGCTGCGCCCCGTCCAATGAGGGCGATATCCACCGTGGTATCCGGACAGCCTTCCGTTTTCCCTCTGGGAATAATGTCACAGACATTTACGATTCCCTCCACCGTCTGACGCTGTCCATGCTGCAGGGTCCCTCTCCATGCCAGATGTCTTCTGCCCAGAAACAGAAAAACCTCCTGCTCGTTTTCCGAACATCCGGTCATGCTCACACTGACCCGGTAATTTCCTTCTTTTTTGACGTCCGCCTTGAAGAGAAGCGGCAGTCTTCTGCCTGACTTCTCCCATTCTCTTTCCTCGCTGTCCACAGGACGGCAGCCTTCTTCTCCCATTTCCAGCCGCGTAATATCCTCATCCTGATACCACCAGACCGGCTCAAATCCGGAGTTCAGCTCCGGAAGGCGCAGGAGCTCCTGTTCTCTGCGGTTCTTTTCCGTCACAAAGCCCCAGCCCTGCTGCTGTGTATACAGGGACGGCTCCATTACGGAAACAATGCAGTCCCCATCCTTCGCCGTTTCCCTTCCGAACTGAAAGCATATTCCGTTCATTTACAGCGCACCATCCTTCTCGATCTGATCGGATACCAGCAGTTTGGAGAAGAATGCGAGAGCCAGTCCCTGGCCCCATCCCTGAATCCAGTCCCTGCTGATATTGCGATAGCCTTCAATATCCTTCATGACAGCGGTTCCGCCTGATACATTCATCACCTTGCCGTCCTCGCTGACGTTGGCAAGAAGTCCCTTAATGGACTTGTTGATATATTTGGAGTGAAGCGGATTTCCTCTCTCCAGCATGGCAGCTGCGATTCCCGCAGATGCGGAAATCTCCTCATAAGATTCCGGATCATCCAGCACCGTTCTCCACAGACCGTTTTCTGTCTGAAGCACCTTCAGCGCGGAAAGCTGTTCATTCAGGGAACCTGCCACATCCATGTATTTGGGATACAGATAGCATTCCGGAAGCCTTCCTCCCACCTGCGACATGGTGTAGGCAGCCCATGCATTTGCCCTGCCCCAGTAGATGCCGGACATGTGGTCCTTCGTGATGTTGTTGTAGCCATGATAATACAGACCATTTCCGGGATTCTGCAGATACTTGATGTGCCAGTACCACTGGTTCAGCGCATCGTCAATCATCTCCTGATCTTTCAGCTTCACACCCACACGAAGCAGGAAGAATGCAGCCATGAACAGTGTATCCGCCCAGGCCTGTTCCGGGAAATCATTGTTTGCGGATACCGTATGCTGCAGCACATGGTCGCCGAAACGAAGCGCATCATGCTGGATATAATGGATCTTGCTCATCACAATATCCCAGTAACGCTGCTCTCCTGTCGCCTCATACAGAGTGATCAGACAGTGACCCATGGCGCAGGCGTTTACCGTCCACACCTTTGGAAGGCCGAGGTCAATCAGCTCGTCCACCCTGTCCTTTAAAAGATTCAGGTACTCTTCCTTTCCCGTCTTTTCATAAGCCTCGCTGACGCCATAATAGGCGACACCGCAGGGCCAGTCCCAGGTAAGATCCATATTCATGGTTTTATGTACGATGCGGTCAATCACATCTTCGATCTGATTTTTATCGTACTCCAGCTTCAGCATACTTCCTCCATTCCGCCCGCCTCTCATCATAAAAGAAGGGGCATATCTTTTTTCTTCATCATACTGTTTGGCTGTCTATCCTGCAATAAGCATTTTTCAGTCGGAATAATCCGCTCTTTTCCGGCTTCCTGCCGGTCCGTTTTTGCCTTTTAGAAAAGCCCCCCAACCAGAGCCGGGGGGCTTTCTCATTCATGATATTCCCGCCCGGCTGCTTACCGGTCTTTATCCACTTTCAGAGGATCGGGAAAATAACTGCCTGATTTCTTACTGTGCCAGCTTGGTGGTCATGCCTGCTTCGTAAGCTTCTGTTCTCTCATCGATGATCTCCTGATATCCGGCATCCAGATATTCCTGAGCTCTCTGATCGTACAGGGAATCAAACTCCGCGGGATCACACATGGTCAGCTCGTCACGATACTGGGTGTACAGGGAACCAAGGGTATCTCTGTACTCGGACTCTGCATCGATTACCGTAGCATACATGCAGGGTACAATGGCAAGGCCTTCAGAAGCCTGCTCTACACGGGTGTTATAGAAGTCAAGGATCTGCTGTACCAGCTCTTCGGTCTGAGGAAGATCGGTCGGGAAGCTTGCACGGATATCCGCTTCCGGATCACCCAGTACTCTGGAAGCTGTTACAGGAGCAACATAGTCAGCGTTGTTGTTGTAGCCCTGCTTGTAATCTCCGTTATAATCGCCTACGCTTACCGGATTTCCGCTTTCATCCAGGGTGTAGTTCTCACCTTCCACGCCCCACTGCAGGGTGAACAGAACATCCTCCTGGCTCATCCACTCCAGATACATCCATGCTGCCTTAATTTCATCCTCGGATGCGGAGGAAGAGAAGCCGACCATCATGCCGAAAGGATTCTCCGCACGGTATGCGGAAGTCTCACCGTATACATAGTCAGCAGGCTGAATCGCCAGCTTGCCGTCCGGGTTCTGCTCATAGAAAGCAGTCAGGAAGTCAACGTTTCCGGAAATATATCCGCCGAAGGAATACTGTCCGCCGTTTACGAAATTCGCCTTCGCGGTTTCGGTATCAGTTACATAGTACTCAGGATTGGTGATTCCCAGATTGTACTCTTCATTTGCATACTGAACCAGCTTCTTGTTGGGCTCCCAGCTCATGGCTACGATGTTGTAATCGCCATATACAGCCCACTCCTTCTCATCGAAAGGCATCGTTCTGAACGCATCGTTCTGGTCGGATCCAAGTCCGGTCAGCATGCTGCCTCCGCCGGGATGCTCGCAGATGCCCGCATCCATGATCTTCTGCATGGCATCCAGATACTCTTCACGGGTAGTAGGAACATGATCATAGCCAACCTGCTCCAGCCAGTCCATACGCACGAACACCTGCCAGCTGTAGCTGGTATTGGAATAAGGTCTTTCTGCGAATACGAAATAGGTATCTCCGTCCATGGTGGAGTACTGCAGCTGATTCAGCTCTACCATTCTGTTATAGTAGGTAGGAGCTACAGATGCGAACTCGTTCATGTCAAAGGTAGTAAGATATCCCTCGTTGGCCCACTGTGCCAGCTTCGGATAGTCAAACTCCATGAGCATGGTAGGAAGGGTACCGGCAGATGCCAGCAGAGCATAGTCGGTCATTACATCGTTACGGGTAATCGGAACGAACTCTACAGTTACATTCCACTGATCGCCGAAATTCTCCTGAATCCACTGGGTCCAGTAATTGTTCACCACATCCGGAACGCCTTCCACGCCTCTGTCATAAACAGGAACCTGCAGAGTCACGTTTTCAGCAAAGGGCTCCCAGGTGTCCATTCCGCCGCCTTCTGCAGCAGCGGCCTCAGTGGAAGCGGCTTCCGTCGCAGCAGCATCAGCGGTCTCAGCAGTGCTTTCTGCCGTAGTTTCAGCAGGAGCAGCGCTTTCCGTAGTGGTCTCGCTGCTTCCGCAGCCTGCCAGAGTTCCGAGAGACATCACTGCAGCAATCGCAATTGCGAGTGCCTTCTGAAGAGATTTCTTCTTCATAAATTTTCCTCCTCTTAAATAAATGATTATAGTTTATGGAAACCGGAGAACCGTTGTTGCCCTCCGGCAAACTACCGTTATTCCGGAAAAGGCATCATCCCTTCACAGCACCGATCATAACACCCTTCACAAAATACTTCTGAACGAAAGGATAAATACAGATGACCGGAATGGTTACGAACATGATGGACGCCGCCTGCAGCACCTCAGGAGTACTGGTAACAGCCGCTGCCTCTGACAGAGCCGTAGTCTGAGATTCCGCCGCGGAGGATACCATCTGTGACAGTCTGTACTGCGCCATTTTCAGCGAGTTGGACTGAATGTAGTACATGTTGTCCGCGTAGGAGTTCCAGCGGCCTACCGCATAGAACAGAGACAGCGTCGCGATGATGGGCTTCGACAGCGGCATCACGATCTTCCACAGGATCTGGAAATTGCTCGCTCCATCCAGGAATGCAGACTCCTCAAGGCTGTCCGGAATGCTGGACTGTAAATATGTTTTCATGATCAGCATGTTGTAGGGCGAATAAATCAGCGGCAGAATCAGAACCCACATGTTATCCAGCAGATGAAGATCTTTCATCAGCAGATAGGTAGGAATCAGTCCTGCGGAAAAGTACATGGGGAACATCAGCAGGAATGTCAGCACGCTGCGGCCTTTCAGCCTTCTCTTGGAAAGAGGATAGGCTGCACAGGTGCAGACGATCATTCCGAGCAGAGTAAAGATTGCAGTTACCACCACGCTGTAGCCCATGGCGTATACCATGCTTCCGTCTCTGAACAGAGACGCGTATGCATCCAGGGTGATTTCCTTCGGGATCAGAAATACAGATCTGGAAAGCACCGCCGAGTTGCTGGAAATGGACTTTGCAGCCAGATTAATGAAGGGAAGCACACAGGTAAGGCACAGAATCACGATTACGGCCATCATGACCGCATCGCCGATCCGGAACTTGTTTATGGCCCGGTTGCCTTCGGAGGCTTCTGCTTCACGGGATATATTCTTTTTATTCTTTGCCATTTGTTTCACCTCTTAATTGCTGCCGCCGGCAGCATTGTTGTTTCACAAAGCAGCAGTCCGTGCCGCCTCCTTTACAGCAGTCCGTCTTCACCCAGTGCCTTGGCCACCCGGTCGGATGCCAGCACCAGGAACAGGCCCACCAGGGACTGGAACAATCCTACGGCAGTTGCCTTACTGAACTGTCCGCTGTTCAGACCCTTTTCATAAATATATACGGCGAGCTGATACTCGAAGTCTCTTACCTGGCTGTTTGCAAAAGCCTGCAGACGTTCCAGGTTACTGTTCATCACCTTGCCCAGGTTCATGATCAGCAGTGTTACCGCCGTACCCTTAATACCCGGAAGTGTAATATACCACATTCTCTTCCATCGGCCGGCGCCGTCAATCATGGCTGCCTCATACAGCTCTCCGCTGATTCCGGTAATAGCCGCCAGATAAATGATGGTTCCCCATCCCATAGTCTGCCATACACCAATAAGAAGATAGGTTACAGCCCAATGCCATTTTTCCGTCAGGAAGGGAATTCCCTTGTCAATGATTCCCCAGTTCATCAGCAGCAGATTGATGGTGCCGCTCTCAGGGCGGAACATCTGATAGGCAACGCTTCCGACGATAACCCAGGAAAGAAAGTGAGGCAGATACAGGATAGTCTGCGTCACCTTCTTGAATCTCGCATAGCGCAGTTCATTCAGCATCAGCGCCAGCAGAATCGGAATCGGGAACTGCAGAGCCAGATCCAGAATGTTAAAAACAATAGAGTTGCGCAGGGAAATCAGAAAATCCTTATCCTTAAAAATTTTCTGAAAAGTTTCCATGCCGACCCATTTACTTCCATCATAGCCTCTGGCCGGCTTATAGTCCATGAACACCATCCGCAGTCCCGGATACGCTGCATAGTTAAATATAATAACCGTAACCAGCGGGATCAGAACGAGAAGGTATAACTGCCAGTCTCTTCTGAAAGCTTTTTTCCAGGTGGTATGGACCTGCGCCTGCGGCGCACCAGATTTACTTTTCGCCATACTTTTTCCCTCCTAATTTTGTACATAAAAGTTCTTGAAATGAAATGTTTTTCTGTCAGTATGTACATTTCTATAAAGTGTATGGTATTATTATGATATAAACAAAATGTTATTTCTAATCAATTAGCTCACAAAACTACGCAATAACAACCATTTATCATGAAAACAGGTAAAAAATGCCGATCCATTTTGACAATATTGCTTTATTCGCTTTTCTGGCTCTGATCAAACTGCCTTTTCAAAATGAAGTTTTGGTAAATTTTTTAATCAGTTTTCTGGTTTGTAAATACTTTATGAATAAAATTTAAAGTTTTTTCTGAAATGTATGGTCGTTTTTCTGTAAGTACAAAAAGGAGTCAGCTTTATGTCCAAACCAAAAAATATTGTGACCGAGTACCGAAATTATTATCTTCCCGTGGATTTTCCTCTTCTGCTGCTCACGGGAGATCACTGGAAGATTTCCGATATTCCCAGCTCCAGACTGCATTTCCATAATTGTCTGGAAATCGGCGTCTGTCACTCCTGGAGCGGCACCATGAAATTCTACAGTGATCCTCTCCGCTTTAAGGCCGGAGATGTCACCTGTGTCCCACGGAACATCCCGCACACAACCTGGTCTGACAAGGGCAGTGAAAGCCTCTGGTCCTATCTGTATCTGGACCCGCAGATCATGTTCCGTGATATGATGCCTCATTCTGAGGGAGAACCGGATCTGTCATTTTCGTCTTATCAGAATGTGCGGCATATTCTTCCAAGACAGGAATTTCCTCAGATTTATTCCCTTGTCATGAATATTATTGATGAGCTGAATGCAGAGCGGTCCAATTACAAGCTGTGTGTCCGCGGTCTGCTGCTCGCTCTCTGCATTGAACTGCACCGGGTTCAGGAGCATGAAAATGCATCCTCCAGTTTAACGCCCCCCCCAGCCAAACACTCCGTACCTGAAAACGCTCTCGTAATCGCTCCGGCCCTGAATTATATCGAGGACAATTATGCCGCTCAGTTTCCCATGGAAAAGCTGGCGGAGGTTTGCCATCTGAGTCCAACACATTTTCGAAGAGTTTTTCACTCAATAATGAACATGAGCCCGTTAAACTATCTGAACAGCACACGGATCATGAAGGCATGTAATCTGCTCCGCGGAACGGAGGAATCTATTCTGACCATTTCGGAAATGGTCGGTTTCGCTTCCGTTTCCAGCTTCAACAGACATTTTCAGGACATTATCCACCAGACGCCGAGAGAATACCGGATGCAGTACCCGGATTCATCCGGCGGATTCATCACGGAGCCCCGCAAAACCATTGTGGAATTCTCCGGCTGGATGGAGCCGGAAAAAGATCCGGACTGAAAATCCTGACGTACAAAAAGCCTCCCGGCAGAAATTTCTTTCCGCCGGGAGGCTTTCTATATCCTGCGTAAAACACAGGTATGCTTTATTCCTGCAAAAACAGTTTTCCGAAAACCGGTTATACCAGCTCCAGAACAACCTCCATTGCGCCGTCGCCCTTTCTCTGGCCGATCTTGATGATGCGGGTGTAGCCGCCCTTGCGGTCTACATACTTGGGAGCGATTTCATCGAATACCTTTGCAGGCATATCGACCTTCTTCGTTCCTCTCTTACGTCCGGCAGGAGTGGAAGGAACCTCAGTCACAGGGTAAAATACCTTGAGCATCTGTCTTCTTGCATGCAGTCTGCTGGGCAGATCCTTTTTGATCTCCTTCTCGACCTCGTCATAAACGGTAACCTTCTTGCCGTCCACAACTTCCTTTACTCTCTTGCCGTCCTTGTCCTTACGGGGAACCTTGGCGGTAACCTTTACGGTTTCGAAGTTATCCTTTTCCTTAACGCCCATGGCGATAATGCCTTCCGCAATCTTGCGGACTTCCTTGGCTCTTGCTTCCGTGGTTACGATCTTTCCATGATAGAGCAGGTTGGTTACCTGAGCTCTCAGCAGAGCCTTTCTCTGGCTGGAGGTTCTTCCCAATTTTCTGTACTTTGCCATTTTTCCATTCTCACTTTCTTTGCTGGTGCATCCGGCAGCGCCCTTTGGTCTTATCCGCCGAGTGCAGATTTCCAGTTTCTAACCACAGAATCCGTGCCCTTTGGTCTTACCGGTTCTGCTTCTCCATGTAAAATACCGTCCGGAATTTCCGTTTTTCTTCGTTCAGAAAACGAGCGGAATTTACACGTTCACCTCTTCGCTGGGATTCAGCTGAAGGCCCAGCTCCTTTAACTTCGCAAGAACCTCTTCCAGAGATTTGCGGCCCAGATTGCGGACCTTCATCATATCCTCAGGGGTCTTGTTCGTCAGCTCTTCCACCGTATTGATGCCCGCGCGCTTCAGGCAATTGTAGGAACGAACGGAAAGCTCCAGTTCATCGATGCTCATCTCAAGCACCTTTTCCTTCTCATCATCTTCCTTCTCCACCATAACCTCTGCAGTCTTGGCATTCTCGGACAGATCGATGAAAAGGCTCAGATGCTCGCTGAGCACCTTGGCCGCGAGGCTGACTGCCTCGTCGGGCGCAAGCGTTCCGTTGGTATACACATCCAGGGTCAGCTTGTCGTAGTCCGTCACCTGGCCGACACGGGTGTTGTCCACAGTCATATTCACTCTCTCAACGGGAGTATAAATGGAATCTACCGCGATCACACCGATGGGCAGATCCTCGCTCTTGTTCTTCTCCGCGCTGACATAGCCGCGGCCCTTGGTAATGGTCAGCTCCATGTACAGTTTGCTTTCCTTGCCGCCGCTCAGCGTGGCGATGACGAGATCGGGATTGAGGATCTCAATATCCTGGTCCGCCTGGATATCTGAGGCTCTGACTACGCCTTCACCCTCGAATTCAATATAAGCGGTCTTGGGTTCGTTGGTCTCGCTGTTGTTCCTGATCGCCAGATCCTTGATGTTCATGATGATCTCAGTCACATCCTCCTTGACACCGGGGATGGAGCTGAACTCATGCAGCACGCCCTCAATCTTGACCTGGCTGACAGCAGCGCCCGGCAGTGAAGAAAGCATGATCCTTCTCAGCGAGTTGCCAAGCGTGATGCCGTAGCCTCTTTCCAGGGGTTCTACGACAAATCTTCCGTACTTCTTGTCTTCGGAGATCTCAGCAACCTCAATATTGGGTCTTTCAAAATCAAACACTGCAAATACCCTCCTTTACGAACGAAAAGTTTCTGAAAAGAAACATTCACGCCAGCCGCTTGAAATTACTTGGAATACAATTCGACGATAAGCATCTCGTCAACCGGTACGTCAATCATTTCTCTGGTCGGAAGTTCCTTGATCGTTCCCTTGAAGTTCTCAAGATCCACGTCCATCCACTCCGGAACCAGTCTTCCTGCCGTAACTTCAACGATCTCTTTGTATCTCTGCAGTCCCTTTGCCTTTTCGGTAAGCTCAATCACGTCTCCGGCCTTTACCAGATAGGAAGGGATATTTACCTTCTTGCCGTTTACAAGCAGATGCTTGTGTCCAACGATCTGTCTTGCTTCTCTTCTGGTTCTTGCAAATCCCATACGGAACGCAACGTTGTCCAGTCTGCTCTCCAGAAGCTGCATCAGGTTTTCACCGGTCATGCCCTTCATTCTGTCGGCCTTCTTATAATAATTTCTGAAAGGCTTCTCAAGCACGCCATAGATGAACTTTGCTTTCTGCTTCTCGCGCAGCTGCAGGCCGTACTCGCTGACCTTCTTGCCCGCTCTCGCGTTCGTTCTGTTGGACTTCTTATCATATCCGAGGTACATGGGCTCAAGACCGAGCGCTCTGCATCTCTTTAATACTGGTGTTCTGTTGACTGCCATGTCAGGCTCCTTTCTTAAAAAGGAGTCGCGCCGCCTTCCGGCGCTTCTCCAAAATATTGTTTACAGTGCGCTTCCCCATCTGTACAGCTTCATCAGACGCTGCCACCATCTCAGGGAGGGCGCGCTTTCTTCCAACGCTTTTGTCAGGCGGCATCAGACGCCGCCCGTATTTCAGCCTATCCGCTGATAAGCAGAAGAATTATACTCTGCGGCGTTTGGGAGGACGGCATCCGTTATGAGGTACGGGAGTCACATCCTTGATGCTGGTCACATCCAGACCGCAGGCAGACAGTGCGCGGATTGCAGCCTCACGTCCTGAGCCGGGTCCCTTAACGAAAACATCCACGCTCTTTAAGCCGTGAGGAAGAGC
Source organism: Candidatus Eisenbergiella stercoravium (assembly GCA_019113175.1). Taxonomy (GTDB): domain Bacteria; phylum Bacillota; class Clostridia; order Lachnospirales; family Lachnospiraceae; genus Eisenbergiella; species Eisenbergiella stercoravium. The sequence continues at coordinate 17,778 of DXHY01000079.1, read as the reverse complement.
TGCCTTTGCAGCCGTTTCCGCAGCCATCTGTGCTGCATAAGGAGTAGATTTCCTTGAACCTCTGAATCCCAGACCGCCGGCACTCGCCCAGCTGATGGCATTTCCTTCAGTATCCGTCAGGGTAACAATCGTGTTATTGAAGGAAGACTGAATATGTGCCTGTCCGCGTTCAACGTTTTTTCTGACACGCTTCTTTGTTACTTTTTTCGCAACTTTCTTCGCCATTTAAACTAACCTACTTTCCTTTCAACAATTCCTTTGCTTCTTATTTCTTCTTGTTCGCAACGGTTCTCTTCGGGCCTTTTCTGGTTCTTGCATTGTTCTTGGTGTTCTGTCCGCGAACCGGAAGTCCCTTTCTGTGACGGATTCCTCTGTAGCAGCCGATTTCCTGGAGACGCTTGATGTTCAGAGCGATTTCTCTTCTCAGGTCACCTTCCACCACCATGGTCTCATCGATCACCGCGCTGAGCCTTCTTACCTCATCATCGGTCAGCTCTCTGACACGGGTATCGGGATTTACGTTCGCCTGCGCGCAGATCTTCGTTGCGCTGGGTCTGCCGATACCATAAATATAGGTAAGTCCGATTTCCACACGTTTCTCTCTGGGTAAGTCAATACCTGCAATACGAGCCATTTACGTCTTTCCTCCGTTTTTTCTTTCTCTGCCGTGCGGGCGTCCGGTCTTTAAAAACGCCCCTGCCTTTCCCAATCTGAAAAAGGGAAATACCGCATACGCACAGCGAGCACAGCACGCACGCCCCGGCGTCTGTTCCACGCTTCCTGGCGTATCGCCCTCTGTGCTGTTCCGAACGCTCTGGCCATGCCGCTTCTGCACGCTGCAGCAACAAGCCATGCATTCTTCAATCAGTTACTAATTGACTGGGAAAATCAGCCTCCTCCGCATATGCCTTCCGCACATACGCTCTCCGCCTCTTTTCCAGCCGGATATCAATCCGGCCTTTCCGATACTTCGACATCCGAAGATGCCGAGGATGCATCAAAAATCTCATCCTGATTTTCGGTATCAAAAAGTAATCTCCCGTAAATCCTGCCGGAGGTTCTTACATAAATCCGTCCGCAGGCATCCGCCCCTTCCGGGCTGTATTACGTTCAATTATCTGTAAGCACCGTTTTCTTCAACGGTACTGATGCCGCCTGAATGAAGTCGATTATCCCGGGGATAAATTATCCCTGCCGCTGTTTATGCTTGGGATTCTCGCAGATGATCCTGATGCTTCCTTTTCTCTTGATGACTTTGCACTTTTCGCAAATCGGTTTTACTGATGATCTAACCTTCATGTCAAACCTCCTTTCAAAAAAGACCGTTTTACATTATAGCATGCGGTCCCCGCGCTTGCAAGGAAATTTTTTGGAATTTTCAATAAAAATTCCCCTGTTTTTCCGCATGCCAAAAAGGCTTTATTTATCTCTCCAGATAATGCGTCCCTTGGACAGATCATAGGGGGACAGTTCCAGAGTCACCTTGTCTCCGGGGAGGATACGGATGAAATTCTGTCTCAGTTTTCCGCTGATATGGGCGAGAACTCTGTGTCCGTTCTCCAGTTCCACCTGAAACATGGTGTTGGGCAGTTTTTCCACAACAGTTCCTTCAATTTCGATTACATCTGCTTTTGACATACTCTGCTTCCTTTCTTTATGGCTGTTCGCATTCCGTCCGGTCTTCCTGCGCCATTTCACGCCGGAGGAATCTGTCTATCGTCTCTCTGATCCGATTGTCCGCCCAGGCAGGCTTCTCGAAGAAAAGATCAACCTCTTCCTCCGAGAATTCCTGTCCGGCAGGCTGAATGTGCTTCCTGTTCTTTTTCTTGGGACTGAGCACGCCGCGCGTTCTTCCGTCCGCGAGCCATACCCGCTCACCCTCTTCTCTGATGATGAGATACAGCTTTCCCTTATCGTGCCCTGCCTTTGAAAATGCCAGTCTTCCCTTCATTATTACCTCCATGCCATCACAGCACCGTAAGGATTTCCGGTTCCCCGTCCGTGATCAGAATCGTATTTTCATAATGGGCAGACAGGGAGTGGTCTCTGGTGACAACCGTCCAGCCGTCATCCATAAAATCCACCTGCCATCCACCGGCATTGATCATGGGTTCCACCGCCAGCGTCATGCCGGCCTGCAGCCTGACGCCCTTTCTCTTCTGGCGGAAATTCGGAATCTGCGGATCCTCATGAAGATGGGTTCCTATCCCGTGTCCGACCAGATCACGGACAATGCCGTAACCGAAGGTGCTCACGTAATCATCGATGGCAGCGGAAATATCATGAAGATGATTGCCCTCACGCGCAGCTTTAATTCCCTCAAAAAAGCTCTGTCTGGTCACCTGAATCAGCTTTTTCGCCTCTTCGCTGATCTCTCCCACGGCATGGGTTCTCGCCGCATCGGAATGATATCCCTTGTAGATCAGGCCCGCGTCCAGGCTGACAATATCTCCTTCCTGCAGAATCCGCTCCGCATTGGGGATTCCATGAACCACTTCATCATTGACTGAAACACAGATGGAAGCCGGATACCCGTTATAATTCAGGAAATTGGGCACACAGCCGCGGCTGCGGATCAGTTTCTCGCCCAGCATGTCGATATCCAGCGTGGAGATGCCGGGACGGATGAAGGCGCCGAGCTCTTCATGAACCTCGGCAAGCAGCCGTCCGGCCTCCCGCATATATTCGATTTCTCTTGCAGATTTAATGGTTACTGCCATAGCTTTCCCATCCTTAACCGAGAATCTTCGTAATTGCAGTGAACACTTCTTCCATGGGAAGAGTTCCATCCACACTCCTCAGCACGCCCTTCTTCTCGTAGAAATCAATCAGCGGCTGTGTCTGATCGTGGTAAACCTTCAGTCTGTTCTGCACGGTTTCCGGCTTATCATCATCACGAAGCACCAGCTCGCTTCCGCAGACATCACAGATGCCTTCCTTCTTCGGAGGGATGCTCACGATGTGATAGGTGGCTCCGCAGTTCAGACAGGCGCGGCGTCCGGACATTCTCTTCACGATATTCTCATCCGGAACATCCACGTTGATGGCGTAGTCCACCATCTCGCCGAGCTTTGCAAGCTCTGCATCCAGTACCTCGGCCTGAGGAATCGTTCTCGGGAAACCATCCAGCACATATCCGTTTTTGCAGTCATCCTGGGCCACCCGGTCCAGAAGCAGCCTTACGGTCAGCTCATCCGGAACCAGCAGTCCCTTATCCATGTATTCCTTTGCTTCTTTTCCAAGCTCCGTTCCGTTCTTGATGTTTGCCCGGAAAATATCTCCTGTGGAGATGTGGGGAAGTCCGTACTTCTCCGCAATCATTTTCGCCTGAGTACCTTTTCCGGCTCCCGGCGCGCCAAGCATGATAATTTTCATAAACCAGTCCTCTTCCTTATCGCATTTTGGGACAAAACTTGCGTTCTGTCCCAAATCTCGTGTATTTCCTATAAAAGCTGCCTCAGTCGTTCAGGAAGCCCTTGTAATTGCGCACCAGCATCAGAGACTCTATCTGCTTAATGGTCTCAAGCACCACGCTGACGATAATGATCAGGCTCGTTCCGCCGAAGGAAACGCTGGCGCCGAAAACACCGTTAAAGATAAAGGGAATGACACATACGATGGTCAGTCCGCACGCTCCGATGAAGATGACATAGTTTAAAATTCTGTTCAGATAATCGCTGGTAGGCTTACCAGGACGAATACCCGGAATAAAGCCGCCCTGTTTCTTCAGATTATTTGCGATCTCAATCGGATTGAAGGTGATTGAGGTATAGAAATAAGCGAAGAAGATAACCAGTACAATATATATAACCAGACCGATGGAATACACAGGCTGGCTGGGATTGCACCAGTTGTTGGAGCTTAAACCGTTCAAAATATGTCTCCATACGCCGGTTCCGCTGTATCCCAGAAGGGAACAGATGATCACGGGAAACTGCATGATGGAGGAAGCGAAGATAACGGGAATAACGCCCGCCGTATTGACCTTCAGAGGAATGTTGGTGGACTGACCGCCTACCATCTTACGGCCCTGAACCTTCTTCGCATACTGAACGGGAATCTTTCTCGTAGCATCATTCAGAATAATGACCAGAATAACCATTCCGATCACAACCGCCAGAATGATCGCCACAGCGAGAACTGCTGTCGCAATCGGCTTACCCGCCACAAACTGATGGAACAGGCTGGTGAAATCCTGCGGAAGTCTGGAAATGATGTTGATGACCAGAACGATGGAAATACCGTTGCCCACACCGTTCTCCGTAATCCGTTCGCCGATCCACATCAGGAATGCACTTCCCGCGGTAAGCGCAGCGATAACCGTAATCACGTTAAGGGCGTTATACTCTTCCAGAAGGCCGCTTCCGCCAAAGCCGATGGCCATGGCCGCGGACTGAATCAAAGCAAGGCCGACCGTTACGTATCTCGTAATCGCAGTCAGCTTCTTTCTTCCCTCTTCACCGTCCTTCTGCATCTCCTCCAGCTTCGGAATCGCAATCGTCAGAAGCTGAATGATGATGGAGGATGTGATGTAAGGGGTGATATTCAGCGCAAACAGGGACATGTTTTCAAATGAACCGCCCGTGAAGGCGTCAAAGAAATTGAAAGCGTCACCTGTCTGAGCGGCGAACCAGTTTGCGAAATAGCTCCTGTCCACGCCCGGCACAGGCAGCTGTGATCCGAGACGGATCACAACCAGCATGGCCAGGGTAAAGAGGATTTTCTTCCGCAGTTCCCTCATTTTAAAGGCATTTTTAAGTGTTGTAAGCATTACATCACCTCTGCAGTTCCACCAAGTGCCTCGATCTTCTCCTTTGCGGATGCGCTGAATGCATCAGCCTTCACATCGAGCTTTTTGGTAAGTTCTCCATTTCCGAGGATCTTTACCCCATCTTTCGGATTTTTTACGATACCCTTTTCAATCAGGGTCTCAACGGTAACGGTCGTTCCGTTCTCAAATACCTCGAGAGCGCTGATGTTAATGCCTACGATTTCCTTCGTATTCCTGTTGGTAAATCCTCTCTTGGGAATACGTCTGTACAGCGGCATCTGGCCGCCTTCAAAACCGGGTCTGGGAGCTCCGGAACGGGCCTTTTGACCCTTGTGTCCCTTACCGGCAGTCTTTCCGTTTCCTGAACCATGTCCACGGCCTCTTCTGAAGTTATCGCTGTGCTTGGAACCGGCTGCAGGCTGTAAATTTGATAATTCCATTCCTGACACCTCCTGCCTTACGCTTCTTCTACTTTGAGCATATATCCGACCTGGGCAATCATGCCTCTTGTGGATGCGTTGTCGGGCAGCTCAACTGTCTTATGCATTTTGGTAAGTCCCATGGCCGTCACGGTAGCTCTGTGCTTCGGAACCGCACCGATAGGGGATTTGACCAGCGTGATTTTCAACATTTTCTCTGCCATTTCTCCTCCTTTTGCCGCCGGAAGCGGCAGTCCAATCTTATCAGAATGACAACCGTCATTCCCTTCTTCTCATTTAAGCCATAACCTCGTCAACAGATTTTCCGCGGTTAGCTGCCACTTCTTCAGGAGTCTTCAGCTGGCTCAGTCCCTCGATCGTAGCAAGCACAACGTTCTGCTTGTTGTTGGAACCAAGAGACTTGGTACGGATGTTCTTGATGCCCGCGAGTTCGCATACGATACGAACCGGGCCGCCGGCGATGATACCGGTTCCGTCGGGAGCCTTCTTGAGAAGAACGGTTGAGGAGCCAAACTTTCCAAGGAATTCATGGGTGATACTGTTGTTCTCATCCAGCGCAACGCTGATCAGATTCTTGGCGGCATCTTCTTTTCCCTTGCGGATCGCTTCCGGGATTTCTGCAGCCTTACCAAGTCCAACGCCCACATGGCCTGCTCCGTCACCAACTACTACCAGAGCCGTAAAGCGCATGTTACGTCCGCCCTTTACAACCTTGGTTACGCGTTTGATGGTAACTACTTTTTCAGTAAGCTCCAGATTGCTTGTGTCAATGATTGTATGTCTCATTTACGACGTTTTCTCCCTTCCTTAGAATTCAAGGCCGGCTTCTCTTGCCGCCTCAGCCAACGCAGCGATCTTGCCCTGGTAAATGAAGCCTCCTCTGTCGAATACAACAGTGTTGATTCCCTTTTCCAGAGCTCTCTTGGCGATTACAGTTCCCAGATATGCTGCAGCGTCAACGTCATTGGTCTTTTCCAGCTCAGCCTTCACCGCCTTTTCAACGGTGGAAGCAGCAACCAGGGTATTTCCAACGGTATCGTCGATAATTTGAGCATACATATGATTATTGCTTCTGAACACAGCAAGACGCGGTCTTTCAGGTGTGCCGCTGAAACGGTTACGCAGTCTTCTGTGCTTGTTCATGCGAACTTCCTGTCTCGATTTCTTACTAACCATTTTCACACTCTCCTTATCTCTTATTTCTTACCGGTCTTACCAACCTTGCGTCTGATGGTCTCATCCGCATACTTGATACCCTTGCCCTTATAAGGCTCCGGTCTTCTCTTGTCTCTGATCTCGGCGGCAAACTGTCCGACTTTTTCCTTATCGATGCCCTTTACGATAATCACGTTCTGGCCATCCAGAACCGTCTCGATGCCTTCCGGATCTTCCATCTCAACGGGATGAGAATATCCCAGAGATAAGGTCAGCTTCTTTCCGGCCTTCGCAGCCCTGTAACCTACGCCGTTTACTTCCAGCTTCTTTTCATAGCCTTCGGTAACGCCCACAACCATGTTGTTGATCAGGGTTCTGGTCAGACCGTGCAGGGATTTCATTTTCTTCAGATCATTCGGTCTGGAAACGATAACCTCGTTTCCTTCCACCTTGATTTCCATCTCAGAAGGGAGAACTCTCTCGAGAGTGCCCTTCGGACCCTTAACCGTCACTTTATTATTTTCTGCAACTTCCACAGTCACTCCTGCGGGAATCGCGATTGGCATTCTTCCTATACGTGACATGCCCGTACCTCCTTTATATGATTGCTGCCCGTCTCGCCAGCGGGAAAGCTCCCGCTCCGGCGACTGCTGCAGCCTGTTTCATTCGATGCTTTCGGTTTTGTCCTGTCAGACAGAGCCATTCCGCCGTCTGATCAGACCCGTCTGTCATGCAGCCTTTTTCCGGCTCACCTGACATGTCTGTCTTACCAGACAAACGCCAGAACCTCGCCGCCTACCTGAAGCTCTCTCGCCTTCTTGTCGGTAACAACGCCCTGGTTGGTGGAAATGATGGCGATTCCCAGTCCGCCGAGCACCCTGGGAAGCTCTTCCTTTCCGGCATACACACGAAGGCCGGGCTTGGAAATTCTCTTCAGTCCGGTGATGATCTTGTGGTTCTTATCCTCACCGTACTTCAGGGTGATGTGGATGGTCTTGAACGGACCGTCATCCAGAATGTCGTACTTCTTAATATATCCCTCCTCCAGCAGAATCTGTGCAATCGCCAGCTTCATTTTGGATGAAGGTACATCTACCGTATCATGTTTTGCAGTATTGGCATTACGGATTCTTGTAAGCATATCTGCAATCGGATCGCTCATTGTCATTAGAATTGCCTCCTTGTTCTTTCTATACCAAAATTCTGCCTTCCCGATTTCGGGCGGCTCTTACCAGCTTGCCTTCTTTACTCCGGGGATCTGTCCCTTATATGCAAGTTCACGGAAGCAGATTCTGCAGATTCCGTATTTTCTCAAAACAGCGTGAGGGCGTCCGCAGATCTTACAGCGGGTATACGCTCTGGTGGAGAATTTGGGTTTGCGCTGCTGTTTAATCTTCATTGCTGTCTTAGCCATGAATGAACCTCCTTATTTCTCAAAAGGCATGTTGAACAGTTTCAGTAATTCGCGTGCCTCTTCGTCCGTCTTTGCAGTAGTAACGATGATAACGTCCATACCTCTCACCTTATCAACCTTATCGTACTCGATTTCGGGGAAGATGAGCTGCTCCTTAATGCCCAGCGCGTAGTTTCCTCTTCCGTCGAACGCGTCGGGATTTACGCCTCTGAAGTCACGTACGCGGGGAAGCGCCAGGTTAACCAGGCGGTCCAGGAAATCGTACATCTTCTCGCCGCGCAGAGTGGTCTTGCAGCCGATGGCCATGCCCTCTCTGATCTTGAAGTTTGCTACGGACTTCTTCGCTCTGGTAAGCACTGCGTGCTGACCGGAGATGATTTCAAGGTCCTTTACAGCGGATTCCAGAGCCTTCGCATTATCCTTTGCCTCGCCAACGCCCATGTTGATGACGATCTTATCCAGCTTCGGAACTTCCATAATATTTTTATAACCAAATTTCTTGGTCATTGCTTCTACAATCTGATCATTGTATAAGTCTTTCAGTCTGCTCACGTTTACGGCCTCCTTCCTTAGAATTATTCAATCACGTCGCCGGTTGATTTTGCATAGCGAACCTTTTTGCCGTCTTCAAACTTAAATCCGATTCTGGTAGGCTTGCCGTTATGCACATACATCACGTTGGATGCGTCAAGCGCAGCTTCCTTCTGAACAATTCCGCCGTCCTGGTTCGCAGCAGAGGGCTTTACATGCTTGGTTACCATGTTCACGCCTTCCACAACAACCCTGCCGTTCTTCTTATCTACGGAAAGGACCTTGCCTTCCTTGTCCTTATCCTTACCGGCGATCACCTTAACGGTATCGCCCTTCTTAATCTTCATCGTTGACATAAGGCACCTCCTATAATACTTCGGGAGCCAGAGATACAATTCTCATGAACTGTTTCTCACGAAGCTCTCTTGCTACTGGTCCAAAGATACGGGTTCCTCTGGGGGTCTTGTCGTCCTTGATGATTACAGCAGCGTTCTCGTCGAATTTGATATAAGAACCGTCTTTACGACGGGCGCCTTTTACCGTACGGACAACCACAGCCTTAACAACATCGCCTTTCTTTACAACGCCGCCTGGTGTTGCATCTTTGACGGTGGCAACGATAATGTCGCCGATATTGGCATACCTTCTCGTGGAGCCTCCCATAACTCTGATGCACAGGAGCTCTTTCGCACCGGTATTATCCGCAACTTTCAGTCTGCTTTCCTGTTGAATCATGCTAATTTCTCCTTCCGCCAGTTCCCTTACCTCTCGGCACGGCAGCCGGTGACTTCGGGAACCGCTATTCCAATCCTGCTACGATTATTTTGCTCTTTCGATGATTTCCACAAGGCGCCATCTCTTATCCTTGGAGAGCGGTCTTGTTTCCATAACTCTTACGGTATCGCCGATTTTGCAGTCGTTGTTCTCGTCATGCGCCTTCAGCTTGTAGGTTCTCTTCACGATCTTGCCGTAGAGGGGATGCTTTACATGATCCTCAACAGCCACAACGATGGTTTTCTGCATCTTATTACTCACGACTTTACCAGTACGTGTTTTTCTCAGATTTCTTTCTTCCACGTCAATGTGCTCCTTTCTGGAATTTACTGAGCGGCCTTGGCCTTTTCAGTAATGAGGGTCTGGATTCTTGCGATGTTCTTCCTTACCTCTTTAATTCTTGCCGTATTATCAAGCTGATTGGTTGCGTTCTGGAATCTCAAATTGAAAAGTTCTTTTTTGGCGTTTACCAGTTCCTGCGCCAGATCAGCGTCGGATTTTTTCTTTAAATCTTCAACATACTGCTTAGTTTTCATTTGATACACCGCCTTCCAAATCTGCTTTAGAAACAATTTTACATTTACATGGAAGCTTATGCATAGCAAGACGTAATGCTTCTTTTGCGGATTCCTCAGGAACGCCCGCGATTTCGAACATAACACGTCCAGGCTTTACGACTGCAACCCAGTACTCCAGAGTACCCTTACCGGAACCCATACGGGTTTCAGCCGGCTTTGCCGTTACAGGCTTATCAGGGAAAATCTTGATCCATACCTTACCGGTACGCTTGGTGTAACGGGTAAGAGCGATACGGGCAGCTTCAATCTGATTGGACTTGATCCAGCAGGGCTCGGTGGCCACAAGACCGTACTCGCCATAGGTGATGGTGTTGCCGCGGGTCGCCTTTCCTGCCATGGAACCGCGGAACTGTTTACGACGTTTTACTCTCTTCGGCATTAACATTATTTATCGCTCCCTTCCGGTGAAGTCTTCTTTCCTTCACTGTTTCCCTTCGCAGGAAGAACTTCTCCCTTATAAATCCAAACCTTGACGCCCAGCTTTCCGTAAGTGGTGTCAGCTTCTGCAAATCCGTAGTCGATATCAGCTCTCAGCGTCTGAAGCGGGATGGTTCCCTCGCTGTAGAACTCGGTACGTGCGATATCAGCTCCGCCCAGACGGCCTGCCACAGCGGTCTTGATGCCGAGCGCGCCGGCCTTCATGGTTCTTCCCATGCAGGACTTCATCGCTCTTCTGAAGGAAACGCGGTTTTCAAGCTGCTGCGCAATGTTCTCCGCAACAAGCTGCGCATCTCTGTCAGGTCTCTTGATCTCCTTGATGTCGATCAGGACCTTCTTATCGGTGAGCCTGGAAAGCTCTTTTCTGGTCACTTCGATCTCAGCGCCGCCCTTTCCGATTACCACGCCGGGCTTTGCCGTATAAAGGATTACCTTCACTCTGTCGGACGCTCTCTCAATTTCAATCTTGGAAACGCCGGCACTGTAAAGCTTTTTCTTTAAGAATTTTCTGATATTATAATCTTCTACTAAAAAGTCTGAAAACTCAGCATCCGCATACCATCTGGAATCCCAGTCTTTGATAACGCCGACTCTCAGGCCATGAGGATTAACTTTCTGTCCCATATTTTCTCCTTTCATTTCTGCCCCGCGGGGCCTGTCGGGTCTGGCAGTCCGCCCAGTCCTGTGCCCGGCTTCCCGGGCAGCCGCCGCGAAAAGGCATTTCCCTCCTCAGATTATTTCTCGTCCAGCACCAGAGTGATGTGGCTCATTCTCTTTTCGATCCTGTAAGCCCTTCCCTGTGCTCTGGGATGAATTCTCTTCATCGTAGGTCCCTTGTTTGCGAAGCACTCGGCGATGTAAAGGTTATCTCTGTTCATGCCGTTGTTGTTTTCCGCATTCGCAATCGCGGACTCAAGAAGCTTCTTGATCAGGCTGGAAGCATATCTGGGGTTGTATTCCAGGATAGCCAGTGCCGTCGTAACGTCCTTGCCTCTGATGGCATCCAGTACGAAGCATGCTTTCTGTACAGAAACCCTTGCGTAGGATAACTTTGCAGAAGGTCTTGTATCTTTCTGTGCATTTCTTTCTCTCTTAATCTGGGTTCTATGTCCCTTAGCCATGGATAAAACCTCCTTTCAATTACCTCACCTTGGATTTCTTTTCGTCTTTTCCATGTCCTCTGTAGGTTCTGGTTGCCACGAACTCGCCCAGCTTGTGTCCAACCATATCCTCAGTAATATATACAGGCACATGTTTTCTTCCGTCATGGACAGCGATGGTGTGTCCAACAAAGGACGGGAAGATTGTGGAACGGCGGGACCAGGTCTTGATAACCTGCTTCTGTCCGGCCGCATTCATTGCATCTACTTTCTTGAGAAGGCTTGCATCTGCAAACGGTCCCTTTTTCAGTGATCTAGCCATTGATTCTTTCCTCCTTATTTAATCGCCTTACCGTCTCTTCTTCTGACAATCAGCTTGTTGGATTTGTTTTTCTTCTTACGAGTCTTCAAGCCGAGTGCAGGCTTACCCCAAGGAGTGCTCGGGCCCGGACGTCCGATACCGGTCTTACCTTCACCACCACCATGCGGATGGTCGTTGGGGTTCATGACGGAACCGCGGACAGTAGGACGGATGCCCATGTGGCGCTTACGTCCGGCCTTACCGATGTTGATCAGGTTATGATCCGCATTTCCGACAACACCTACGGTTGCGCGGCATACAAGAGGAACCATTCTCATTTCTCCGGAAGGAAGTCTCAGAGTCGCGTACTTGCCTTCCTTAGCCATCAGCTGTGCGCTGTTTCCGGCGGAACGAACCAGCTGGCCGCCCTTTCCGGGATACAACTCAACGTTGTGTACCTGTGTACCAACGGGAATTTCGGACAGAGGCAGGCAGTTTCCGATTCTCACTTCGGCGTGAGGGCCATTCATGATCTTCATGCCATCCTTCAGTCCTGCAGGAGCCAGGATATATGCCTTCTCGCCGTCCGCATAGCAGATCAGGGCGATATTGGCCGTTCTGTTGGGATCGTACTCGATACCGATTACGGTTGCAGGCACATCATCCTTATATCTCTTAAAGTCGATTACTCTGTATTTTCTTCTGTTTCCGCCTCCGCGATGTCTCACGGTGATCTTACCCTGGTTGTTACGTCCGGCGTTCTTCTTCAGGGAAACGCACAGGCTCTTCTCAGGAGTCGTCTTCGTGATCTCAGCGAAATCGGAGCCAGTCATGTTTCTTCTGGAAGGTGTATATGGGTTGTAAGTCTTAATTCCCATGATGTTTTCTCCTTTTCTCTATCATTTATTGTCGTGCTTGATCTGCACTTAATTCGGAAAACCGGAACCGTTAAACCGTCCCGTGTGTTTCCTGCTTATGAAAATGTCGGGCGTCCGCCCTGTCCATCTTCATATTCCTTTCAGGTCCGGCTTACAGCCCTGCGAAAATTTCGATTTCCTTGCTGTCAGCAGTCAGGGCAACAATTGCCTTCTTGGTCCTGGCAGTCTTTCCAACCACCATGCCGCGTCTTCTGTTCTTGCCTTCGCAGTTCATCGTATTTACGCTCTTGACCTTGGTTCCCTCGAACATCTTTTCCACAGCTTCCTTGATCTGATTCTTGGTCGCATCGGGATGAACAAGGAACGTATATTTCTTATCTCCCATACCTGCCATGCTCTTCTCAGTGATGACGGGTTTGAGGATGACATCATAATATTTAATATCAGCCATTATGCGTACACCTCCTCGATCGTCTTAACGGCATCCTTCGTCAGGACAACCGTGCCGGCCTTCATCACATCGTACACGTTCAGCGTGCTGGTCAGCGTCGTGTTGATCGTGGGAAGGTTTCTGGCGCTCAGTACCACATTTGCATCGTTCTCGTTAATGACCACAAGACCCTTTTCCACCTTCAGGTTATCCATCACCTGCTTGAAGCTCTTGGTCTTGATTCCGTCAAACTTCAGCTCGTCAACAACGATGAGCTTGTTCGCCTGCACCCTGCTGGTCAGCGCGGACTTCAGGGCAGCTCTCTTTTCCTTCTTGTTCAGCTTGAAGGAATAATCTCTCGGAACGGGAGCAAAAACCACTCCGCCGCCGGTCCACTGAGGAGCTCTGGTTGATCCCTGTCTCGCATGGCCGGTTCCCTTCTGTCTCCAGGGCTTTCTTCCGCCGCCGGATACCTCGGAACGGGTCTTGGCTTTCTGTGTTCCCTGACGGTTATTGGCAAGCTGCTGAACAACTGCCATGTGAACCAGGTGTTCGTTCACTTCTACGCCGAATACTGCATCGCTTAACTCGATGGTTCCGACTTCATTGCCTTCCATATTGTAAACAACTACGTTAGCCATTGTTGTTAGTTCCTCCTTTCTTCCCTAATTTAAGCATCCATTCTGGTGGTCTCTTTGATGGTTACCAGTGCTTTCTTAGGGCCGGGCACCGCACCTTTTACCAGAAGCAGATTCTGTTCAGCGTCAACTCTTACCACTTCCAGATTCTGCACGGTAACTCTTACGCAGCCCATGTGTCCAGGCATTCCCTTTCCCTTGAACACGCGGCTCGGAGAGGAGCATGCTCCGTTGGAACCCTGATGACGATGGAATTTGGAGCCGTGAGCCATGGGGCCTCTGTGCTGGCCATGTCTCTTAATGGCGCCCTGGAATCCCTTACCTTTGGAAATCGCGGTTGCATCCACCTTATCACCTGCAGCGAAGATGTCTGCCTTGATCTCCTGTGCCAGCGCATACTCGGATGCGTTGTCGAACTTGAACTCTCTAACATATCTCTTGCAGGAAACGCCAGCCTTATCGAAATGGCCCTTCAGCGCCTTGTTCACGCCGTGTCTGTGAATGACCTCTTTCTTTCCGCCCTTGTCTCTGTTGACGATTCTTTCCTTCTTGTCAGCGAAGCCGACCTGCACTGCGCTGTAGCCGTCGTTCTCAACGGTCTTGATCTGCGTCACCACGCAGGGACCTGCCTGAAGAACGGTAACCGGAACCAGCGTGCCGTCTTCTGTGAAAATCTGGGTCATTCCGACCTTAGTAGCCAAAATTGCCTTGTTCATGAATGTTTACCTCCTTGTGTTCTACATAGCGGAACAGAACTCTCGCGCGGTTTGCGCCAACCGCTTCCGTTCAAAGCGCGGGAAGAATGCGGTATGCATTCTTCGGCAAATCGCTTCCACTTAGAATGCGGGAAGAATGCGTGCCGCATTCTTCGGCAAATCGCTTTGCGATTTGCTGTTCATACGTCTTTGTAGAGGTTTTATTTGTTCTTCATCTTGATGTCGATGTAAACGCCGGCAGGCATCTCCAGCCTCTGCAGCGCATCAACCGTCTTGTTTGTGGGAGCGATGATGTCGATCAGTCTCTTGTGGGTTCTCTGCTCGAACTGCTCTCTGGAGTCTTTGTACTTGTGTACCGCTCTCAGAATGGTAACCACTTCCTTCTTGGTGGGAAGCGGCACGGGCCCGCTCACCTGTGCTCCGTTCTTCTTTACTGTTTCGATGATTTTTTTGGCAGATGCATCAACAAGCTGATGGTCATAAGCTTTTAATGTAATTCTCATCACCTGATTTGCCATAAAAAAAGTCGCCTCCTTTTCGCACTTTTCTTTTAAGTACGACAAGCGGTGACTGTACACTCTCCCGTGTGTGTCCTATACTTGAACGCTCTCGCATTCTGCGACTTCAGGGCTCATCAGACCCTCTTTCGGACCTTTTCACATCGGTTGTTTCTGTATATCTACAGACCTTATTGTTTGTACAGTGACTTGTCGTCAGGTTTCCCGGCCGGGCAACGTTCCGGCCTCTTGACATTCGCTCCACGGAAAAACCTGCCTCGCGGCAGCAACCTCACGCTTCACAGCTATCATGTCACAGCATGAAGTATTATACCGGGTGTTTCCGAAAAATGCAAGGGGATTTTGGAAAAATTTTTCGAAAGTTGAGCCATGCGGGAATATTTACCGAAAAGCTGCGTGCAAGCTTGCTTGCGAAGCAGTTTTTCGGTAAATATTCACATAGGGCGAAGCCCGTAAGCGAGATGCCGCGCAGCGGCTTCGAGCTGCGCATGGCGCCCCCCCGCGTGGACGACTCTCTGATTCAGCTGCGTTCGGAATCGAACCGCACAGGCGTTACATCTGATACGGTTTAAAACAGAATTCCCGCTTTTTATCTTCCATACCGGATTGACAACACTATTATGCGGAAAGTAGTATTAAAATATATTATAGAAGCAAACCCGTAGAGAAAGGATAACAGATATGGATATAGAGTACAGGGAAAATTGTCTGAGTCCGGAAGATTTCATCCGGCTTCGCATCGCAGTGGGCCGTGTCGCCACACCTCTTCCGCAGGCGGAAACAGCCCTGCGGGCAGGCCTCTATAACGTGACCGCCTTCTGTGAGGAAAAAGCGGTTGGAATGGGACGGCTCGTAGGGGATGGAGCCATGTACTGGTATATTCAGGACATGGCAGTGCTTCCGGAGTATCAGGGAAAGGGAATCGGGAAAAATATTGTAAAAAGGCTGCTTCAGTATATTTACCTGCACACCTCCACCGGAACTTTTACCACAGTCGGCCTCATGGTCGCAAAGGGCAGAGAAGGGTTCTATAAAAAACTGGGATTTGAAATGAGGCCCGATGATCATAGCGGCGCGGGTATGATACGCTATATTGAAAATAACGACCAACAGGCATGAAAGTAAAATTCCAGGCTTTCTGTCCTCATTTGGACTGTGCTTTGTTTCTTAAAAGCGCCAGAACCTACAATATGTTTCACAACACGGTCTGAGGAATTGCCGTTCTCCGCCGAGGTATTGTAGACGCTCTTCCCCAATGATAAAATAGATTATAATTATAATAAGGTAAGAGAACCTCCGGCGACGAGTCCTCTGCCGGAAAAGGAGAAAATATCATGCAGATTCAGGAATTTCAAATCCCCCACCACGGAAGATGCGTTGACGCTGTTTTTTACAGGCCGGAGGCCGCTCACAGGTTTCCGGTCATCCTCTTCAGTCATGGCTATAACGGCTGCAAAACAGACTTTGATACTTCTGCCGCGTATTTTGCGGAAAATGGAATCGGAGCCGTCTGCTTTACCTTTTGCGGTGGAAGCCTCAGGGATCAGAGCGGATTTCCCACAACGAAAATGACGCTTTTCACCGAAAAAGAGGATCTGTATGCCGTTCTGGATGAAGTAAAGGCATGGGAATGCGTGGATTCGGAAAATATTTTTCTGTTCGGCGCAAGCCAGGGCGGTATGGTCTCCGCACTGGCTGCGGAGGAACGGGGCAGCGACATCCGAGGGCTGATCCTGCTTTATCCTGCGTTTTGCATCGCCGACGACTGGAAAAAACGTTTTCCCACGCGGGAGGAAATTCCCGACGCTCAGGATCACTGGGGCATGCCGCTCGGCCGGGTATTTTTCGAGTCCATCCATGACTTTTCCATCCAGGAGGAGATTGGAGCCTTTTCGAAGGATGTTCTGATCATGCATGGGACGGAGGATGATGTGGTGCCGCTTTCCTACAGCGAATGGGCGGCCTCCCGGTATCCCAATGCCCGGCTTGAAATCTTCCGGAACGAAGGGCATGGCTTTTCGGAAAATGGGGACAGACGGATGGAGGGTATGACGATGGGCTTTATACATGAGCATATGAATTCATGAAAAAGAGAGCCTTGAAGATATAGATATTCTTCCTCAGGCTCTCTTTTTCCCCCGTCATCCAATCCGACACCGTTCAAAATAAAGAGGAAGATGGAAATTCGGCGTTTCATTCTCAATCAGATGAAAGCTGCCGTAGTGCTCAATTTCAGGCGTTTCGGAAATCTTGTAAAAATTGCAGTACATCTCTGTATTTTCATCCAGCGTCGTAACGCCGCATTCTTTCTTCAGATACGCTTCAGGAATCAGGAACGACAGGCTCCAGCAGTCCTTCTCCACCTCTGTCCGAACGCCGCATTCCGGAAGATACCCTTCAGGCATGGGACTCCTGCCCTTTCTTCCTTTTCCATAAGCGGAATACAGCGCGCCGTTTGAATTTGCTTCAAAATTCAGATACATCACATTGTTGTCAAGGCGTTCTCCTTCCTCCGGAAACGCCAGAAAAACCTCCATTGCGCTGTCGTTGCAGACCGGATCCATATAATTCGTATAGGTGGCCAGTGGATTTTCTTCTTCACAGATCATACGGACATAGAAGCCCTCTCCCGGTATGTACCCCATTTTTCCGGATACTGCGGGTCTTCTTTTGCTGTTCCACATGTAATGGGTGATGCGGAACGGTTCACAGGAATCGATTTCCTGCCGGGACTGGATTTTTCTGATCTGATACATGTTTTCCCCCTTTTCTGCCAGAATCCCGAAGCTGCCGGGCTCTGGCATATTTTTTCAGGACTATTATATAAAGTTTTGCCGTTTCCGGCAACCGGAATCAGAAGAAACAGAGGGAAGATGATTTTGCATTAAAAGTTTACTTTGTAAAACCAAATTGCGTGTCAGATCATATAGGTTCCTGTCCACGCTGCAGACGCACGGGCAGGGTGTAGTGTGAAAAATAAGCCCGATGGCTTATTTTTCACACGGCAATTTGTGCCGGAGCGTCACAAATTGCTCTGATGGCAGAAGAGAAATCGCATTCGCGATTTCTCTTCGCCCCGTCGCTTACGCTCCGGAA
>DXHY01000078.1 GCA_019113175.1 Candidatus Eisenbergiella stercoravium | reverse complement strand
GTCTATAAAATCGCCCAGCCGGAGCCGGATGAGCTGCTTCTTACCATAAAAAACAACAGCAGCCAGTACCGGCTCACCCTGTCCGCGTCGGCTTCCCTCCCGCTCGCATTTCTCACAGGAAAAAATAAAACCAGCCCCATGACTGCTCCCAACTTCTGTATGCTCCTGCGCAAACATATCCAGAACGGCAGGATTCTCTCCATCACCCAGCCCGGCATGGAGCGGATTCTGAATTTTCAGATCGAGCATCTGGACGAAATGGGAGATCTGCGCACCAAGCGGCTCATCGTGGAGTTGATGGGTAAGCACAGCAACATCATTTTCTGCGATGAAAACAACGTAATCATCGACAGCATCAAGCACATTTCCGGCATGGTCAGCTCCGTCCGCGAGGTGCTTCCCGGCAAGGATTATTTCATCCCCCACACCCAGGACAAGGAAAATCCGCTGGAAACAGACCGGACCCGGTTCATGGAGCGGGTATTTTCCGGCGCCCAGCCCTGCTTCAAGGCGCTCTATACCTCCTTCACCGGCCTGTCTCCCGCCATCGCCCATGAAATCTGCTACCGGGCGGGCGGAAACGCGGACCTGTCCACCGCCGCTCTGGACGAGGACGGGAGGCAGGCGCTTTGGGAGGCCTTTTCGCACATGATGGAAGAAGTGCGCACGGAACATTTTTCTCCCTGCATCGTCTATGAAGGTAGCAGCAGAGGCGCCGACGCACAGGAGGCCCCTTCATCCGACCGGAGCCTTTCCGTCCCGGCGGAGTACGCCGCCCTGACCCTGACTTCCTATCCGCCAGCGCTGCGAAAGGATTATGCCTCCATCTCCGCCCTTCTGGAGGATTATTACGCGGAGAAAAATACGGTCACCAGAATCCGCCAGCGCTCCTCAGACCTCAGACGAATCGTTTCCACCGCCCTGGAGCGGAATATAAAAAAATACGACCTGCAGATCAGGCAGATGCGGGACACGGAAAAACGGGACAAATACCGGGTGTATGGAGAGCTTTTAAACACCTATGGCTACAGCGCCGAACCGGGCGCGAAGTCTCTCACCTGCCCCAACTACTATACGGGAGAGGACATCACCATTCCGCTGGATCCCACCCTCTCCACCGGCGAAAACGCGAAAAAGTATTTTGAAAAGTACAACAAGCTAAAGCGTACCTTCGAAGCGCTTTCTGATCTCACGCTGGAGACGAAGGCGGAGGTGGAGCACCTGGAATCCATCAGCACCTCCCTGGACATCGCGCAGAAGGAGGAGGATCTGGTACAGATCCGCGAGGAGCTGATCGAAAGCGGCTACATCCGCAGAAAAGGCCCCGGCCGGGGGAAAAAGGTGAAAATCACCAGCGTTCCCTTCCACTATGTAAGCGGTGACGGCTATGACATTTATGTGGGAAAAAATAACTACCAGAACGAAGAGCTGACCTTCCGCTTTGCCACCGGCGGCGACTGGTGGTTCCATGCCAAGGGAATCCCCGGCTCCCATGTGATCGTAAAGTCCAGGGGAGAAGAGCTTCCCGACGCCACCTTTGAAGACGCGGCAAGGCTTGCCGCCTACTATTCCAAGGGCCGTGGAAATGAAAAGGTGGAAGTGGACTATACAGAAAAAAAGAACGTGAAGAAGCCCGCCGGAGGAAAGCCCGGCTTCGTGGTCTACTATACCAACTACTCCATGATGATCAATTCGGACATCAGCGGTCTGAAGCAGGTGGAGTAATCTTCATAAACTTCCTGTCAAAATCCTCTGCGCTTATGGGCCGGCTGTAATAATAGCCCTGGCCCATATCGCAGCCGAGTTCCCGGATCAGCTCCTCATTTTCTTCCGTCTCCACACCCTCCGCAACGGTCGCTATCTGAAGCCGGCGGGTCAGAGCCATCACCATTTCCATGACAACTCTCTGCCGGGAATTATTTTCGTGAGAAATCTCCATCAGGAATGCTCTGTCCAGCTTCAGCTCGTCTATTTTCAGAGCGCCCATGACATTCAGAGAGGAATAACCTGTGCCGAAATCATCCATCGACACACGGAAGCCCTCCTTCTGCAGCAACATAATTCTTTCATTTAATTCTTCCACATTTCCGATTGCCAGCCCTTCCAGAATCTCCAGTGTAACCAGTCCGGCAGGAATATTATACTCTGCAACCAGTTCTCTCAGCCTGTTCGGATAGTCCGCCTCATAAAACAGCAGCTTGGACTGATTGACGGAAATGGGAATGGGCTGTACCCCCGCTTCGATCCACTGATGGATATGCCGGCAGACACATTCCATCATATACATGTCCAGCCTGGCACAGAAGCCGTTTTTTTCAAACAGTGGAATGAAATCGCCTGGAAACATCATTTTCCCCTCGTCGGTAATCCATCTCACCAGCGCCTCCGCTCCCGCCAGGCTCCCGTCCTGCAGATTCATCTTGGGCTGCAGGAAAAGGCGGAATTCTTCCTTTTCCAGTGCCTGATGCATATGGCTTTCAATATAATTTTCCCGCTTCTCCTTTTCATGAAGCTGCATATCGTAGAACCAGACGTTATCCTGCCGGGTTTCTCCTGCTTTATCCAGAGCGAACATCACCTGTGTCATCATGCGGGAAGGCAGCTCTCCTCCTCTTTCCTGCCCCTCCGTATCCGTTACGCCGCAATAAAACAGTACATGGTAGCTGCTTCGCTCAAGGAATGGGGCCTGCTTGATTTTCCGCATGATTTTATGCAGCTTCATTTCCACCTCATTCCTTGCAGTTTCAAGCAGAAAAAGGTAAAAATAGTCCCCTGTATCCCTGCCAAAGAACTCCTCTTTTCCCAGTTCATCCCGAAGAATCGTTCCAATATAATCAAGCAGCCTGTCTGCCTGTTCTTTTCCGAAAATTTCGTTTATGAACTTAAACTGGTGCATATTCAGGGCAGCAACACTGAACTGTGTTCCATGCCCGCAGGCGTCGTCCAGTTTTTTCAAAAATCCTGACAGATTACAGCCTCCCGTAATCGGGTCCGTATAAGCTGCCCGCAGAAGTCGTCTGCTGTTGCTCCGGACGAACAGAAAGGCGAAAAAAATCATGAAAATGCAGAGCGCCAGAATTATAATGAAAGCCGCCTGTGCCCCTGTTATTACCCAATAGGCGGATCCCACAACCTCCTTCATGGTATTTACGCAGAAAAGATACCAGTTGTTGATTCCGACCGGTTCCAGATATATTTTATATCTTGTACCGTTTACCCGAAGCGTATACATACCGCTTTCGCCGTCCTGCATTGCGGCCTTCATGCTTTCTTCTGTTTCTTCGTCCAGGTACGGATTATCAAACACCGATTCAGCATCCACGGACAGGCTTCCTTCACGGGAACGGATCCGGAACACTCCGTCCTTACCGACCAGATGTACAAAGCTGTAAGCATCCGAAGAAAAATATTCTGAAAACAGACCGCCCACACGCGAAGCGGAGTCTGCGGCAGCAATCACACCCATCACTTTTTCTTTCATGATTACCGGCACACAGACAGCAAACATATCCTCTCCCATATTTTCACTGTCATAAATATCCGACACGGCAATTTCACCATTTCCGGCACGCTCCAGCGCTTCCTTCAGTTCTTCCGGCAGAGTATCAAAAATCACGCCGGTTTCAACGCCGCCTCTCACCGCCGTCATAATTCCGATACCGCTTCCGAAATAGGCCATTCCCAGAAAATCATTCTTTTTATTTGCCTCATACAGCTTTTCAGAAAAGGCTTCCTCATCCGCAACGTCTTCCTCTCCCAGAAAGCTTCCAAACGTCTGCAGAATCTGAATATCGCTTTCCACCAGCCTGATGATATTATTTCTGTATTCCTCCGATGCCGTCATAATTCTGGAATCCGTCGTACTGTTTAAAATATTCTGAAGCAGCACATAGATGAGACTTCCTCCCGCAAGTATAACAGCACAAACCACTACCGCCGTGATTGTAATTCTTCTCGTCCGCCTCTGTATGATTGTTTCATCCGTTTCTGGTCTGTTCATCGTGTTTTCCCATGGTTAAGTATATACGGTTTTTCCCTGAACGTTTTGCCATATACAGCGCCTGATCTGCCCCTCCGTAAAGCTTCGTCCACGAATTTTCTCCCGGTTTCGATACCGCGATACCGATACTGCCTCCCGCTCCTACATCCGTGTCTTTCCACCGAATCTGCCTGATGCCGTCAATCAGCTTCTGTGCATACTGAAGAAATATCTCACCTTTCCGATCGGTCGCAAGGATCGCCCCGAACTCGTCTCCGCCAAGTCTTCCCACCCTCGCCCCCTCCGGAGCCAGATTACGCATCAGTTCAGCCACCTTTGATAAAACATAATCGCCGCAGAGATGACCATAGCTGTCGTTCACCTGCTTAAAGTTATCCATATCCAGAATAAGCATATACATCCGCTCACCAGTCTGCAATTCGCCCAGCTTTCTGGTTCCGTAGCTCTCTATTGCGGTTTTATTCAGAAGTCTGGTAAAATTATCCCTCTGAAGCTCCTTTTCCAGCTCGACGATACGCTGCCGCTGATCCATAATATCAACGAGAAGACCTATTCCGCACTGCGGCATACCTTCCCATCCGGTCTGAAGCACAAGATGAAGTTCAAACCAGCGTTCAGATCCGTCCGCCACCGGAAGCAGGAGGTCTCTTTTCTGATAGGGCATTCCATTACGAAGATTTTCCATGCAGAGCAGAATTTCCGTCTTCGGCTGCTGCTTCAGTGAACAGCCCTCACGAATGAATTTCTCCGCGTCTGGGATAAAACTTCTCTTTCCGAACACCTTCGTCCATTCCTGAGAAAATCTGGCTTCTCCCTTTTCCACGTTCCATTCAAAAGCGATCAGATGACTTTTCTGCAGGATCAGTTCATACTGTCCGCTGCTCAGACGGAACTGCTTTCTGGATTCTTCCAGCTGCCTCCCAATATCCGCAATTTCTTCTTTCTGCAGGAGCTGCGTTCGGATATTCCGGAAACGGACAAAATAGATAATGAAACAGGTCACTGCCGTAAGGCCATAGTTAAACAGAACGCCGGAGTCATGTCCGGTAATCACGAACAGCCAGGGAATGAGGAGTGCGAAATTCAGGATCAGATTTGCTGCCGCATACAGCGGTTTCATCACTCCCAGCGCAGCGAAGGCCACAAGAGTTGTGGCTGCCATTATTTTCCCCAAAGAAACGGAACTTCTCAGATCATACATATTAAACAGTGTCTGCCACAGGAGAAAAACGCTTCCGGCAATCAGAGTAAACCGGTATCTCCATATCGGCGCCACATATTTTCGTCTGTCCACAGCCAGATACAGACAGGCCGCAAGGAACAGAACGAGATAGAATCCAAAATAAATTCTGTTGTTTACTGTCTGAAGCCCCGACTCGGAAAGCACCAGAACCCTCATCATGTTGAAGCATTCCACAAACACCACGAAAATGCTCAACACGGTCATCACAGCACGGTTTACCCTGACAGCCTCTTTTATAAAGTCCTGCTCCATCTCTGCGGGAATATGCGGTCTGTTCATCTGCCAGCCCTCCGTAAAGGATGATTTTGAACCGGGAGTTTTACCTCCCCCCTGGTAAACTTTCTTTGCCTGCTTCTGTTATTTCGCATGACAGATTTCCTTTCTGAGCGTAACTATGCAGTATAATGAAAAACAAATCAGCCGATATAACCCAAAATCTCCGTCTGTTAATACAATAATAGCAAAATCTGGAAAGGCTTTCAAGAATTTTCACGAAGGTTGACACAATGTTCACAAATACAGTTTCTCAAATTCTTCCGGGGGTACCGGACGTCCGAAGTAAAAGCCCTGCATCACCTCAATTCCCAGCTGCCGGACCGCTTCATATTCTTCCTGCGTCTCCACTCCTTCCAGACAGACCTGCCGGCCCAGACTGTGGCAGAGCTGCGTAAGAGAGGGAACAAAAGCCGCCTGCCCGTCTTTACGCGTTGCGCTCTTCACGAAATCCTTATCAATTTTTACCAGATGAAAGGGAAATTTCTGCAGGGACAGAAGCGAAGAATATCCGGAGCCAAAATCATCCATGGCAAGCTTCATTCCCGTTTTCTGCAGACCAAGCACCGTTTCTTCCTTTGCCTGACCATTGTGCATGGGCCAGGATTCCGTCAGCTCCAGAATCATGCTTTCGGAAGGAAGGCCGAGCCGCGCAAGCGTCGTCTGCGCAAACAGGCCCATATCCGTCTGTTCCAGATAACGGCAGGAAAAATTGACGCTCATCCGGAAATCCGGCAACATCTGCCGCCATTTTCTGCACTGGTTTGCGGCCTCTCTGAATATCCATTTCTCCAGCGCAACAATTTTTCCGTTTTCTTCCAGTAAGGGAATGAATTCATCCGGGCAGACCTCACCATATTTCCAGCAACTCCATCTGGCCAGCGCCTCGGCGCCGTACAGGGTTCTGGAGTTTGTACGGATCTGGGGCTGATAATGGATGGAGAAGCCCCGGAAATTATTGTCAATGCTGTCTCTGAGAAGGAAATCAAGGTCTAATCTGTCTGTTTCCACCATTTTTATCCCTCGCCATAAAATAATTTGGGGTTACACTCCTATCTTTTAGTTTTCCATAAAATATGTGGTTTTAAACAGTTCACGTAAGCAAATCATTGCTGAAGAAAGGCTGGGGCAAAAAGATGCTCCTTTCCATTAACCCCTTTAGGAGTTTCCAAATCCCCTCAGGAGCAAGGCTTTTAACATTCAGTCTTCCCTTTATCCCCATATGAATCACCCACTATCTGGGGGATATGATATGTATTCTCCATAAATAATATACCTGAGGAAACGTCTCCAAGGCATCTTTAACACTTTCACACACACTATTACATCTAAAAAATAAACTTTTCCTTCACTCCCTTTAGGCAAGGACATTCATATTTTTAAAGAAATCCATTCTTTTGGTAATACAGAAGCATTTCCTTTACCCATTTTCCCAAGCAGTAATTTTCTTTTGCCTCTCTGTGCAGACATTTTCCAAGTTCTTTTTGCTCCTCTTCGCTCATTTGAATGATTTTTTCCATATTATATGCCAAGTCTTCCACATCATTCGGTCTGCACCAGCGCAAATGCGCAATCCGGATACCGTCCTGACCGGATATTCTACTTGCAATTACAGCACAACCGCAATAAGCAGCTTCCACTACCGAATAACAGAATCCTTCCTCTTTGCTTGGTGAGAGAAAGGCCATAGCTTTCTGATAATATTTTCCGATCTTATCAGTAGGCGGTAACAAATTTATCCACCCAGGAATCTCACCCAAATGTTCCTTCAGTTTTTTTTCCGCATATTTCCTGTTCGCTGCCAAACAGATGTTTAACTTGATCTCAGGATATTTTTTCCGTAGTTTTTCACAGGCTTCTACAGCGAGATCAACTCCCTTTCTTTCATATTCAAAACCAAATATCAGAAACGTTCCCCTATATTTATCCATATTTCCGGCTCTATCATCCGGGAGTCGTCCAAAATCAATCGCATTCTCTACATAATCTATTGGATTTTTGAGTCCCGCCTGCTTCAGTCCCTCAGCTACCCCCAGGCTACATCCAACCAGATAATCCCCCCTGAGGAAATACCGCTTCATTTCTCTTTTGGCTGGATGTTTTCCCGGGGTATAGTGATTATGGAAGTGGTGAATCACTGGAACCTGTTTGCCTGCCAGACGCATTCCTATTTTTAATTCCTCATTTTGTGGGCCGGACAAAAAGTGCACATGAATAAATATGACCTGATACGAGCGGAATATCCTGCGGAAGACATTCACTCTCTGCCATCTTTTATCCGGAAGATAGACCACCTGCACTTCTTCTTCCAGTTTGTTCACCCATGTCAGGTCACATGCAGAACGAGGAAGCATAAACAGGACATTAAATCCCTTTTCTTTCAACCTGATGATCAGCGATCTTTGAGACGCTATAAAGTTACCCTCATATGGCGCCGCATAGTTTGCATAAAACAGAATCATATTCATTCCTTTCTCCTCTAAAACTGCGCATAAATAAATGCAGAGTCTCCGCCATAAAAAAAGATAAGAATCAGAAAGATCACCAGAAAGATCCAGAAAAAAGATATCGTTTTCTGAGCCGGAAGCAGAATATAAAATCCTTCCTTTCCGTTTTTAATGGACGCTGCTATGACAGCCGCCATCACCAAGATCAAATACGCCGCTCCATATGTGTAAAAATAGCTGATTCCATCTGCACATGTCAAAATTCTCATCAGCATAATTCCTGTATCTTTCAGACTGGAGGCTCGAAAAGGCAAAAAACTGATACACCAGAAACCAAATGTCAAGCAGATGGAAAATCCTTCAGTCATTCTACTTCTGTATTTCTTTCCGTCCCTCTCCGTTTTTCTGCCCTCTTTATACCGCAACGCTTTATGAACACAAAGCGCCGCACCCTGAACAGCTCCCCAGAGAATAAAATTCCAGCTTGCTCCATGCCACAGACCTCCCAACAGCATCACAAGCATCAGATTCAGAAAAGTTCTCGCTTTTCCCTTTCGATTGCCGCCCAAAGGAATATATACATATTCCATCAACCAACCAGACAGACTGATATGCCATCGTTTCCACATTTCCGTCATATTCCTGGAAATATATGGAAGATTAAAGTTCCTTTCCAGTCGGTAATCAAAGGCTCTTGCCACTCCGACCGCCATATCAGAATACCCGGAAAAATCACAGTAAAGCTGGATGACATATAGAACCACCGCACATGCTATACTAACTCCACTGTATATCTCGGGAGCCTGAAATACTGCATCCACTCCTATTGCCAGCCTGTCTGCAATCACTGTCTTTTTCAGCAAACCAAACAGAAAAATCTGGAAACCCTCCCACAATGCCTGATTATCCATTTTTTTCTGTTCATGAAGCTGGGCAAAAAAATCCTTAGTTCTGGCAATTGGGCCGGCGAGAAATTTCGGAAAAAAGGTAAGATAAAGCGCAACATTGATCCAGCTTTTCTCAGCCTGGATATTGCCTTTATAAATATCTGTCACATAACTCACAGCCTGAAGCGTATAATATGAAATTCCTATGGGCAAAACAATATTCAGTCCTTCGAACCGCCCAAAGCCTATTATCATATATACAGAATCCAAAAAGAAATTCAGGTATTTGAAATAACCAAGCGTTACTACTGCCAAGGTAAGTCCAAGAAGAAAAAATATTCTTTTTTTCTTCTTGGACTCGCTTTCTATCTTCCGGCCGAGAATATAGAAAACTGCTGTCTGACCCCCCAAAAACAGGGGGAAGCGAAAATCCCAGTATCCGCAAAATATAAAACTAGCTCCCAGCAGTAGGGTATGCCTTTTTCTTTCATCCTTTATTTTTCTACAGAGTAGATAGGTGATCACAAAAAGGAATAAAAATGCAGCAGAAACGAACTCCACGGTTTTATCCTCTCTTCAGTAACTGGTACAGCTCTTCAGCCATAATCCTGTGTCCCGTCTGGTTCAGATGACCTGCGCCCATTGTCGTGTTACAAAACCCATATGGCACCGCATATGTTTGTTCATATTCCTCCAGGAATGCGTCTCCTACATCCAGAAAACAAATTCCTTTTCTCTGGCAGGTCTCTTCAAATACTTTTTGGGCCGGATCTCTTATTAGTTTCATCCCATCACCGTTCAATTCTACTGGTGGATGATATACGATGATGATCTCTCCCTGGTAGCACTCTTTCATCGTTGCAAAAATCTCTTCCAAAATTCTTCTATAAGTAGCCTCATCAAATTCCAAGTTCTCTGTCTCCTGTTCTTTATTCGGAACAATACCAAATGCACCGCCAAAGTCAGGTATCATAAACGGTAATTGTTTGTCCTTCCAGTAGCTGACAAACGGCAGCATTTCTTTAGCCACTACCGACAGCCGTTCAAAAAATGAAGCACTCTCCCATCGCATAGCTCCGCTCTCTTCCCGGCCAAACATTCTTTGATCTAATGCAGCTTCTAAAGAGTTCTGCGAAAAAAGGGTGGCGTTGATCTCCAATATAACAACCGAAGAATTCGGAAATTCTTCAACCGCTGCGCCAAATCCCGCTACAAGTTCCGGGAACATATGACCATGCTGTGCCATATTATATACTCTAAGTTCTCCGTCTTCAGAAAGCCATTCATTCAAAAGGGACACATATTTTTTCCCCATAGGAACCTCTATTGCCATTGTATGTGAAGATCCCAAAACCAAAATATAATCATTATCCTTCATGGGAATATTCGGATTTACATAGCCGTTACTGTCCACCGTGTGAACGCCACATCCCTCCACTCTTTGGCTGATCATCCCCCCAGGCCGCCATACAGCTGACGTAGCTCCTCCCTCTCTTTCCAGCCAGCCCGGCATAAAATAATAGCCGGCACATATCAGGTTGGCAACGAAAAAAGCTCCTGTTACCGCTACTGCCCGCCTCACTATTTTTTTCCAGTTAATCCTTTTCATTCTCCTGCTCCAACAGAAACCTCTTTATTTTTCCACTCCCAGTTTTCTCAAAAGGAGTTTTCCGAAAAAAAACTCTCCTGATTTGCCTATATAAAGGCATCGTCTCATTCATTTCTGCTATATATGCTTCCACAATCTCTCTGTTTTTCTGATCATCTTCCTTCAGATAAATCTCCGCCTGAATCACGCTATCCCTCGCAAATATAATTATTTCCGTAATCAGGGGGCATCGAACTGCCCTCTGTTCCAGCTCCTCTGGACTAACATTTTCTCCATTGGACAAAATAATTGTATTTTTCTTTCTCCCAGTCAAATACAAGAAGCCTTCCTCATCCTCTCGCGCGATATCACCAGTATACAGCCAACCGTTCCGCAGTATTTTTGCAGTTTCTTTATCATTTCTATAGTATCCCTTCATCACCGACGGTCCTTTTATCGCAATTTCTCCCATTTCAAGTTTATATGCGTTTACCCGAGAAACTCTCCCAATGCTTCCTTTCCTGTGTGGAAACCATTCTGTTATTGCTCCAGTCACTTCTGTCAGCCCATATGTATTCAACACGGCAACATTTATCTTACTGAATACCTCCTCATGTTCATCCATAAGCGGCGCTCCCAGACTGAGGATATATTTCGTATGTTCTCTCAAAATCTCTGCTTCTTCTCTCCCCTTTTGGACCCGTCCTGCAATAAAATCAAGTTGCAGAGGCACTACACTCATTATCTGAGGGCGGAAAAAAAGCAAATCTCTTATCAGATATTTTGCGCTTTCGCAGATTGCCAATATAGTGCCACGTGCAAGAAACATCAGCGTCAGCTGGACAGCCGCAACATGATGCAAAGGAAGCGAAACTAAAAATATATTCAATTTCTCCTTCCACGGAAAATCTCCATGCATAGAAAACAAATTGTTCAGACTCAACATAACTCCTTTGCTTATCCCGCTGGTTCCTGAAGAAAGCAGCATGAATGCCGTCGCATCATCTTCGGGGATCCGTCCCTGATCTTCCAGCCATTCAATCCTTTCTTCTGTCTTCCTGAGTCCTTTCCGTTCTTCTGACAGCCACTTCGAAAGATTCTCCACATGCCGCTCTTGACAAACTATTTCCCCTGTCTCCATCATACCTGCAGAGTTTGTAAAAATGGTATGAATGTTCATCTGGTCAAATATTCTTTCCAGTTCTACATTTCCCAGTTCCCTATTTACGGGAACTGCCACATTTCCTGACAGAATAATCCCGTAGAAGGCAACAAACCACTCATAACAGTTTGGCAGGACAATTGCAATATTCTTGTTCTGTATTCCCCTCTCCATTAGCCTGCAGGCCAGACAGCATAGATCACTAATCCACTGTCCATAAGTCACAGAAACTCTTTCTTCGCCTTTACGCAGATAGAATGCATTTTCCCATTCCCTTTCCTTTTTCCACTTCTTCAGATTTTCTATTAATATCATATTGTTCTCATTTCCCTTCTACGGCTGATCCGTCTTACCGCTTCCATTACACCAACATAGATCATCGTCCCGGTTAGAGTGAACAAATAGGCCAGCAGATTCTTTCCTTCTCCAGTTCTAAAAAAAATCAAATAAATTCCATAGAAAAACATATGAATCAGATATATGTTCCTGCTGGCGCGTCTTGCCAGATAAGACATTCTGCTCGTTTTGACCTCTATTCCTACTATCGTTTCAAACAACACCGCAGCAGCTCCTGCAATAAACAGAGAAGCGATCAGATAATACTGGTATAGGAAAAAAGCAGCTACTCCTAAAGCAACAGTAGCCCAAATTTTTTGTCCTACCCATCTTTTCTTCACAAAACGATATTTCGCCATGCACATTCCGAGACAGACATAAAAGAAACCTACAAATACTCCATTACTGGTACTATCAAAAATAAAAAAGTACAGCCTGACCACTATTCCTGCAGGCATCCCGCTTTCCTGTACAACATCCAGCCATCTTCCGGTCAGGAAAAACAGAGTAGCAAGCAACAATATTTTCTTCTCTGACAGACCTACCCGCAATGCCAAAAGAAGGATTCCCGCTGCAACCGCTAAAGCCGGCAAATACCACAGCTGCCAAGACAGATAGTTCCTTCCAAGCAATAATATACCTCTGAGTATCTTGACTATGGCTTTCGGAATACTTTCTCCATACACTGCAAACTCTCCATAAACAGCAAACGGGAGATAAATCAGGCTCCAGAACAGATACAGCCGGACTGTCCTGATAATAAATTTTTTCAACCGCTTCTCTCCAGCCTTTGTAAGAGGAATCTCAATTTTCAGGAAAAGGAAAAAACCGGAGGCTATGAAAAAAAAAGCAACAGCCAATGCCGTCAGCACACTGATAAGCTTTCCAGCTCCTTCCGCCTGAAAGTCATCCCACGGCCTACAATGGTAAGTCAGGACAACAAAAGCCATCAGCAATTTTATATAGTCAATCAGCGCAAAATTTTTGTTTTCGCATTCATTCATGATGTACTTCTCCATGCTTTCGAAAAAAGCTGTTCATCTGACTTTTTCCTTTTTCCAGCAGGATTTTCCATTCAGCAGTTCGATGATATACCAGGAAAACGGTGCCGGCATAAACAACCGTGCATAAAATGGCCATACAAACAAATCCCCAATATGTGAATGATGAAATCGGCTGGAACAAAATCCACAAAAGAATCCCGTCTCCAACGACAATACCGACAGATACCCCATACCGCTGGAAATAATCCAACAGATTTTTTTTCCATCTTCCCCCTACTCCATATTTCATAAAAACGAATGGCTCAATCCAGAAATTTGTCAGTAATGAGCTGATGACCGTTCCCGCAATAACTCCCGCAATTTCATAACGCCGTACCAAGGCGATGGAAATCGTAAGATTCAGAAAAATTTCTACAGCAGGCTTATAACGGTCGTACCAATATAATCCCATACTGTCACGAAAACGCAGCGTCATCTGCCGCATTCCGTGCAGATAGAAATCCAAAACGATCAATCCTGTCACAGCAACTGTCAAAATGTACTCTTCGCCAAAAAATAACGCGATAAACGGGTTAAATAAAAAGAATAGGCAGACAGCCAGATAGCCATAAATCATTGACATTAACAGATTCAGACTTCTGTGGATTTCCAAAAGTCTATTTCTGTCCGAGCCCGCCGCCAGATTTCCAATTCCCGCTGTAAAGGATCCATATATATAAGACATCAGCTGTTTGACACTGTTTAGAACCATTTGATAATTGGAATAGATTCCAACAGTCACCAGACCGACAAAGGCGGAAATAATCAAATTATCCGTATGAGATACCAGTACCGCCCCTAATTTATGGGAAGCCATGGAAGCGATATGGCGATAGATTTTTCTTCGCTCCTCAGGTTGCGGGAATCCTTCCCTGTTACTTCTCACAAATGGATATTTTCTATCCACTATCCATGAGAGAATCAGATTCGTCACAAGATGCGTACACATTTGTAATCCCAGATATAAATAAAAATTCTGCCAAACGACGATTACCGCAATCTGCAAAATAATCTGAGCCGCCCGTACGGCTTGGGATACTCCGGTAATAAGAAATGTCTGTTGATTCGCCATCAGGATAGATTGTTTGTAAGAAAACAAATAACTACAAACGGTATCAAAT